>JAUMAF010000026.1:0-1661 GCA_032117045.1 Pirellulales bacterium | reverse complement strand
AGCCCGAACCGGCCGACGCGGCCGACGCCCTGGCCGTGGCCCTCACCGATTACCACCTCCGCCTGCGGCCGCTCTTCTTCGGCACCGGCGTCACCCGCATCAGGAGCAGCCGCGCCTGACGGCTGACCGCACGACATGATCACGAAGATCTCCGGCACCCTCGACCGCATCGACCACACGGGCAACCGCATCGAACTCACCGTGGGCCCGGTGGTGCACGAGGTGCTCGTCACCGAGCTCGTCCGCCGCAGCCTGCAGACGAAGATCGGCCAGGCCGTCACGCTCCACACCATGGAGTTTCTGGAGGGCACTCCCGGCCGCGGCAATCTCGTGCCTCGGATCGTCGGCTTCCTCTCCGAGGTCGAGCGGGAGTTTTTCGACCTCATCTGCGAAGTTGACGGCGTGGGTGTTCGCAAAGCCCTCCGCGCGATCATCCGCCCCGTGGGCGAGATCGCCGCCGCGATCGACGAGCAAGATGCCAAAGCCCTCGCCACGCTGCCGGGCATCGGCGCGGCCACCGCCGAACGAATGATCGCGAAGCTCCGCCGCCGGATGCCGAAGTTCGCGCTCCTGATCGCCCGCGAAGCCCCCGGCGAGGCGGCTGCCGGAGTGGGGGACGTCTTCAGCGAGACCTTCGAGGTGCTCCGCTCGCTTGGCCACTCCGATTCGGACGCCCGCCGCCTCGTGGACGTGCTCCGGGCCGAGAAGAAGAAGCCGAAAGACGTCCAGGAGGCGCTCGAGTCGATCTACCGGCAGATCCACAAGCCGCGGTGATGGCCCGCGGCCTGACGGCCAGTCGGCTTGTACGCCCGCGGGGTGAATTCGCTACCCTGTGAACCGGTGAACAGCATGGAATCATTTCGCCAGCCCAGCATTCAGGCCCCCGAGGAGCCGCCGCCGGAGGACCGCGCGCTGCGGCCGCAGCGGATGGAGGAGATGATCGGTCAGCGGGCCGTTCACGAGCGGCTCATGATCGCCATCGATGCCGCCCGCAAGCGGGGCGAGACGCTCGGGCACATCCTCCTCGACGGCCCTCCCGGCCTCGGCAAGACGACGTTTGCCACCTGCATCCCGCGGGAGCTCGGCACCACGATCCAGATCGCCAGCGGCGCGGCCCTCGCGGCCCCGAAGGATCTGCTGCCCTATCTCACGAACTGCTCGGAGGGCTCCGTCCTGTTCATCGACGAGATCCACCGGCTGCCGATCGCGGTGGAGGAGTTTCTGTATCCGGCGATGGAGGATTTCCGGATCGACATCACGCTCGGCGATGGCGTGGCCGCTCGCACCATCAACATGCCGCTGCGGCCGTTCACGCTCGTGGGGGCGACCACGCGGGCCGGCCTGATCTCGGCCCCCCTTCGCGACCGGTTCGTGGTTCGCGAACACCTCGACTATTACTCGCCGGCCGAGCTCGCCGCGATCGTGCACCGCTCGGCAGGCAAGCTCTCCATGCCGATGGACGACGAGACGGCCGACGAGGTTGCCAGACGCAGCCGCGGCACTCCCCGGCTGGCCAACAACCGGCTGCGGTGGATCCGCGACTTCTCCACGAGCCGGGCCGAGGGCCTGATGAACGTGGGGATCGCGCGGACGGCCCTTGAAATGCAGGGCATCGACGAGCTTGGCCTCGACGGCTTCGACCGGCGGTATCTCGAGACGAT
>JAUMAF010000025.1:0-6219 GCA_032117045.1 Pirellulales bacterium | reverse complement strand
GGCCAAGGCGGGGCGCGCTTCTTCGAGTTGATCAACGCGGGCTTTCAGCGCGGCGATCTCCCGTGCGTCGCGTTGCTGTTCCAGGGCGATCATCCACAACGCGGCCGGGAGGAAACAATAGAATACGAGCGACATCGGGTTCCCGACCTCGCCGGCAAGGAACTCACCGCCCAGCATGAGCATGCACAGGAGCCAGGCGAAGACGACAGCTTTCGAGGGCTTCCAAACAGTGGGCCGGAGCATGCCTTCCTCATCCTACGTCGGATAACGAGTCTGATCAGCGGCTCGCATTTCAAGATTATCCAAACGACTGGACTCGCGAAGGATAGCCCGGCCAATGGCACGTCCGCCGCAGTTTTGCGCTCGGTGAGTCGCGTGCGGACCCGGGCTGGTCGCTGACTGGTGCGTGCCGGGCCGGTGGTCGCGGGGATTCCCAGGCTGCGGCGCACTCCGGCATCGTAGTTCTTCGCGACGGGCGCAGACGTTCTCCGCAGCCGGGCACCAGTCGGTTGGCGACGCCCGCCTCACAGCGAGTGGATGTCGATTGCGGGCAGCTCGTCTATCCGTCCCTGAAAGTCGTCGCGATCGTCATGGGCCCGGACGAGTTCGTCCCAGTCGGTGGGCGGCCCGCGAGCTGGCGAGATTGGCGGCGGTGCGAGCGGTTGGCCGAGGTGTGTGAGGAGCTGGGTTCACGCGAGCGAAGCCATCCTGGCCGTCGTCCGCTTGCGAACCTCCGGTTCGAAGGAAGCCGACTCCTGCCGGCAGTCTCCTCTGAGGCGGGATCGCCAGTGCCGTGACGGACGGCCGCAGCAGGTGATTCGACGCAAACACGCCGTGATACCTGTGCCGGTGCTTGCGCGGCTGCGGGATCAGATCGGCGAGCCGATCCAGGAACTCAAACGGCGAGAGCTCGACCAAGCCGTGCGCGCAGGTCCGCGTGGACTTCCGCCCGCGGCCAGGGCCGACCCAGTTGGCGGCCTTGTGCCGGGGCATCGCGTAGCGGATACGACCGTCGGCGCCGCGGATCACGGAGAGCCGCTCGAGCGCGAAGGACGGCCGGGCGCGATACCGCAGGAGGTGCTTGAGACTCTGAAAATAGCTGGGCACATCGCAGCCGATGGAGCCGGTCCGACGCATTCCATATGAGTCCGCCGCCGGCTTGCCAGGCGAACTCGGCCACCCGGTCGTATCCACTCGCATAGATCTGATCGTTGACGGAGAGCCGGTATCCGCCGCCGCCGGTGAAGGCGCCGCCGGTCGCACTGCCGGTGTTGGCCGCCGGGGCTCGCGTGTTTTCGCCACCGCTCGCCAGCGTCATGAACGAGCCGCCCACGATGCCCGACACATGCCAGCGTCGAGACTCCTGATCGGTGAAGGGGTCAGCGGCACGGGCCGATGTCGGCGTTCCGGCGAAGGCCATGGCAACGGCCAGGAATCCGAGCCACCTTCACATCCGGTCCGTTCTCTCGCGTGTGAATGCGCACGATCATCGACCATCGCGGTGGAACCAGCCCGGTCGGAGATTCCGGGACGATCAAAGGTTGCCCGGGCCCCTCCGCCGAGCCAGAAGCGGTGGCAGAGTCTGACGTCTACGGGTAACCCCACGGCCTCCGACTCGTTCGCCCCGGAGATCCCGTCATCAACGGCAACCGCCGCCATTTTCGCTCGTCATACGGCATGGCCGCTGTCGCCACGGCCGATTTCGTCTCGACGCCGCGGGCTGACCGGCGAGCATGCGACCATCTCTTCTTCCCCACGAATTATGATGACGAAGCCGTGTTGGGCGCGACTGCCCACCCTGCTACCGTTCGCCCCAAGGACGCGGGCAGGACCGCCTCACAGATAACGCATTGTGGATGACCATGGCTCGTAAACCTCAGCAAGACCGCAGCGCTCGTTCGATGGCCAAAATGCTTGACGCAGCCGAGGTCATTTTTGCAGAGGGCGGGGATGCCGCCCTCACTGTGGAAGCCGTCGTCAATCGCGCGGAAACATCGGTCGGGAGCTTCTACAACCGGTTCGGCGACCGCGACGGCCTGCTCCAAGCAATGCACGAGCGGTTTCTCTTGCGGCTCGGAGGCGCGGCGCACGTGGCGGTCGCAGCAGCCGGCAACGAAAAAACCCTGGCAGGCGCGATCGAGGTGTTCCTCTCGCACGTCTTCACCGCCACGCAGGAATACCGCAATTCAGCCCGCTTCTTCGTTCTCCACCGTTCGGCCGACCCGAACCTGCGGGCCCAGGGCATTCGGGCGAACGCCGTGTTCGCCAGCATCTTCAACACGCTCGTGCTGAGCCACCGCGACGAGATCGCCCATGCCCACCCGGCGATCGCGGCCGATGTGACCTGGCGGCTGGTGTATGCGGCTTTAGCCCAGCAGATGATGTTCGACGACGACGAAGTCAGCGGCGCGCCGATGACCATCCCGGCGTTGGTGCACGAAATCACATGCTGTCTTGCGGCCTACCTCACGTCGGGCTCGGGGAAACGCTGATCGCACTTGCCGGCAGATCGGGTGCCCGGTCTCGCACGGCCCGTCGGCAAGATCGGCAAAAAACGCCGGGACAAAAAACCGGGCACCCACAGATCAAAGCCTCTGGTCCTGGGCTTCCCCGGAGAATTCGGCCCTCTATTTGGTTAGGCGATTACGCGATTGCCTCCCCCGGCGGGTTGTCGGCTGGATCCGGTCCAGCACAGCCCCTCATCGCGATACCGCGTTTCTTAAAGGCGTTTGTAAAGGCTTTTGGCCAGCTCTTCGGCCAAAATGGCAGGCGTTTTGGGGTCGAGCGAGAGTCCCAATTGAAAATTATGCGCAAAAAACTTGCCACGACCGAAATAAAACGTAACCTCCACTACCTTAGAGCGAGTGCTCGCTTTTTCTTTCAGAGAAAGGCTTTGGCAATGGTTCGCCCCAACTGGTTCCGATCGGCTTTTCCCGTTCGCAAGCATGCCGTCCGTGGGGTCCGCCGGGCCCGGAGGCAGTTTGGTCTGGAGCAGCTCGAGCAGCGGGCGGTGATGGCGGCGGAGAGCGTCATTTTCCCCGGCGCCGCGTATGCATCCCAGCAGACAGAACTACGGCCGATGGACGTGATCAGGAGCCAGAATGGCGTCCTCGAGGCCAACGTGAGGATGGTCACGGCGGGCTTCAACTCCAATCCGATCCTGTACGGCGGGCAGCAAGTCTACAGCAGCCTCCCGGATGAAGACCGTGACTACAACTCGTACGCCATGGCCTATCAGTTCGACGCCTACGGCACGTCGTACCCGGCGGGCTTTCCGGGCACGATGCTGCAGATCAACAGTGGCGACTTGCTGAAGCTCCGCCTGACGAACGATCTTGCCGTTGGCCACGATCCCTCCGATCCGGTCTTCACGACCAACTTCCACTACCACGGATCGCGTGCACCCGACAAGGGGCAGGGAGATAATGTCTTCGTCCATTTCAAGCCAGGCGAAACGGCGGACGTCAACATCCCGATCGCGACCTATCAAAACACCGTGGGGCCTAACTGGTACCACCCGCACGTGCACGAGGTGACCAAGCAGCAGGTTGAGGGTGGTCTGGCCGGCATGATCATGGTCGGCAATCCGCTTGAGCCGTGGCCGCAGTACAAGGACGAACTCACGCAGGTGAACCTGGTTTTCTCGGAGGTGAACATCACCCCAGATGGCCAGTACAAAATGTTGACGGGCACTGGCACCAGTTCGTACTACGGTGACGGCTACACCGAAGGCTGGCAGAAGCGGGTCAACGGCCAGATGAATCCGATCATCCGCATCCGCCCCGGTGAGACGCAGGTCTGGAACATGGGCCAGTTCGGCGCGCGTGGTGCCACGAACTTCGTCATCGCCGACGACAATCTGCAAAACCCTTGGAGTGCCACGATTCTTTCCCGGGACGGGAACAGCGCGTTCGTCCACCCGTACACCACGACGCTCGGAGCCGACGAGCTGCGGATGAACGACATCTCCGCCCTGACCGTGCTCAGCCCAGGCAACCGGATGTCGTTGGCGGTCACCGCCCCCACGACCCCGGGCACCTACTACTTCATGGACGGATGGGGCGGCGAAGAGGCGCGAATCAACGCAGGCGGCCAGGGCTACTACTACGTGCTGGCCACCATCGTCGTCGAAGGCGACGCTGTGACCACGGCCCCGCCGGTGTTTGCTTCCCAGCAAGAAGACCCGCTCTGGAGCGCGACGCCCGACTTCCAGCGAACGTTCACACTGGAGCAGCTGGCTCAGGTGGAGGAGGGCGGGGTCATCAACATCGACAACTTCTACGTCAACGGCAAGAAGTTCGGCGAGGGGGTCATGCCGCAACTTGAGATCGGGACGATCGAGGAGTGGACCATCCTCAATGCCGGCCCGCTCAATCATCCCTTCCACATCCACCAGGGTGTGTTCGTCGTCACGAAGATCAACGGCTTCCCGATCGAGCCCGACAAGAAGTTTCCCAATGCCAATGCCGCCAACTACGTCTCGCCGCTGGACGTGATCATGGTGCCGGCCTTCGGGAGCGTGACCATTCGATTCCGGGTGTTTGACTTCCCGGGCAAGTACGTCTTCCACTGCCACATCCTCGAGCACGAGGACGAGGGGATGATGTCGCCGGTGCTCCAGTTCGGCGCCACCGAGGGCCTGCGACTGGGCCTGGGCACCGATGCCCCATCGACGCTGGTCCTCAACGGGAAAGGCAATGAGGTGGCGAACATTCGGGCATTTCCTAACTACACAGGCCCGGTGGTGACCGCGTCCGGCATCGGCACCTCGATCACTCCCGCTGAGTTGCCGTACCCGCTTCCCACCACAGCCGATGAGATCAACGCTTATTGGAGGACCAACGTCACCAAGGAGACGATGGCCTTTGGCACCGGGTCAAAAGTCTCGCACGTGAAGGTTTATGAGAACGGTTCGCTCAAGCCCACGGCCAGCTTCCTTGCCTTCAACGGCAGGGCTGGCGTCGGCGGCGTGAGCCTGGCCGTGGGCGGTGTGAGCCCCAATGGTGCGGTGCGGGTCGTGGCCGGCTCCCGCGCGAATGGCCCTGCGAACGTCCGCCTCTTCGACCCCAACGGCACGCTGGTCCGAGAATTCAAGGGCGTGCTGCCCGGCAGGTTTCCCAACGGCGTGAACGTGGCCGTCGGTGACGTTGACGCCGACAACTACGACGACATCATCGTTTCGGCACGGTTCGGCCGGGAGCCGATCATCACCGCGATCAGCGGCCGCGACATCGTTAACGGCGTCGCCGATCCGGCGAGGATCTTCACGTTCGTGGCCCCAGGCGGACCCCGCGATGGCGTCAAGGTGGCCGTTGGCTACGTGGCACCTTCGTCGGTGCCCAGCTACTACGCGAATCTGGTCACGACCCCGGAGCGGGGCCGGAATGTCGGCACGGTCTCCGTGTGGAACACGAACGACCTCGGCGGTGGTTCCCATAGCATGCCGATGGGAGGCACGCCGATGGCAGCCATGCCGATAGGAGGCACGTCGATGGGACGCATGTCGATGCCGCATGACATGCCTTCGACAGATGAACCACCGATGCCCGAGGTGACGTTCCGTCCTTTCGGGACCCGACGCGGTGCCGTGAATCTCGCCACCACCTACCAGAGTCAGTTGGGTGGGCAGGCCCAGGCGGTGGTCGCGGCCTGGCAGATACCTCGAGAGGTAGTTTTCACGGCGATCGGACTCGACAACACGCCGCAGTCCGTAAAGCGTCGGTTCTAGGCCCCAGATTTCAGAGCGACCGTTCGGAAAGATGGGTCTCTTCGTGGGTTACTCGGCCGGAAAGAGGTCAATCAATCTGCCATGAGATCCAGTGCCATCATGAAACGTGCCGCGAGCGGGCACGGCTTTACGCTGGTCGAACTCCTGGTCGTGATCGCGATCGTGGGCACGCTGGTCGGCCTGCTCGTGCCGGCGGTGCAGCGGGCCCGGCTGGCGGCAACCCGCAGCCAGTGCCAGAGCAATCTGCGGCAGATCGGCATCGCTATGCTCAACTACGCCGATGCCAGTCGCGGGTTTCCGTTTGCGTCGGGCCGGCCGAGGATCGGCACGGTAGCCCATCTCGAAGACAGACCGGAAGAGGGCATCGACTACATCCGGCCACAGTCGTGGGCCGGTTCTTCAGGGAATTTCGTGGCACGGGCCGGTCGTTTCGGGGATGTCGACGGCGTAGATTGCCGGGATGGACACACTCTCCACGCACTATGCCCGGC
>JAUMAF010000024.1:0-23337 GCA_032117045.1 Pirellulales bacterium | reverse complement strand
CGGGCGTTGCGAACATCAAGCGTGCCGCCTCCCACCGCGACGTCACCCGCCACGTTGACGGCCGTGGAGGCGTCACCGAGTTGCAACGTGCCAGCCGACACGCTGGTGGCCCCTGACGACGAGTTGGAGACGAGCAGAATCAGCCTCCCAGTTCCGCTCTTGGTGAACATGCCCGAGCCGCCAATCGAACCGGCGCCGCCAAGCGTGTAGTCGAGCGCGGCGTTGGAGACCGCGATCACGCCCGGAGACACCGTGCCCGCGATCGCCACGCTGCCATTCGCGGCCGAATCGTCGAAGCCGACCTGGTCGCCGGTGAAGAAGTTGGTGACCGTCGTGCCCGTGGAGGCGAGCACCCAGTTGAAGGCGCCGCCCACGTCCACGGCCACGCCGGTATTCCACGTGGCCGACTCGCCGCCCTGCCAACGGAGCGTGTCGACGGCCGTGATGTCGAGGTCGATCGTCGTCGCCGTCGTGTCATAGACGAGGCTGCCCGAGAGCCGCTGGGGCAGGGGGGCGAGCGTGAAGCCCGACGAGATCCCAGTGCCCGCATAGTCGACGAGCGTGAACCGCCCAATGCCGAGGGCGCCCGTGGACACCAGTGCAATCGTCTGGCTACCACCACCGAGCGTGAGACCGTCGGCCTGCGTGACGGTGAGCAGCGGCACGGAGGGATTCGACGCGGCCGCGAGTTCGAAGCCGAGCGTCGAGCCGGCCGCTCCGAGTGCGAGCGTGGGCGTGGTGAAGGTGGTGGCCGTGGCGCCGCTCGAGGCGGCGAAGGTCGCGCCGTCGGCCACGGTGACGCCGCCGACCCCCGTGCTACCCGAGCCGAGCACGAGCGTGCCGGCGGAGACCGACACCGAACCCGCAAAGGCGATCGGCGCCGAGAGGACACCGCGGCCCGCCCCTGCCTTCACGATCGCCCCGCTGCCACTGACCACGCCGGTCATCATGACGCTGCCGGTTCGGTCGAAGGCGAGCGTGGCCCCTGAGGCAACGGCGATGGCCCCGGCCAGCGAGCCCGCCGCACCGCCGCTGCCGAGTTGCAGCGTGCCGGCCGACACGGTCGTGCCGCCGGTGAAGTCATTGTCGATGGCCATCACCGCCGTGCCGGTGCCGGTCTTCTCGAGCAGGCCCGCGCCTGTGATCCGGCCGGCGCCGGTGAAGGTGTAGCCACGGTCGGCGACGTCGATCGTCGTCCGCTGCGGCGAAACGGCCTCGGCGATCGTCACCGCCATGCTTCCCTCGCCCGCGGCGTTGCCGTTAAAGATCACGCGGTCGGTATCGATGAAGTTGGTCGCGGTGCCGGCCGTCTGCAGTTGCCAGTTCGGCGTGCCGCCGACGCCGATCGCCGAGCCACGATCCCAGACCGTGGAGGTCGCGTTGGTCCATACGAGCGGGTCGATCACGTAGGCCGTGCGGAGGTCCGGCCGGCGGCCGGCGTCGGAGTTGCCGCCGCCCCCGAACACCCAGCCGTCGGTGGTGCCCGCCTTGACGAGCAGGCCGTTGTTGGTGACACCATCTTTCCACGCCGCCACGGCCGCCGTGACGTCGATCCACGACTGGGCGTTCTGCGCAACGGCGTTCGAGGTGCCGGTGGCCGTCGCGACGTAGTCGACGCCGGCGACCGGCCCGCTCGAGCCCGTGCCGTACGTTGCGTAGGTCGTCGAGCCGCTCCACGCCGTGAGCATCTGATGGACCGTGTAGGGGCCGGGCGACTGGTCGTTGGAGGAGTTGCCGGTGGTGAGCACCAGCCAGCTCTTCGCGATGCTCGCCCGCACGGGCAGTTGGTCGGCGGCCGAACCGACGACGCCGTCGAACTTCAGGAAGCCGACAATGTCGGGGCTGCCCGCGTCGCCCGGCGGCGTGCCCCCCGTCGGCCCGTCGACCGCGATCGATGAAGCCGCCGTGACGTCGAGCGTTGCGCCCGTCACGCCATTCATGGTCACGGCGGTCAGGCCCTGATAGCCGCCCACTCCCTGCTTGAGCGACGCCGTAGTCGTCGGCTGCGTGGTGTAGGTCACCGCGAGTTGCGGGCGGCTCGCGACCGTCGCGTTGGCGATGCCGCCGAGCACCCAGGCGTCGGTCGTCTGGGCCTGCACCACGATGCCGTTGTTGGCGAGCGTGCCGTCGGCCCACTGCTGCACGAGGCCGGGGCCGAGCGGGATCGTGGAGGCGGTGCTCTGCGCTGGAGCCCGGAGCGAGCCATAGCCGATCGTCGCGTTGCCATTGGCGTAGGTGGGGCCGTTCAAACCCGGCGCCGCCGTGCCGCTGCCGAACTGCAGGAGCGACGTGCCGCTCACATAGGGCACGCGCATCCCCGACATCAGAAAGTAACCGTTGCTGCCATCGTTGCCGCCACCGCCCGTCGTGAAGCGGAGCGACGCGTCAAGGATCGTCGCCCCCGCCGGAATCTGGCCGGCCGTCTCGCCGAAGATCGAGCCGAAGGTGAGGAAATACTGCGACTCGGTGAGATCGCCACTGCTCGACCCGTCCACCGCAGCGGTGCTCCGCGACGACGTGCCGCCGGTCATATTGATGAGCCGGTCAGACGCGCCACCATAGCTGCCCGTTCCCTGCTGGAACGTGACCGAGGACGTGGTCACGGACTGGGCCATGGCGACGGCGGGCGTCAGAAGGAGAACCAGCGGGAAAAACCCCTGGCGCCGGAAGAGTGTCATGGGACATCCTGTGTGGGAGGACGAAATGGCGGGCGGGGAGGCGGGGAGACCGTGGCGTGAGCCCTGGCATCATCACGAAGGCGGCTTGACCGACCGCGTGGTGAGTTCGAGCGGGGGAATGTCGGAGGCCGTTTGGCTGATCGTCGCCTTCAGGCCGGATGTTTCTGGGTTGGCAAACCGTCCCTTCAGACGATCCGACTCGGTGCCGTTCGAGACCGACTCCGGATCCTCGGACGTGCTCGTCGTGGTCTCGGGCCCGCCGCCGAACCACTCAGCCGTGATCCGGTAATCGGCCGCGGGCGCCCCGTCGGCCATCTCGTAGGTTCCCACCATGAATGTGCCATCGGACGAGGTCCGGCCGGTGGGCCGAAGCTTCGCGAGACGACTGTCGTCGGTCGGTACCGGGTGGAGGACCACCTGCACTCCCGCCGCAGGCTTCCCGTCCACACGCACTGCACCGCGTACGGGAATCGTGGACAGCCTGTCGGAGCCGCATCCCACGATCACCGTCGCCAGCACGCACACACACGCGGCGGCGGCGAACGAGCAGACCCACGCCGACGCTCCTGATGCCGCTGTGCTTCCTGCTTGATTCGACACGCTGCATCCTGCCGGGGTTCAGTCCCCGAAGCCTGCCGTGGCTCCGGCGGCCCGGGTTATCACCCCGAAACGTCAGCGGCGCATCAGCGCGGCGTGAGGATTCGATAAGAAATCGGTGAGCGCTTCATGAGCGGGCCGGATGTCGTGACCGGTTCGCCGGCGGCAATGAGAGCGAATGCGGCCGTCAGCATCTGGCGGGCCGCCGCACTCACGGAAGCGGTCGCCGCCGGCCGCCACACCACGGCGAGCCGGGGCCGTTCACCGATCGCCACGGCCTCGCCGCTGGCGAAGCCCCATGCATCGGTCGATCCTCCGCGGATCGCCCAACCATGGTTCGCCGTGCCACTGGCCCATGCCTGAACCGACGCGGTGACGTCGAACGAGGCGATACCCTCGGCCACGTTTCCGATCACGCGATCCGCCGCCAGTTCCGCCTCGATACCATCGGGTTGAATGCCGTTCCCACCAAACGCGTTCGTCCAGGTGGATGACGATGCAAAGGGCTTGCGGAGCCGCACGAGGCTGCTGCCGCCGCCGGCCGCGGCCGAGATGCTCGACGGTGTCGTCAGCACCAGCCGCGCCGACTCGATCACGGCCCCTGGAGGCACCTGGCCGGGTCCCAGCCCGATCAGGCTGTCAAACCGCAGAAGCGCAACCTGCTGCTGGCCCGGTGCCGAACCGGACCAGACCACGGCCGACGCGGAAAAACCTCCGGCAGGCCGCGGCTGCGAGAGCATCGTGTCGACCGCGGCCGCATATCCGGCGATGCCCTGCTGAAACGTCGCTACCGAGGCCGAGGATCGCACCCAATCAACCTCGAGTCGCGGCCGATCATCGATCGCGGAGGCCTCCGACGAGGAAAACGCCCAGCCATCCGTACCCGCATTCCAGGGCAGGATCGCCCAGCCTAGGTTGGCGGCGCCATTCGTCCATGCCTGCACGTCGGCGGTGACGTCGATGGTGAGCCCCGAGACCACCGGCACCAGCGGCGTGCGAAACGCCGAACCGGCCTGCGATCCAAACCCACCGCTCGCCTCGCGACCGTCGGGCTGAACGCCGCTCGCCAGCGAGTTCCACGTCGCGGTGGTCGACCAGGGGCCGAGCAGCCGGTGCAAACGGCCGCCCGCCCCTGGGTTGGTCGAGTTGACCCTGAGCCTGGCCGAGACGATCCGGGCTCCGACAGGAATCTGGCCCGCCCCGGTGCCGACGACCGCATTGAACCGCAGCAGCACCTGACTGGCATTGGCTTGCGCCGAGTCGGCCGCATCGACCAACAAGGATGTCGCCGTGGCGAAGGCCGTGGTGGGCTGAGCCTGACGCAGTTGGGTGTCCGTCACGCCGGCATAGATCGCTCCGCCACTCACCCGCCCCTGCTGAAACACGCTGGTGCCCACATCCACCACCGCCGCAGGACCGAATCGCCCGCGAAAATCGACCGCGAATGTGAACTGGCTGTCGGCGTCGGTCTCGTAAGCCCCGGAGAGCGCGTTGAACGTCCGCACCGCGATCGTGCCGGCGTGGACATCGAACCGCAGCAGGTTCATCCAGCCGTCGCCACCGTTGTCGCGGCTCTGATAGTCGGCGACCATTTCATGGACAGGTTGTCCCAGCGCGTTCAGCGACGTCTGGTGGTATTCGCCCGAGAAGTGGCCGTTCATCACGAGGATGATCTGCGGGTTGGGGCGGATCAACTTCTGAAACACTTGCTCGCCGGTATTGCTCGGATCACCCGCAAAGCCCCCGTCGCCATTGAGTGAGGACATTCTCGCCTTCCGCGAGGGACTGAGATACGAGTGCGTGGAGATGATCGTGGGCACTCCAGGGTGGCGGGCGATCACCTGCTGGGCCCACGCGAGGTCGCTGTCGAGCGGCTCAAACTGGAAGGTGAGGTGCAGGAACCGGTAGCCGCCGGCAGTGAACAGGTGCGCGTGCCCGCCGAGCCTCCCCGACTCCTCCAGGTACCAACTTCGGCCGCGATAGCGGGCCGAAGAAAAATACTGCTCGTAGAGCGCCGCCCCATTGGGCTTGGTGTACATCGTGCGGTAGTCGTGATTGCCGATCGAGGCGGAATACGGAACCAGACCATCGGGGCTCGCGGCGAGATTGCCGTCGAGGATGTCCATCGCCGCATCGGCGTTGACCCACTGCGCACCGCTCGACCCGGTCTGCACGATGTCACCGAGGTGGCTGACAAAGGCGATGGCCTCGGCCGAACGATTAGCGACCACCCAGCGTGCCTGGGCCTTGAAGGTGTCGGGGTAGGTTTGGGAATAGAACTGCGTGTCCGGCAGCACGGCGACCGTGAACGGTACCGCCGCCGGCGCCCACCGACGCTCGAGCCGCTCGGGCATTACCAATCCACGGTCCGTCATGGCTGCGAAAGGCAAGCCATCGGCTCCACCACTCCGCACCGCGCGAACCGCCTGACGCACGCGGTGGCCACAGGAGCCTTACCATGCTGCCGCTTCCACTGCTGGTCGATCGTCATGCCGTGGAGTCCGTTGCGAAAAACCTGTGATTGGCCGGAAGGCTACCGACCATTCGTGAGGATTGTGTGCGGATCGAATGGTCTGCCGGGTACACTTCCCCCACGAGGTGTGGCGATGTGGCGTGATCGACGGATGATCGTGGCGGGCGGCACGGCCGGATTCGGCTTGGTGCTCGCTCGTCACCTCGCGCGGGCCGGTGGCCGCGTGCTGATCGTGGGCCGGTCGGCCGAGGGCGTGCGACGCGCGCTCGAGGCCTGCGAGCGGGCTGGCGAGTCGACCGCCGCCCTGCACGGACTCACGGCCGACCTCGGCCGGGCAGGGGAGGGCAACCGCGTTGCCGGCGAGGCACTGCGGCTGCTCGGCGGGATCGACGACCTCTTCTGTTGTGTCGGCCGGTCGGGCCGGGCCCGCATCCTCGACGCCGACGACGACCTGCTCCGCGACTACCTCACGGCCAACCTTTTCGCCGCGACCGAAATCACTCGGGCCGTGGCCGACGACGTCGCCGCCGCCCGCGGCCACATCGTGTTCATCGGTAGCCTCGCCGGCAAGATCGTGATGCCCTTCATGGGCCCCTACAGCGTCGCGAAGTCGGCGCTGGCGGCCTTTGCGGATGCGGTGCGGCTCGAACTGACCCCGCGGGGCGGCCACGTGCTGCTCGTCTCGCCAGGACCGATCCGACGCCATCCCGACGACCCGGCCGCCGATCGCGCGGCCAGCCGCTATGCCGAGGAGGCTCGGGCTGCCGGATTGCCTCCGGAGGCGATCGCCCCGGGAGGCACCACGAGCCTCAGGCCACTCGACCCCGACCGGCTTGCCGCGATGGTGCTCGAGGCCTGCCGCCGCGGCACCAGCGAACTCGTGGTGCCGAGAAAGGTGGGCCTGCTGGCCGGCTTGATCGAATGGTTTCCTGACTGGGGCCGGCGGCTGCTCGCCCGCGCCACCACCCGCCGCGGCGGGTGAAGACAGGTCGACCGAATCCCGCTATACCTTGGGCCCGCGGCGGTCGGTCCGCCCCGCGACGAAAGAGCGTCGAACGAAGACGATTGAAGGAGAACACCCATGGCAGGCACGGCAGAGGCGTTCGCAGGCATCGGCAGGATTCGCTACGAGGGCCCGGCATCGAAGAACATGCTGGCCTTCCGCCACTACGACGCCGACGCGCTCGTTGAAGGCAAGCCGATGCGGGAGCACCTCCGCTTCGCCGTCTCCTACTGGCATGCCTTCCGCGGCACCGGCAGCGATCCCTTCGGACCGGGCACGATGATCCGCCCGTGGGAGAAGGACGGCGATGCCGTGACGAACGCCGTGAATCGGGTCGACGTGGCCTTCGAGTTTCTGGAGAAACTCGGCTGCGAGTTCTATTGCTTTCACGATCGCGACGTGGCTCCCGAGGGAGCCTCGCTCGCCGAGAGCAACAAGCATTTCGACACGGTCGCCGACGCGCTCCTGAAGCATCAGCAGCGGACCGGTATCAAGCTGCTCTGGGGCACCGCCAACCTGTTCTCCAACCCCCGCTACGTCCACGGAGCCGCCACCAGCCCCAACGTCGAATCGTTCGCCTACGCCGCCGCGCAGGTGAAGAAGGCGCTGGAGATCACCCACCGCCTCGGCGGCGCCGGCTACGTGTTCTGGGGCGGCCGCGAAGGCTACCAGTGCCTGTGGAACACCGACATGAAGCGGGAGGTCGACCACCTCGCCACCTTCATGCACATGGCCGTGGAATACGCGAAGGAGATCGGCTTTACGGGCCAGTTCTACTTCGAGCCCAAACCGCGTGAGCCGATGAAGCATCAGTACGACTTCGATTCGGCCACCTGCATCAACTTCCTCAGGTCGTACGGCCTCGAGAAGCACGTCAAGATGAACATCGAGACCAACCACGCCACGCTCGCCGGCCACGAGATGCAGCACGAGCTGGAATACGCCGGCATGCAGGGATTTCTGGGGTCGATCGACGCCAACACGGGCGACACGCTCGTGGGCTGGGACACCGACCAGTTCCCGACCAACATCTACCTCACGACCCAGATCATGTATTCGATCCTGAAGTACGGCGGGCTGGCCCCCGGCGGGATCAACTTCGACGCCAAGGTCCGCCGCGAGAGCTTCGAGCCGGTCGATCTCTTCCATGCCCACATCGGCGGCATGGACGCCTTCGCCAGGGGTCTGAAGATCGCCGCCGCGATGCGGGCTGATGGCGCCATCCAGAAACTCGTCGACGAGCGGTATGCGTCGTGGTCGGGTCCGCTCGGCAAGAAGATCGAGGCCGGCACCGAAAGCCTCGCGTCGCTCGAGAAGGAGATGCTCGCCAAGGGCGAGTCGGCCGCCTGCACAAGCGGCCGTCAGGAACTCTTCGAGAACGTGATCAACACTTACATCTGAATCTGACCGCGACGATCTCGCCTGATGCTCTCGGTGCGGCGGTCACATCGACGCCATCAACGTTGTCCGAATCACGTCAGTCGCACGCGACATTTGAGACGACGGCACGAGCACTTATCCTTAGTCGATGCCCGATGATTGTCGGCCCATCGGCATTACGAATGCACGTGGCTTTTTTATGAAATCAAGTCACCAGCCGTCGGTCGTGTGGGAACCGCTCACTTTTTGTCGACGGCAGGACCCTCGGCTGGAAAAGGCAGTTGCTCGGGGTGGCGCAGGTAGGCGATCAGATCGCGGGCAGCCTCGGGGGCCAGTTGCGCGAGCTGGTTCTCGGGCATCAACGACTGCGGCGAGAGCACGCGCTGGTCGATATCGGCATGGGGAATCGTCACCCGTTCCGTCGGGGTCTGAAGCGTGACGCTCGTGGGCGTCTCGCTGACCACACGATGCCCGCGATCGATCGGCCATCGGTCGTGAGCACCGTGGTGGTCTGATAGTCGCGGCCCGCCAGCGACAGTCGTTGCGCCGCCGAGCAAAGGGCAAGCCGCACCACGGGAGCGGGATCGGTGGCGGCCAGCGACGCGAAGCGGCCGAGCAGGGCCTCCGGAACGGGCTCCACCTCGGCAGCCAGCTGGATCGCCCAACTCCGCACCAAGGGCTCCGGATCGTCGAGGAGACCCGCGATGACCCGCTCGTCGAGCGGCCCGATGGCGTGCAGCGCCCAGATTACGCGAAGCCGTTTCTCCACCGTGGCCGCCGCGGCGAGCCTCGTCTCAAGCAGCCGTCGCGTGCCGGCGTCGTCGCCGTGGTGGCACTGGTTTCGGTCATACCAGTCGAGGATCACCATCTGGCCGTCGGGGCCGACCTGCAGCGAGATGAACTGCGACCAGGCATCGTTGGCGAACAGGAAGTCGGGCTCGCCGTCACCGACGTAGCCTGAACCCTGGGACGTGACCCGGTCTTCGTTGAGCCGGGCGCCGTGGATGTTGTTCATGAACAGCTTCCCGCGGTGCTTCTCGGGCCACGCCCCGCCGAGGTAGAAGCAGGCCCCGGCGTGCGCATGCCCGCCACCGATCGCGTCGGAGCGGTCGCGGTCTTCCGGCGTCCATTGCCCCCCGACCCAGTGCCTGTGGCGGGCCACCGTCTTGATGTCGTCGAATGTCCAAGGATTGAAGTGCTGGCCGGCCTGCCGCTGGTATCGCCCGCCCTGGATCACGTGATAGAGGTGCGGAATGACGCAGGCCGTCTCGAACGCATGCCCGAACTGGTTGAGATCGATACCCCAGGGATTGCTCGTTCCTTCCGCGAAGACCTCGAAGCGATGCCGCGTCGGGTGATATCGCCAAATGCCGGCATTGAGCTTCGTCCGCTCGTCATCGGGCGTTCCCGGCGCGGCCACGGCGGAATGGGTGAACACGCCGTGGCAGCCGTAGAGCCAGCCATCGGGCCCCCATGTGAAGGCATTGAGCGTCTCGTGCGTGTCCTGCCAGCCCCAGCCGTCGAGCAGCACCCGCGGCTCGGCGTCGGGCACGTCGTCGCCGTCGGCATCGGGAATGAAGAGCAGTTCGGGGGCCGCGCCCACCCAGACACCTCCGAAGCCGACCTCGAGGCCGCTCACGAGATTCAACCCCTCCTTGAACACCTTCCGCGAGTCGAAGGCATGATCGCCGTCGGTATCCTCGAAAATCAGAATCCGGTCGCGTGCATCATTGGCATCGACGCGCCGCGGATACGAATAGGCTTCAGCCACCCACAGCCGGCCGCGGTCGTCGAAGCACATTGCGATCGGCTGGCACACGTCGGGCTCGGCGGCGAGGAGCTTCACCGAGAAGCCCGGCGGCACCGACATCGCCGGCGCGGCGGCCTCGGGGGCAAGTCCATTGGCCATGATCTTCCGCCGGGCCGCCGTGGGCAGCAGTAGGACGGCAGCGGCGTCATTAGCGAGCCGCTCGCGAAGCTCGCCGATGACCCTCACGCCCTCGCCGCTGCCGGCGATGTTGCGGGTTTCCAAGGGATCGACGTCATGGTCGTAGAGTTCCTGCGCAGGTTCGGCGAGCGCACGACCGGACCACTCGATCCAGCGATACCGCGGCGTGCGAACGGCGCGGCCCTCGACTCGTCCCCCGGCTTCCGGCATCTGCTTCACGATCAGGCTGCGGGCGAGATTCGGCCACTCGGCGGCCGCATCCGCCAGCAGCGGAACGAGGCTGCGGCCCTCGAGCTTCGGCGGCGGTTCGAGGCCGCAGAGGTCCACGAGCGTCGGATAGATGTCGAGCAGTTCGACCACCGCATCGACCCGGTCATGCCCGGCCGCACGGCCGGGGGCCCGGATCACGAGCGGCACCCGCGTGGCGATCTCCCAAGCCGTCCGCTTCGTCCATGTGCCCTGGTCGGCGAGGTGATATCCATGATCGCCCCAGAGCACGACCACCGTGGACTCCGCCAGCCCGAGCCGCTCAACGGCGTCGAGAAGCCGGCCAACCTGGGCGTCGGTGTAGCTGACGCAGGCGTGATACCCGTGGATCAGCCGCAGCGACTCGGCCTCCGTCACCGGTGCGCCCTGCTTGGGGATGCCCTTGTACCGCCGGAGTTCCGCCGAGTCGTTGCTGGCACAAGCGGGGGCGTTCTCGGGCAGCGTGGTGTTGGGGGGCAGCGAGAAGCCGGCGGGGTCGTACCGATCCCAGTAACGCTGCGGGGCGATGAACGGCAGGTGAGGCTTGTGAAATCCGACGGCGAGAAAAAACGGTTTGTCCTGAAGGTCTTCGAGCGCCTCGATCGCCTTCGCGGCGGTGCGGCCGTCGGCGAGTTCGTCGTCGGCCACGTCGGGAGCCGCAGAAGGATCGTCATTCGAGTGATCGCTCGTCTCGTCAACCGGCGCGGCAGGCTCCGGACCAGCGGGGCGGGCAGCCTTCCGCGGTGGCCACGGCGGCACGCTCCACGACCGCTCGTCATCGTGATTGCCGTTGGTCACGTGGAAGATCTTCCCGTAACTCCGCGTCTCGTACCCATGCGAGCGGAAATGCTCGGGTAGGGTAATCACGTCGGGGTTGCCGTCGCGGAGGAACTTGGCGAGCGTGAAGACGCCGAGCGTCTCCGGCCGGCGGCCGGCGAGCAACGACGATCGCGACGGATTGCAGAGCGCAAACTGGCAATAGGCCCGCTCGAATCGCACGCCCGAGGCGGCCAGGCGGTCGATGTGCGGCGACTGGACGGACGGATCGCCGTAGCAGCCCAGCATCGGCCGCAGATCATCGACCGCGATGAACAGCACGTTGGGGCGAGTCGGCGGTGCCGCGACGGCCGACGCAGCCACCGGAAAGATGAAACAAGCCGCGGTCAAAACAATGGTCGCCCGCAAAACACGCAAACATCGTTTGATTGTCGCAAGGCCCCGGCGATCGGCGAGCCGCTCCAGCGATATACTTTCGATCCGGCAAGCGGCTGCGATGCGTCGCGTCATTCTTTTCTCGGGAGCATGCGTGTGGGGCACGACGAGAGTCATGAGTCGGATTCCCTGGGCCGCGAACTGCTTGCCGAGTTGCTGGGCACGTTCGTGCTCATCATGTTCGGAGTCGGTGTCGTCGCACAAGTCGTGCTGAGTGGTGAGAGCCACGGCGACTACCTCTCCATCAACCTGGGCTGGGGGCTCGCCGTCGTGTTTGGCGTGTATGTCGCCGGCGGTGTGTCGGGGGCGCATCTCAATCCCGCCGTGACACTCGCGCTGGCCGTCCATCGCGGCTTCGACTGGCGGAAGGTACCGGGCTACATCGCGGCGCAGATGGTGGCCGCCTTCCTCGCGTCAGCCGTGGTGTATGTGACCTACTACGAGGCGTTGCAGGCGTTTGACGGCGGCGTTCGCCAGGTGCTCGGACCTGAGGGTACCGCCGGCATTTGGGCGACCTATCCGCAGCCCTACCTGAGCATCTGGGGTGGCTTCGTCGATCAAGTCGTCGGCACCGCTCTGCTCGTGGGGGTGATCTTCGCCGTGTCGGATCGCCGCAACGCGGCTCCTCCAGCGGGCCTCGGACCGATCGTGGTGGGGCTCTTGGTGCTGACGATCGGTGTCTCCTTCGGCGCGAACACCGGCTACGCCATCAACCCCGCGCGGGATTTCGGACCACGGCTGTTCACCGCGATCGCCGGCTGGGGCACCGATGTGTTCCGTGCCGGCCATCACTGGTGGTGGGTGCCGATCGTCGCGCCCTTGATCGGAGGCACTCTCGGCGGCTGGATCTACGACGCGTTCATCGGCCGACGATTCCCCGTGGATAACCAGCCATGACCGCCGTGGCTGTCGCGTCGAATCGTCGCCTGACTCGCTGGCCTACCGTGATCAGCCCCCTGCTGACGGCCATCGCGCTAGCCGCAGTCGCGACGGACGCGGCCCCGGCGGCCGCGATCGAAGTGGTGCCACGAGCGCCGGATCCGGAGCCCTTCGGCCACGACTTCCCGCTGCTCGACGGCTGGGCCACCGGCGACTGGTGGACGGAGGCCCGGGCGATGCCAGGGGACGGCCGTCGCGGCGCTGAGGCGCCGCGACCGTTTCCGCTTGATGTTCCCCGTACCGACGTGATCGCCTTTGCGGTCTATACCGTCGACGTCCGGCCCGCGGCCGGCCCCGCCACCCTCAAACTCACCGCCCAGCTGTTTCCGCTGAAGCCTGGCGAGCCGATGGAGGCGCGGCTCGATATCGATCGCGGCGCGGGGTGGGAGGAAGTGGCCCGGGCCAGCGTGCTCTATCCCGGCTGGGACGTACACTTTCGCGTGGACGGCTGGGACGCAACCCAGACGGTGCCCTACCGCGTGAGGCACGGTGAGCGGGCGGTGTTCACCGGCAGCATCCGCCGCGATCCGTCCGACAAGGAGCGGCTGTGCGTGGCGGTGCTCAGCTGCAACTCCTCGAACACAATCGGCTCGCGGGACGAACTCGTCGCCAACCTCAGGGCGGCCGATCCTGATCTTCTCTTCTTTGCGGGTGACCAGACCTATCGTCACACGCAGCATACGGTCGGCTGGATCGAGTTCGGCCTCCAGTTTCGCGACGTCTTGCGGGACCGGCCCACGGTGACGATTCCGGACGATCACGACGTGGGCCATCCAAACCTCTGGGGAGCCGGCGGCCGGCGGGCCCTCGAGAAAAACGGCACGGATGGCGGCTACTACTATCCCGCCGCCTACGTCAGCATGCTGCAGCGGCAGCAGACATGGCACCTGCCTGATCCGGTCGATCCGCGGCCGGTCGAGCAGGGCATCCCCGTCTACTTCACCCGGCTCCTGCTCGGCGGACTCGATCTGGCGATTCTCGAAGACCGCAAGTTCAAGACGGGCCCCGCGGGAACCATCCCCCAACTCGGGCCGCGTCCCGACCACATCACCGATCCTGCCTACGATCGCCGCGCGATCGATCTCGAAGGGCTCGAGCTTCTCGGGCCACGGCAGCTCGCCTGGCTCGACCGCTGGTCGCGCGACACCGCCGGCGTGCGGGCCAAGGCGGTGCTGTCGCAGACGGCCTTCTGTGGCGCGGTGCACATGCACGGAAATCCTGACGAGCGACTGATCGCCGACCTCGACTGTAACGGCTGGCCACAGTCGGGCCGCAATGCGGCGTTGCGGATCATCAAGCGGGCCGGCGCCGTGCATCTCTGCGGCGACCAACACCTCGCCGTCGTCGTCCAGCACGGCATCGATGCCTCTCGCGACGGGCCCTGGGCGTTTACGGCGCCGGCGATCGTGAACACGATCTACGGCCGCTGGTGGCATCCGGAGAACGAGTTGCCTGGTGCCGGGCCGATCGCGGGCAGCCCGCTGCCGTGGACGGGCGACTACGAAGACGGCCTCGGCAACCGGATCACGATGATGGCCTATGCCAACCCTGGCGACACCTCCGATGAGCAGCAGCGGGGCGATGGCTTCGGGACGGCCGACTGGGATTTTCCGGCGGAGACGATCACCTTCCATTGCGTGCCTCGCTTCGCGGAGGTCCGCGGCGGCATGCCTGAGGAATACCCGGGCTGGCCGTTGACCGTGCCGCTGGAGCAGCCGGTTTCCGCGCCGCCGCGGCCGGACGTACCCACGAGATTCCTTCTGCCCACCCAGGATCCCGAGGCTCGGCTCATCAACGAGTTGCACGCGTTGCATCTCCCTCATGCGTTCGTCGCCTGCACCCTCTGGGACGCATGGCTGCCGCGGGCAACCGTCTGGACGGGGCCGCTCTTCCGCGACCGATACCGGCAGTCATTCCTCGACCGGCGGATCGACGGCGACGGCTATGTGTCGATGCAGCAGCACCGCGGCCTGGCCCACAGCGAGGGCTGGCCGTTTCCCACCTGGCAGCAGGGGGGAGGAGTGGGCTGGCACTTTTCCGTGACGGGCGACGAGTGGGCCGTCGAGGCGGTGGGACTCCGTCCGACCACGTCGTGGCAGGACTGGACCATTGCCCATGCCGACGTGGAGGGCATCGATCAGGCCGAGGGCCTCGTGATGCGAGTCACCGAACCGCCGGTGACGATTACGACGCCATCCTTTCTCTGTCCGACGGCCGTCTGCCCATTCGTGCGGATCGAATGGTCCGTGTCGGCCATGGACGCGGCGAAAAAGGATCCTGCCGCGGCGGCATCTGCCCGGCTCGAGTGGCAACTCGCCGACGACGACACCTGGACGCCGGAGCGATCGGTCGCCGTGCCGCTGCCTGACAGCGGCATGCAGTATGCCAACGTCCGGCTGCCTCCGATCCCGGACGAGGGGCGGGCCTTCACGCGATTCCGAATCACGATCGACGCGGCGAAAGACACCCGCATCGCGTTCAAGAGCCTGATCTCGGCCGTCGACAGCCGGCACCCCACGACGAATGCGCTTTTTGTGCACGGCGCCTCGGACTACTTCCTCTGGACTCGGGATGTCGATTTTCTGCGGGCCTCGATCGGCCGGATGCGGCGGGCGGTTCGCTTCGCGCTCGATGAGTTTGACGTGCGAGAGGAGCGGCACGTCGAGGTGCCGTGGGTCGGCCACGACGGCCGCAGCGGGCTGACGATCGGGGCCGACGGCTCCAAGACGATCCACGCGGGCGTCGGCGTCGGCAGCAACTACTGGGACCTGCTGCCGTTCGGCGGCCACGATGCCTTCGCCACCCTGGCGCTGGCGCGGGCCTTGGAGCAGCTCGAAAAAGTGGAACGAGGCATTGCCGCCCATCCCGAGTGGTCGATGCCGGGCGACGAGACGCCGTTTTCCGCCGCCGATCTCCGGGTGCTCAGGATCGGGATCCGCGACGAGTTCCGCCGGCGGTTCTGGAACCCGGCAACCGGCCGGTTCGTCGGCTGGGTCGATCGCTCGGGCCAGGCCTACGACTATGGCTTCACGTTCCTGAATCTCGAAGCCATCGCCGCCGGCATCGCCTCGAACGAGCAGGCCGAGAGCATTCTCGACTGGATCGATGGCCAGCGGCTCGTCGAGGGCGACACATCGCAAGGAGCCGACATCTATCACTGGCGGTTTGGGCCGCGATCGACGACGCGTCGAAATCTGGAGACCTACATGTGGTCGTGGACGACCCCCGAGGCCAATCCTTGGGGCGGCCAGGTGCAGGATGGTGGCGCCGTGCTCGGATTCAGCGGGTTCGACATCCAGGCCCGGCTGGCGGCCCGATCGGCGGACGACGCCGGCGCGAGGCTGCGGGAGATCCTCCGCTGGTTCGCGGAGGTCCAGGCGGAGGGTGGTTACCGTTCCTACTACGCGCGACCCGACCGCGGCACGATGCAAGGAGGCGGTACGGCCGGCGGCCTGGGGCTCGATCGCGAGTTTCTCGAGAGCCTGCTCGTGCCACACGTGATGCTCGACGGGTTTCTCGGATTCGAGCCCGACGTCGATGGATTCACCGTTCGCCCCAGGCTGCCGGCCGACTGGCCAGCGATCACGGTCCGCGGGATCCACTTCCACGATCAGATCATCGACGTCACGGCCCGTGGCGACGGCAGCGTGACCGTGGCCAAGCACCGCTGACGGACCGGTACTCATTCCAGGAGCCACCCCATGCACGCTCCCCGATCGACGCCGCGCCGCTACACGCTCGTCGAATTCCTCGGAGGCTTCATGGCGTGGGCTGCGGCGGTCGGTCCAATCGACACGAATGCCGCCGACGGCGTTCCCATCGTGATCGCCCATCGCGGTGCGAGCGGCTATCTGCCCGAGCACACGCTCGAGGCCAAGGCGATGGCCCATGCCCAGGCCGCCGACTATCTCGAGCAGGATGTGGTGCTCTCACGGGACGACGTGCCGATCGTCTTGCACGACATCCACATTGACGCCGTGAGCGACGTCGCTCAACGGTTTGCCGACCGCCACCGTGACGACGGCCGCTATTACGCCATCGACTTCACGCTCGACGAACTACGGCAGCTGCGGCTCCACGAGCGGTGTGACCCAAAGACGGGCCGGCAGGTCTTCCCGGGCCGCTTTCCCGCCGACCGGAGCTGGTTCCGGATCGCCACGCTCGATGAGGAGCTCGAGTTTCTGGCGGGCCTCGACCGGAGCACGAGGCGGCGGACGGGCATCTACCCCGAGATCAAGCAGCCCGCCTGGCACCGTCGGGAGGGGCACGACATCAGCCCCATCGTGCTCGCCACGCTGCGGAAGCATGGCTATTCAAAGAAGCACGACCGCTGCTACCTGCAATGCTTCGATGGCGACGAGATCCATCGCCTACGGCACGACCTCGACTGGCAGGGAAAGCTCGTGCAACTCCTCGGCGAGGCTCCGCAAGACGCCGGCGGCCCGACAGCCGATCCCCTGTTGGCCACAGGGGCTCTCACCGAGCTTGCCTCGACCGTTGATGGCCTCGGGCCGCCGCTCGCCCGCGTGATCGGCCCGGATGGACGACCGACCAAACTAGTGGCCGCCGCCCATGCCGCCGGCCTGGTGGTGCATCCCTATACGTTCCGTGTCGATCAGTTGCCCGCCTTCGCAGAGTCCACCGATCTCCTGCTGCCCATGCTGTTCACCGAGGCGAAGATCGACGGGCTCTTCACCGACTTCCCCGACGTCTGCAGGGCGTGGCTGCGCACCCACTCGGGGGTCACGACGCCGCCGGATTCACGGCGACCATGATCCGGCATGATCCCGCAGCACGACGTGGCGTTGAGAGAGAGAGAGAGAGAGAGAGTCATGCAGGCCGCGTGACCGGCGCAGCCGCCTTCTCGATCGCGGCGCGGATCGCCGACTGCAGGGCGGGGTCGGTGATCTTGCCACCCGCGGCGGTCGTCACGTGAAAGGCATCCACGACCTGATCGAGGTAGGTGCCGATCTTCGCCGCCCGCACGGAGAGCCCCGCGTCGAAGAGGGCCTTTGCAACGCCGTAGAGCAAGGCCGGGGCGTCGTGGGCGAAGACCTCCAGGATCGTGGCATACCGGGAACTCTCGTTGTCAAATGCCACCCGCACCGGCTGGGGGGCCGGGCGGATCTGAGGCGCGAAGGGATTCCACCGGGCCGCGAAGTCCGGCGGCCGATCATCGAGCAACGCATGGCGAACACCGTCGGCGATGTCGGCGAGCCGGTCGGCCGGCGGCTCGCCGGCATAGTCGGGATCGATGACGGTGAAGTGGTCGATCAGGCGACCGTCGGCAAACGTATGGATGTCGGCGGCGAGAATCTCGAGCCGCTGGCTCGTCAGGCTGCCCGTCACGCGATGAAAGATGCCCGCCGCCACGTTCTCGCTCGTGCCCACGGTGACCAACACGGTCGATGTCTCGGGCTGCCACCGCGCCGTCGCAAACACCCCCCGGTCGCCGAGCCGGCTGAGCCGCCCGAGTTCCTCGACGATCCGCTCCGGTGGCGTCGCCCCGAGATACGAGTCGGGGAGGCTCCGGGCCAGCCGAACGACCGGATCATCGGCGGCGCGACCGTCGATGAGTCGCGAGAGTCCTTTGCGGGCACGGTCGGCCGCAGCGGTCGGCCCTTCGCCATCGAGAAAGCCGAGCGTCTTATAGGTGAGGTCGCCGAGCAGGTCGGCCTTCCACTTGGTCCACGTGCCCGGTCCGACCGCCGAGACGTCGGCCGCGGTGAGGAGGGCGAGCATTCGCAGCACCTCGGGCGATCCCACGTCGGTGGCCAAGCCCGCCACGATCGTGTCGTCGCCGACGTCTCGGCGAAAGGCGAGTTGGGCCATCGCGAGATGTCGCAGCACGAGAAACTCCACGATCTCGGCCTCGTCGCCGGGCAGGCCCAGCCGGGACGTGACGTCCCTGGCGATCCGTGCTCCCAGCACGCTGTGATCCTCGACGAAGCCCTTGCCGATGTCGTGAATGAGCAGCGCCAGGAGCAGGGGCCGTTTGCGATTGAGCTGCCGCCACTCGGCTCCCAGCCAGCCGTCGTCGGCGGCGAAGCCGGCGGCACGTTCCACGGCGAGGATGCAGTGCTCGTCCACCGTGTACTTGTGAAAGCTGTTGAACTGCAGCAGGTTTCGCGCGTGGGCGAACGGTGGAATGAGGATCTCCAACACCCCGACGTCGTGCAGCCACCGGAGGCCGGTGGCCAGCCTCGCCGGATGCGCGAAGAGCGCGAGAAAGGCGGCGTTGGCCGCGGGATCGGACTCGCGCGACAGCGTGGGCACCGCCGCCCGCACCGCCTCCCAGGTGTCTCGGGCCACGGGCATGTCGTAGAGCATGGAGAGTTCGGCGAGTCGCACGATCTCGCGCATGCTTCCGGCCACCAGCGGCAGGCTCGCGGGCAGGGCGGCGACGTCGAGCGGACCGACGCGAAACAGGCCGTCGACGCCATGCCCCAGCAGGCCTTTCGCGAGCGACGTCATCGGCCCCGAGCGGTCGAGCGACCGCAGCATCGTATCGACCGCCTGCGCGACACGACGCGTGTGGCCGAAGTATTCCCGCATGAACCGCTCGACGCCCAGCAGCCCTGCCCGCGACTCGATGCCGACCGCCGCCGCGATCCGCACCTGCTGGTCGCGGGTGAGATCGTCGGCCGGCTTGCCCGCGGCGAGGTGCAGGTCGTTGCGGACCCACATCAGAAACTCCCGCGCGTCGCGGACGGCATCGGCATCGGCCCGAGAGATCCCCCCCGCGTGCGCGAGGTCATCGAGATTGTCGACCCCGTGCACGAGCTGGCCCAGCCAGCGAAGGAGCTGAATGTCGCGAAGGCCGCCGGGGGACCGCTTCACATTCGGCTCGAGCACGGCCACGCTCTGGCCATGCTTGTCAGACTCCTCGCGACGGGCAGCGACGAGCCGATCGACGTGCCGACGACGGCCGCGGGCGAGGGCGGATCGCAGCCGCTGCCGGAGCCTCTGCACGAGTTCGTCACCGCCGGCAAGGGCTCGGCAGTCGAGGAGCGAACTCATGATGGTGGCATCCGTCGCGGCGAGATCGATCGCCTCCGACACGGTGCGAACACTCTGGCCGACCTCGAGTCCGGCATCGAAGAGATCCTGCAGCAGCCGGCGGGCCACGTCGGCCACGAGCACGCTGGCCCGGCCGTCGTGCAGGATCATGAGATCGAGGTCCGACCAGGGAGCCATCTCCGCGCGGCCGAAGCCGCCGTGGGCCACAAGCGCGGCATGGCGGACGATCCGGGCGGCGTCGGCCTCGGGCAGGTCGGCGATGATGGCATCCCAGACATCGCGCACGATGGCGTCGAAAAGTTCCGCCCCCAGCACGCAGACAGCCCATCCCTGACACCCGCCGGCCGGTTGCTCTCCCGGAACGTGCCGGCTGGCGGCATGCTGGGCGGCGATCCGTGCTCGGGCCGCGGCCGTGGCCTCGGCGGCCCGTGCGACCGCCGGCCGGAAGCCCACCATGCCCGCCGCCTCGGTCATGGGTGGATCCACGGGTCGTCGGCGACGCCTGCCTGACGGTTGGCCACCCGACCGAGGACGAACAGCAGGTCGCCGAGACGGTTGAGGTATTCGATCGCGTTGGCCGGGATTGTCGCGCCGGACTCCATTGAAAGCGTGACGACGCGGCGTTCGGCCCGGCGACAGACCGTCCGGGCCACATGAAAGGCGGCAGCCAGGGGCGTGCCGGCGGGAAGGATGAAGCACTTCAGCGGCTCAAGTGTGGCCTCATGGCGGTCGATCTCGACCTCGAGGGCCTCGACGTGCCTGGCCGTGATCCGCTCCTCGGCGGTGTCGGGCGTGGCCAGTTGCGCGCCCAGGTCGAAGAGCTCGCACTGCACGCGGCGGAGCAGGGGATCGAATGCCGCCGCCACCGAATGGGTGCGGGCCATGCCGAGGTGGCTGTTGAGCTCGTCCACCGTCCCGAAGGCCTCGATTCGCGCATGATCCTTGCGAACCCGTGGCCCGCCAAAGAGGCCCGTCTCACCCGCGTCTCCGGTCTTGGTGTAGATCTTCATGGGGCCCGAACCTCCTGCGTGGGGAATCCTCGCACGTATACTGGGTCGCATGACGAAATCGTGCAACTGGGTGGCTGAATCGAGGCCTCGCGGGTGTGCCAGCGAGCCCGTTTCCGCCGAGCCTACCGACCCCACGAAAGGCGACGGCCCATGACCTCCACACATCGGAAATCCTCCGCCGAGCCCCAGACCGCCGACCGGGCCGTGGCGATGATCGGCGGCGGTCAGATGGCGTTGGCGCTCGCTGAAGGCTTCTGCCGTGCGGGCCTTCTCGCGGCGGCCGACATCACCGTCCATGATCCCCATCCGCCCGCCCGGGAGCGGGTCGCTGCCAGACTGCCAGGAATCCAGTTCGCCGACACGCCGGCGGCCGCGGCCGCGGCCGCGAGCCTCGTGTTTCTCGCCGTCAAGCCTCAGCAGGCCGCCGCGGCCTGTCGCGAGTTCACGGGACATCTTGGCGGCGACGCGGTGCTCGTCTCGATCGTGGCCGGCATGTCGACCGACACGCTCGCCGGGTTGGCCGGCACGAAGCGGATCGTCCGCGTCATGCCCAACACGCCATGTCTCGTGGGCCACGGGGTGTCGGTGGTCTGCCGCACTCCCGAGGTGTCCGCGGCGGCTGCCGACCGCGTGCTGTCGCTGCTCGCCTCGGTGGGCCACGTCCACGAGGCCGACGAAACGCTGCTGAACGCCGTCACCGGCCTGTCCGGATCCGGGCCGGGCTTCGTCGCGCTGCTCGTCGAAGCGCTTGCGGATGGCGGCGTGAAGGCGGGCCTGCCGCGGCAGCTGGCCCTGGCGCTCGCCGTCGAGACGCTTTCCGGCACCGCGGCGCTCTTGGAGCAGACCGGCGAGCATCCCGCGCAGATCAAGGACCGCGTTTCGAGTCCCGGCGGCACCACGATCGCAGGCCTTGCCGTGCTCGAGCAGCGGGGCGTGCGCGGGGCCTTGATCGACGCGGTCGTGGCGGCCGCGGCCCGCGCCAAAGAACTCGGCTAGCGAAAAGCCGTCACGCATGCCGCTTCCAGCCGTCCGCATTCCCCCGATCTCACGATCGGGGGCTTCCTCGGAGCCGACGGCCGGAAGTGCCGGGATCAGCCCCGACGGCTGCGGGATGTCTTTCGCGGCTTTGCCGTCACCTTCTTCGTGACGGCAGTCGAAGATCGCTTCGATCCGGTGACGACTTTCTTGGCGGGTGCGACCGCCTTCGCCTGAGCCACCTTTTTCGCCGGTGCGACCTTCTTGGCGGCCGACTTCTTGGCCGCACCGCGCTGCCCGCCAAACGCGGCGTCCCAGCCATCGGCATACTTGCTGCTACTGCCCACACGAATCACCGACATGGTCGATCTCCTCAGCGAGACGCTGGCTGCAACGTGACCGGCAACGGCCGGCAGCGAAGCGGTGCCATTGTTGACTGACCGGGGTGGTACAGATCGGATGCGTCCGGTGTCAATCCGGCACGACGACCTCGATCGAGACCCTGCCCCAGGCAGACGGCAGAGCGGCATGCCTCGGAGACGCGGACGTCGGGCGTTCATCGACCCCAGGCACGAGCAGGAGCTCGTTGCGGTCTTGGAGCAACGCGGTCACATCACATTCCCATCGCGGCGCATCGCCGCCGATCGGCTTGAGTTCCAGCCCGTTGAGCTCGAGCCGTCGCCAGGGCACCTGCACCGCGGGCCGATCAACGACCAGCAGCACTCGGTCGGTGGGCTCGACCCCTGTCGGGCGGCCGAATCGCCGCCGCCAGCCTTCCGCGGCACCGGCTTCTGGAGCCTGCCAGGCATTGCCCAGGTGGATGGTGTGTCGCGGCATGGCCTGCTGGACCGAGCATCGGCTGACGGCGGCGGTCTGGAATCATGGCCCGCCGGCCGACCGCATCGCGGCGAAGTATACGACCTGCACGATCGCCCTTCACGCCGATCGCCGTGACAGCTCCATCCGCCTGCGGCTGATCCCCAGTCCGGCGAGGAGGGAACATCCCAGCAATAGTGTCGGCATGCTCGGTTCAGGCACCGCAGCCACTGAGCCGAGGCTGCTCGCTGGGGGATTGTACGAGCCCTGATCATAAAGACTCGTGCTCACGAAGCCGGCGGCGTCGAGCACATCGAACACGCCGTCGTAGTTGAAGTCACCCTGGGCCCAGGGCGCGGCCGCGCCGGTGTTGTATTTGCCGGCGGCGAGAAGGCCGGCGGCGTCAAGCACATCCACCTGCCAGTCCAGATTGGTGTCGCCCGGCGCCGCGAACGCGACGGCCAGCCCGGTGCCGCTGTCCAACCAGCCCACGGCGCGGGGCGTCGAGGCGGCGATGTCGGCAGCCGCCAGCGACGAGGTGATGCCCGTCGACCCATTCCACGAGCCGTCACCGCGTCCTGCGAGAATATCAGCCACGAGTTCCGTGGCAGAAATCCCGCCCGCCGCCACATTGATTCGCCCCGCTCCGAGGTCGATCCTTCCGCCGCCGGCCGGTTCCGTAGTGGCTTCGGTGACGGAGAGCGTGTTGACCGTGAGCGTCATCGGCTGGCTGCTCGGCAGCGTCATCCGGCCCCCGTTGAAGACGGCCAGGTCGGGGGTGCCGGCAATCGTTCCCGACTCGACGATGAAGTTTCCGATCCCCACGGCCGTCGGATTCACCGGATCGAGCACCCGCATGTTGTCGAAATAGACCTGCTGCGGATTCCAGTTGCCGCCAAGAGAGCCGGCCAGGCTGACCTGCAGGTAGGTATCGGTGCCGGTGGCGGCGATGGCGGAATAGTCCCAGTAGTAGGTCGTCGTCGAGGAACCGCCGGCTGCCATCCACGGGTAGTTGATGAACCGCGGGTAGGTGGAGTTGC
>JAUMAF010000023.1:0-3361 GCA_032117045.1 Pirellulales bacterium | reverse complement strand
ACGTCGAGCGCATCCGTCGGGAGTTCAAGGTGGAGGTGGAGGTCGGGGCCCCGAAGGTGAGCTACCGCGAGGCGCCCACACGGAAGACGGCCTACGACTACAAGCACAAGAAGCAGACGGGCGGCTCCGGCCAGTACGCCCACATCATCGGCGAGCTCGAGCCGCTGCCCGACGATTCGCCGGAAAACTTCATCTTCGAGGACAACGTCGTGGGTGGCCGCGTGCCACGCGAGTACATCCCGTCGGTGGAGAAGGGCTTCCGGGCGGTGCTCGACAAGGGCCCGATCGCAGGCTTCCCGATCGTGGGTGTGAAGGCGTCGCTCGTGGACGGCTCCTACCATGACGTCGACTCCAGCGACATGGCCTTCCAGATCTGCGCCCGGGCCGGCTTCCGCGAGGCGTTCCTCGAGACGAAGCCCGTCCTCCTCGAGCCGATCATGAAGATGGAGGTGGAGGTGCCAGCCGACTTCCAGGGTCCGGTGACGGGCGAACTCAACAAGCGGCGCGGCCTCATCATCTCCACCGAGACCGTGGGCAACACGTCCACGATCATCGCGGAGGTGCCGCTGGCGGAGACGTTCGGCTACTCGACCGACCTGCGGAGCATGACGCAGGGCCAGGGCGTCTTCACGATGGAGTTTTCGAAGTACCGTCCGACGCCGGGCAACATCCAGAAGGAAATCATCGAGGCCCGCAAGAAGCAGGAACTCGTCGGGGCGAAGTGACGCCGGCGGGGATTTCCGGAGGGGCGGTCATCGGGACCGTTCGGCTTCTGCGGGTCGCCGTGCGTCAGTCGCCTTCGGCCACGCCGCGCGAGGGTCGGGGCTGCCCAGGCCCGTCGCCGGACGTTCGCGGCGGGCATCGTGCCCGCCGCTCACTGCGTGTCCGCTTCGCTCCGGCATCCTGCCTCCGCTCGCTTCCACAGCCCGACTCTCGGGGCATGGGCAACCCCTCCCAGGGCCACCCGGAGAGGGGCTGGGAGAACGGCGTCATTCCTCGCGGGCGAGTCGCCGTCGAAGCAGTAAACGCTCGACGTCGCGCTGGTACAGCCGGATGATGGCATCGACAAAGTCGCCTGTTGGCGTCATGACTTTGAAAGCTCGTACGACGCAGGAACGGGTCGGGGCGAAGGACGGATCGCCACGAGAGCCCGATGCGGTCGGGTCAGGGAATCTTGACGACCGATCCGTCCGCGCGCGACCCGAGAGCCCGGTGTACGGCCGGGTCGATCGTGAACGAGAGGGAGCGGACACTCCCGTCTCCGAAGGCGGCCGTCCACGTGGAGGAATGGGCGCTGCCGAAGACGGTCGCCCGCGAGACAGCCGGCTCGTCACGGGCCGGGGGGTCGCGCGTCCACCGCAGGTTGTCCGGCGAGAAGCCCACGAACGCGGGGTTCCGGTCACCGGGATCCGTGCCGGTCGTGGCGAGGTCGGACGCGACGTATTTCTCACCGAGCAGGTAGGTGTTCGAGAGACCGTCCCGGATCACCGCCGGCACGACGCGGCTCATGCGGAAGAACACCCCGTCCTGAAGATCGGGAATGCCGCCGTCGGATCGCCCCATTTTCTGGCCGAGCGACTGGCTGCCCCAGGTGTCGCCGTCGGCGAGTGTCGCCGGGTTGTCGATCGCCATGGGTGAATCGCAACTTCCGCAGGCGCCCAGATGATCGCCGTCGTGCGCGGCATGGCCGTTGAGCACGGCGTTCAGAGGGAGGGTGAGCGAATTACCTTGCCCGGACCTTCCTCCGCCCGTGGCGTGGCAGAAGGTCACGCGGGTGCTCGGGTCGGCAGCCAGCGACTTGAGCACCTCGAGCGGTGGACACGACCCGCCCGCACCGGAGCTCGCCGCGTAGTCAACACGGGTGGCGAGCGCGGGAGTGATCGCGAGCGACGTGCTCGCCCCTGTCTTGAACGTCGCACCAGCAGCGAGCGGCAGGGCCCGTCCGCCGCGGCGGCTCGGGCAGGTGAACTGCGGCACGGGAGTGCCGACGAGCGTCGCGTACGCGGCAGCCGCCGACCCGGCGTTCACCCCCTCGATCACCTGGGCGAGCGGCTTCTGCTCCATGTACGGCAGGATGGCGTAGGTCCACCCGCCGGGCTGCTGGACATCGCTCCCGCGTTCGGCGACTCCCAGCCACTGGTTTCCCCAGCCGCCCGACGGAAATGACCCGAAGGCCGACTCATTTTGGAGGAGGGCCTTGGAGAGTTGGGCCACGTGATTGGCACAGGTCGCGCGGCGGCTCGACTCGCGTGCCGATTGCACGGCCGGCAGGAGCAGGCCGGCGAGCACGGCGATGATGGCGATCACGACGAGCAGTTCGACGAGCGTCACGCCGCCCGGTTGCGTACGGCCTGAACCATTCTGCCGCGTGTGATGCGGTTGCATGCGACGTTCCTGTCGTATCGAAACATGTTGCCCCCGTGCTGGAGCATACCCCGGGAACACGTTGCAGACGATGCCGTGCCGGGCCAGCCGCGTTCAGGTCACGGGCAAAGATCCGCCGCGATCGCGTCCCAGAGGGCGATGCGGGCCTCGATGCACGAGCGGGCCGTCGCCGAGGCGTCGGCCCACCTGTCGGGATCGTCGCCGCAGAGGCGGGCCACGATCCGGCGGCAGATCGGGGCGTGCTTCTCGTCGTCGTGGGCGATGTGCCGCTCGAGGTAGAACCGGAAGATGCCCCACGTTGCGGGGTCCTCCTCGGCGAGCGAGGCGACCAGGTTCCGGAACATCGACGGGATGACGTCCTCGCGACCGTACGTGAACGCCGCCACGATTCTATGTGTCTCGCCCGACTCAATCACCGAAAACGTGTGTCGTACAAAATCAAGCGCCGCCGGCGGCCCGCCGCATGCGGTAAGCGTGCTCGAGAGCGGCACGCCGTCTTGCAGGAGCCCGATGAGCCGGCCGATCGGCCGTGTATCGGCGCCCGCCTGCCGCATCGCGGCGAGGTAAATCTCGAAGTGGGAAGCCGACGTGAGCGGGCCGTCGGGGCCGACAAGCCCGACCCGCTCCGCCTCGTCAGCGGGCAGCTCGTCCGACTCCTCGTCGAGCACGATCTCGTTGACGAGCCGCCGTGCCTCGGGATCAGCAGTCGGCGTCCACGGCACCCCGGTGCACGTCAGCCGCTGCTGCATCGCCTTCAAAAGGCTCTGGAAATCCCAGACCGCGAAGACGTGGCTCTCCATGAACCGCCGCAGCCGGTCCGGCCCGTCCACGAGCCGGTAGACGGGGTGCGAGATGAGCCGCCAATTTGCATCGCAACTATCATCGCCTAATTGCACCGTATCCTGCGATGCGGACATCACTGCGCATGCCAACGCCATACGTACCTCCTCAGCGACATTGCCAAAGAGTTGTAGGC
>JAUMAF010000022.1:0-6937 GCA_032117045.1 Pirellulales bacterium | reverse complement strand
CTTCGTGATGGGACCCGAGCCGAACAAAGCGTTCGGGAACGCGCCGGAGGATCGTCCGCAGTCGGTGGTGATGTCGCGTTCGACGAAATGACCAACTCGGTCCGAGCCACGATTCCGAGCGGTTTGCCCGCGGCCTCACGGCCGGTCGGCTTTAACGGGGCATGAACTCAGCGAGGGGCTGCCCGTGCCTCGGAGCCGGCGTATGACGCCAAGCGGAGGCAGGATGCCGAAGCGCCGGCGGCATCCGAGTGAGTGAAGCCCAGGATGGGCGGAACGAACGTCCGGCGACGGGGCATGGGCAGCCCCGAGCCGCGTACCGGGTCAGCCCGCGGCCTCACGGCCGGTCGGCGTTCACGGGGAGCGGCGGGCGTCGCACCGCTGGACGGGATCGCGTACATTCTCGGGGCCGCGGCCGCAGGCTGCGGCCTCTGTCGGCATCCCGATCACCCCGATTCCCCAGGAACACGCAGCATGTCTCTCGCCGAGGCTCCCCGCGACACCGCCCCCGGCCGCTGGCAGGCCCTTGCCGACCGCGTGCTCGCCGGCGGCGCGATCGACCGCGACGAGGCGCGGGCCGTTCTCGATTCGTCCGACGTCGAACTCCTCGATGTGCTCGCCGCCGCCTGGCGGGTGCGCCACCGCCACTTCGGCAACACCGTGCAGCTCTTCTTTCTGATGAACGCCAAGAGCGGGCTCTGCCCCGAGGACTGCGGCTACTGCTCGCAGTCGAAGGTCTCCGATGCCGAGATTCCTCGCTACAACCTCCTCTCCACGCCCAAGCTCCTCGAGGCCGCCAAGCTCGCCGCGGAGCAGCAGTCGAAGACCTTCTGCATCGTGATCTCCGCGCGGGGGCCCACTCAGCGGGAAATCGATTTCGTCTGCCAGATCACCCCGCAGATCAAAGCGCAGTATGGCCTCAACATCTGCGCCTGCCTCGGCCTGCTCACGCCAGAACAGGCCCACCAGCTCGCCGCAGCGGGTGTGGACAAGGTCAACCACAATCTCAACACGAGTGAACGGCACTACGGCGAGGTCTGCACCACCCATACCTACGCCGACCGCGTGGCCACGCTCGCTGCCTGCCGGGCGGCGGGCCTGGAGCTCTGCAGCGGCGGCATCATGGGGATGGGCGAGACGCCCGACGACCTCGTCGACATGGCGATGGAACTACGGGCCCTCAACGTGGAATCGATCCCGCTCAACTTCCTGAATGCCATCGACGGCACGCCCCTCGAGCACGTCAACCGGATCAATCCCCGGGACTGCCTCCGCGGGCTGGCGATGATGCGGCTGGTGAACCCCGCGGCGGAAATCCGGATCGCCGGTGGCCGCGAACTCCACCTCGGCAGCCTGCAGCCGCTGGGGCTCTATGCCGCCAACTCGATGTTCGTCGGCGACTACCTGACCACGAAGGGCCAGCTGCCCGAGGCCGACTACAAGATGATCGAGGAGATGGGCTTCGTGATCACCCGCGGCTCCGAGGCCGCCGAGCCGATGCCCGCCATCGGCTGATTCCAGCCCGGCTGAGCGGGCCGGGGCTCCTGCTCGGCCGGCCTCGCCGCGGGCTACTGCTCCCCGGCCTCGCCGAGGCTCACGAGCAGTTCCGACATCTCCCCCGCGGCGTGGGCATTGCCCTGAGAGCGGGCCGCCTCGATGCCCTCGCGGAGGGCGCGGCGGGCGTCGTCGATGCGATTCCGTTTGACGAGATGCTGGGCCGCCATGTGGAAGGCGGCCACATACGGGGGCGTGCCCCGAGCCAGATCCTCGAGGATCTCGAGCCCCGCCTCCCATTCGTCCGCCGACTCCATCTCCAGCGCCAGACTGTACCGCAGAAAGACATCCTGCGGATCATCCTTCAACATCGTCTCGATCTTCTCCCGGCGGGTCATGGTCATGGCGCGGCGGTCTCCTCGTGGTACAGATGTCGGTCCAGAGTGGGTCCTGGGTTCATGTCGTCCAGATCGACCCGCACGATCGTCCGCCGGGGATCGCCATGCCCCACCACCACGGAGCGTTCCGAGACGGCGACGATCGATCGCGGCGCAACCAGTCGAGCCACGCACGTCGGCCGAATCGCCTGCCGGCCATCGCGGAGCACGGCATCGAGCCGCCAGAGTCCCTCGGGCTGGTCGCCCGAATCGGGGCTGCCCGCGATCACCCAGAGCGCGGCACCGTCACGACCAAAGGCCACGCCGCGGACATGCCTCAGGCCGGTGTCGAGCCGCAACAACTCGCGGCCGGTCGGCCCGTGAAACGACACCGCGGCCGGCGCAGCCGCATCTGTCGCATCGAGCAGCACCATCTCGTCTGCAGGGCTGACGGCGATCGCGAGCGGTCGGCTGCCGGCGGCGACCACCGGCCAGCCCGCATCGGAGACCGGCCGCACACCCGCCCCGGCAAAGACCGCCCGAAGCACCGGGGCCACGGGAGGCGGGATGCCGACGACGGCCAGCCAATCGCGGGAACGGCTCACGGCGACGCCCACCGCCGGAGCGCTGCCGCCGGCCCTGCCGATCGTGAGCCTCTGCAGAGACTCCGCTGGATCGGCAGCGACGCCAGGGCGAATGCGATGGGTTCGCACCGTCCACTCATCCCCCTGCCGGCAGACCACCGCCAGCAGATCACCGGGCAGGCAGCCGACCGCGACCGGCACCGGGAGGCCCTCGGCGGCGGGAGCCACGACATCCCGCCGGCGGCCGGGCTCGAACGGATCGAACGAGACGACCGCCCGCCGCTCCTCGTCGATGCCATACACCGTCTGCCCGTTGGCCGACACCGCGAGGTCGCCGGCGGCCGGCATGTCGGTCACGAGCGTCGTCACCGTCACCGGAAACTCGGGCCCCGCAACGGCGCGACAGGCCGCGCAGGCCAAGGTCAGCGCGATGATGCTCGTGCCCAGCAGCGGCCGCGAGGTGCATGGCATCGGGATCACCCCGCTGCGGCGGGCAGTCCATGGGCCGCTTCCCACGCCGTGATCTCGTCGGCATGCTGCAGCGTGAGGCCGATGTCATCCAGCCCCTCGAGCAGGCAGTGACGGCGGAACGGATCGACCGTGAACGACCGCTCGAAGCCCGCATCGTCGCCGACGGTGCACTTCTGCAGGTCGACATGCAGCCGATACTGCCCCCCGTTCGCTGCGGCAGCCGCCGCCCGTTTGAAGAGTTCGTCCACGTCGGCCTCGTCGAGGCGGATCGGCACCATCCCGTTCTGGAAGCAGTTGTTGAAGAAGATGTCGGCAAACGTCGGGGCGATCACGGCTCGAAAGCCGTAGTCGGCCAGCGACCACGGCGCGTGCTCGCGGCTCGATCCGCAGCCGAAGTTGCGGCGGGCGAGCAGGATGCTCGCGCCGGCGGCCGGCGGCTGGTTGAGCTCGAACTCGGGATTGAGGCTGCCATCGGGCAGAAACCGCCAGTCAAAAAACAGAAACTGGCCGAAGCCGGTCCGCTCGATCCGCTTGAGAAACTGCTTGGGAATGATCTGGTCGGTATCGACGTTGGCCCGGTCGAGGGCCGCGACGACGCCGGCATGGGTGGTGAACGGCTGCATGGTCAGGAAACCTCCCCCTTGTAACGCCAGTCGCGGATATCGACGAAGTGCCCGGTCACCGCGGCGGCGGCGGCCATGGCGGGCGAGACGAGGTGCGTTCGGCCCCCCTTGCCCTGCCGCCCTTCGAAGTTGCGGTTGCTCGTCGACGCGCATCGCTCCTGCGGCGCGAGCGTGTCGGGATTCATGCCGAGGCACATGCTGCAGCCCGCTTCACGCCAGTCGAAGCCGGCCTCGCGAAACACGCGATCGAGCCCCTCCTCCTCAGCCTGTCGCTTCACCCGGCCGCTGCCCGGCACGACCATCGCCCGCACCGTGGAGGCCACGCGGTAGCCGCGGACCACGCTGGCGGCGGCCCGCAGATCTTCGATGCGGCTGTTGGTACACGAGCCGATGAACACGCGATCGAGCGGGATGTCGACGATCTTGGTGCCTCCGGCGAGGCCCATGTAGTCGAGGGCCCGCGAGGCGCTCGAGCGGTCGTTCGGATCGGCGAAGGCCGCCGGATCGGGAACCACCGCGTCGATGCCGGTGACCTGCGCCGGGTTGGTGCCCCAGGTCACCTGCGGCACCACGTCGGCAGCCTTGTAGATTTCGACGCGGTCATAGACAGCCCCCGGGTCGCTGGGAAGCGTCTCCCACTGGGCGACTGCCCTCGCGAAATCCCCGGTGGATTCCCGGGGCGCGAAATCGCGGCCCCGGAGGTAGTCGAACGTGATCGCATCGGGGGCGATCATGCCGGCTCGGGCACCGGCCTCGATCGACATGTTGCAGACGGTCATCCGTTGCTCCATGCCGAGGCTCCGGATGCACTCGCCGGTGTACTCGATGACGTGGCCCACGCCCCCCTCGGTGGAGAGCCGGCCGATCAGATAGAGCACGATGTCCTTGGCGGTCACACCCGGCGGCAGGGTGCCGTCGACCCGAACCTCGAGCGACTTGGGCTTGGCCTGGCGGAGCGTCTGCGTGGCGAGAACATGCTCGACCTCACTGGTGCCGATGCCGAAGGCGAGCGCCCCGAGGGCGCCGTGGGTGGCCGTGTGGCTGTCGCCGCAGACGATCGTCATGCCCGGCTGGGTGATGCCGAGTTCGGGGCCGATCACATGCACGATCCCCTGATCGGCATCGTCGAGATCGAACAGCCGCACGCCAAACTCCCGGCAGTTGTTCCGAAGGGTGTCGATCTGCTGCTTCGAGATCGCGTCGGCGATCGGCAGCCGCCGGTCGCTCGTGGGCACGTTGTGATCCGGCGTCGCAAACGTCGCTTCCGGACGGCGAACGCGACGGCCCGCGAGCCTGAGGCCTTCAAAGGCCTGGGCGCTCGTCACCTCGTGCACGAGCTGACGGTCGATGTAGAGCAGCGGGAGTTCGCCGGGGGGCGTGCAGACGACGTGGTGGTCCCAGATCTTGTCGAGCAGCGTGCGCGGTGCGGAGGGCATGGCGGGAGGAGTGCCGGGGGGTGAAAGACGCGAAACCGGAAGTCCTCACTTTACCAAACACCGGACCGGTCGCTGGGGCCGCGCCGTTTTTCACCGGCGTGGCGCCTCGGCAAGGTGTGACGCCCCACACTCCGGGCCTCCAGCGCCGCACGGCCGGTGGCCGATGGGGAGGATGGGGGGGAGCGGTGGCTCGACCCCGCATGCCGTCCACGGGTGGGAACTGCCATGGCCAAGTTGGGGATGCTGCGGTCGCTCTGGCTCACGCGGCTGGCAAAGCCCGCCGGCGAACGCGTTCTCTACCGCTACGCCCTCAAGACGCCGCCTCGGCGGATCCTGGAACTCGGCCTCGGCACCCTTGGCCGCACCGAGCGGCTGCTGGAAGTGGCTGGCTCTGCCTTCCCCGCGGCCGATCTGAACTACGTCGGACTCGACCGCTTTGAAAGCCGCGCCGCGACCGACCCTGCCGGCGTCTCCCTCAAGCAGGCCCATCAGCGACTGCACGCCAAGGCCCGGGTTCAACTCGTGCCGGGCAACATCGACTCAGCTCTTGCCCGCGTCTGCAATCACCTGGGAGTCTTCGATCTCGTGGTGATCTCGGCGGCCAACGACGAGCGACACCTCTCCCGTTGCTGGTTCTTCCTCCAGCGGGTGACGACCGCCCAGACGACGGTCTTCGTCGAATCGGCACGCGCGACGTGGAGCCTGCTGCCGAAGGCCACGATCGACGACATGGCGGCGCGGGCCGTTCTCCAACGGGCGGGCTGATTCCGCTACTTGCCCTTGATCTTCTCGAGCGCGGCAGCCGCCGCCGTTCGCACCGACTTCGCGGGATCATCCTCGGCCACCAGTTCGAGGATTGGGATCGCCGTGGCAGCCGCCGGCCCGATGTCGCCGAGCGCCACCGCGGCTTCCAGCCGGGCCATTTCCCGGTCGCCACGAAGGGCCCGCCGCAGGAGCGGGATCGCGGCCTCGAAGAGCGACTTGTCATCTGGCTTGATCTTGAGTGCTGCCCACACAGCGACCGTCGCCATGAGTTCATCCTTCGACTGCGTCAGGTCCCGGATCATGGACTCGGCGGCCGAGGACGCAGGACCGATTCGACCCAGGGCGAAGACCGCCGCATACCGCACACCATCCGGCTCGGAGGCGTCACCGATGATTTTTTGTAGCGCCGGCACGGCCTCCGCCGCATCCGCGCCGATCGAGGCGAGCGCCACGGCGGCATCACCGCGAGTCTGCGGATCCGCATCGGCAAGAAGCGCCACAAGATCGCCCACCGCCGGCTTAGCAGCGGGGCCGAGTGCTGCCAGGATTTCGAGGATCGCAGGCCGAACCGCAGGATCGGCGAGCTTGGCCTGCAGCGGGGCCTCCGCCGCCGGGCCGAGCCTGATCAGGGCGCCGCCGGCGGCCTGGCCCACGTCGGGATCGGGATCGGCCAGAAGTTTGATGAAGTCGCCCGCGAGCCCCTGTCGGGCCTCCGGATCGAAACCCTCAGCAAGATCGGAAAGCCCGGAGATGCTGGCGCTGCGGGCTTCGGGTTTCGGGCTCGCGAGTCCGTTGCGAAGGCGGCTCACGGCCTCGTCCACGAGCGACTTGTCAGCGGGATTGATCCGCGCCCTGGCCCATGCGGCGACCGAGGCCAGGAATGGATCAGCGGAGGTGGCGGCCTTCGCGAGGCATTCATCGCAGCCGGCGGCCTTCATCCGCCCCAGGGCGAAGGCGGCGGCAAACCGCAGCGTCGGGTCGTCCGATTCGAGCACCGTGGCAATGGCCGGCGCGGCGGCGGAGGCCTTCTCGCCAATCGACGAGAGCGCCAGGATCGCCTGCAGCCGCTCCTCCGGCTCACCCTCGGCAACTGCCTTGGCCAACACATCGGTGGCGGGTGCGGCTTCGGGACCGATTTCGGCCAGGGCCACTTCCGCCCAATACCGCGACTTCGGATCCTTCATCGACTC
>JAUMAF010000021.1:0-4257 GCA_032117045.1 Pirellulales bacterium | reverse complement strand
AGCGGGCCGCGCCGCGCCGGCGGATCTCGCGCGGCTGATCGCCGCCCTCCCGGAAGGGTCGCTGGCCTGTGACATCGTCACCGGCTCGCTCGTCGTGCACGGCCATGATCCCGCCGCGGCCGTCGAGTCGCTCGGCCCGCATGTCGCGAGCGTGCATGCGACCGATGCGGTGGCAGGTGCGTTCGCGGGACGCGGCCGTGCCGTGATCCTCGGCACCGGTCAGGTCGACTTCGCCGCGGTGTTCGCGACGCTCGAGGAACGGGGCTACCGCGGCTGGATCGGCCTCGAGCCGGTCGAGGAGCGTGCTGCCAGGGAAGAGCTCGCCGACGCGATCGGCACCCTCTCGGCACTCTGATCGGGGCGATGGCCTGAAAACCCCAGCCGTTTTACCACCGCTCACGTTCGCCTTACACTCGGAAACATGAATCGCGGCATGCGAACCACGAAGATCACGGCGTGGGCGAGCCTTGTCGGCTACGCGGTCGTGGCGTCTGGCCTGCCGCTCCCCATCGGCAGCCTGTCGCTGGGCGTGGGAGCCGGCGGCCGTGTCGATCCGGTGGCGGCGGCCAGGCTCGGCGGCAAGGATCGGTCGATGCCGTTCCCCTGCATGGACAAGCCCTGCGGATGTGGCACCGCGGAGCAGTGCTACTCAAACTGCTGCTGCAACACTCCCGCCGAGACGCTCGCCTGGGCGCGGGCCCACGACATCGATCCAGCGGTGTTGGCAAGCCTCGAGCGACGGGCCGCTGCAGCCGTAGCCCCGCGGACAGCCGAGCCGGCTTCGTGCTGCGCGACTCGGACGGCTCCCCTGCCGACATGCTGCGCGGCCGCGGCGCGAAGCGAGCCGGCCGCCGCCGACCTTCCGGAGGTCTGCTCCGATTATCGTTCGCTCGCCGCCGAGCCCGCGGCCGAGGCTGTCGCGGCGGACGCAGACCGAAGCCCCGCAAGCGACCCGCCGGAGGGATCTCCTCGGCGGACGATCGTGCTCCGGGCCATGCTCGCCTGTGGTGGCCTGGTCACCGGTTTCTGTGGCGCGGCGGTTGGCCTTCCGGCGACCCCCGCCCTTCGATTGGAGCCGACGGTCGACCTGGTCGATCGGCTCTCGCTCGCCGACGAGTTCGGCATCTCCGCGGGCACAGCGCCCGACGCTCCTCCTCCTCGGTCCTGAACGCCGCCTCCACACATCGTTCAGGTTGACCGTCGCTTTGGGGAGCGGTGCGAACACGTGTTCGCCACCCGACGCCGGCGGTTCTGTTCGGCCGGCTTCCCCTCGGGGCTTTCGGCCGCCACGCCACCAGAGGAGTTTTCCATGCGCTCGTCGTTGTGTTCGTCATTCATTCCCCACCGGGTCGCTGTCGCCACGCTCATCGTGCTCCGCTGCGCCGCAGCCCAGACCGCGGCATTTGGCCACGGTGTCGAGTACCAGCTCTCCTATGATCCCGTGGAGGGCAAGGTGCAGACGCGGCAGATCGTCTCCACCGACATCCGGCCGCTGACCCTCACCGATCTCACCCGGATTTACGTGATGCCGCTGGTCATCGCCAACGGCACGACTCCGGCGGCCCACCCCGCGGCCCAGGCCGCCTGGTACAGCAAGCCGGACATCACGACGTATCCGTCTGGCAACGGGCTCGCGTACCAGTGGGACACGACCGCACCAGCGGGCGGTCAGCTCGCCGGCACCGGCTGGTCGTGGAAGGATTCGTCGTCGCTGCCCAACCTCGCCGGCACCGTGTTCAGCTACCGGTTCACCGACCGGGTGCTCAAGTGGGACGGCTCGCAGTTCTCCGCGGCGGCAGCGGGCGCCACGCAACTGCAGGCCTTCCGCGGCGACGCCACCACGGTGCCGACCGTGTTCATGACGACGGCCAGCGGTTCATCGCTCGCCTACACGGCGGTGAGCTCGGTGACCCAGAGCACCAACCCTCACTCCAACGCCGGCTTCCGGCTGCTCGGTGACGGCACGAGCTTCGATCCCGCCGTGGCCGGCGTCGCCACCGACGGCATCTACCTGCAGGGCATGGAGGTGCTGACGACGGCGACGACACCCGGCGGCTCGGCCGTGGGGGCATCGGATCCGATCTACATGGTGCTCTCCAAGAACACCTCGTTCGCCGATGCCTACGCGGTCGCCGCGGCGTTTGCGGCGTCGCAGGGCATCCCGCTGAATCAGATCCAGTCGGTGCCCGAACCGGGTTCGCTGGCCCTGGCCGGCGGCGCGGCATTCGCCGCGGCTGCGGGTCTGCGGCGGCGGATTGGCCGCCGCTCCCTGACCGCGTCATGAAGGCCCGCGCATTCACCATCGTCGAGCTCCTGGTGGTGATCGCGATCATCGCGACGCTCGTCGGGCTCCTGCTGCCGGCGGTGCAGTCCTCGCGAGAGGCGGCCCGACGGACGCAGTGCGCGAGCAACCTCCGTCAGGTGGGCCTCGGCTGGCTCGGCCACGCCGAGGCCCACCGCGGCCGCTTTCCCCGAACCGACCACGAGAAGGATGCCCGGGGCGTCACGAAGTCGTGGATCTTCACGATGGCCGAATGGATCGGAAACTGCGACGCGATCCGCATCTGCCCCACCGACTCCCGGGCGGAAGAGCGGCGGACGTCGCTGGCGACGAGCTACCTTCTCAACTCGTTCGTCTCGATGGCGATCCCCGGTGCGGTCGATCGGATGTCGAAGTTCACAGCCTCGTCGCGGTCGCTCGTCACGTTCGAGATCTCGCCGCGAATGTCGCCGAAGCTCACCAACGACCACGCCCATCCCAACGACTGGTTCTCGCCGGGCAACGTGGCGCAGGAGGCCCGCTATCCCGGCTGGATCTGGTTCACATCACAGGGAGAGGCCAACTTCGGCGACTGTGCCGTGCCCGCCTCGACGGGAGCCGCGGCCCGGACCGACCGGCTCCACGCTGGCCAGGCCAACTACCTCTGCGCCGACGGACATGTGGAGACGATTCCCGCCGCGTCGATCGCCACCTGGGTCGCCGACGCGGTCCGCATGCCGGCGAATCCTACGTTCGCGATGCCTGATGCCCTGCCGCGGGACCGCCGCTGACCACACCCCCACTCCATCGATCCCCTACCGATCCCACGCCCGGAGCCCACGCCATGCCATCACCACCCCGCCACGTCTCAGCACGCCGTCGATGGGTTCTCGTCGCGGCATGCCTGACGGCGTGCCTGGCACCGGCGCTCGCCCGCCGCGCGGTCGCCCACGGCGATCCGTTCGTGATCGACTACGCCGCCTGGGAAAACCGTCTCACGGTGTCGCCCACCGTCTACGCTGTCTTCAACGTCGATGAGAATCTGGCGACGCCAGGCTTCGGCTTTCCGATTTCAACCAGCTATCCGGGCTTCAGCCGGGCCGACACACTGCCGGCGAGTTCGGCCGTCAGCCTGCGGTTCACCTCGGCCCTGCGGTATTGGAATCCGGCCACCGGCCCGCTCGATCCGCTGCCCGTCCCATCTGGCACGATCAGCGTGGTCAATCGCTCGGCGGCGATTACGAGCATCGCCGCCACCGGCATCAGCGGCGTCAATCCGCTGTTCGTCGACACCTTTGTCGGCGCGCCGGGCGAGCATCATCACTTCACCGCCTACGAACTCACGAATCCCGACGCTCCGGGGCTCTACGGCTTGTGGGCCGAGGCCACGGCGACCGGGCCCGGCTATCCCGTCGGTGGCCCGATCGCCAGTGACCCCTTCCTGCTGATCCTCAACTGGGGCATCGAAGACGAGCAGCAGTATCAGGATGGCGTCATGCGACTGGCGGCCTACACCTTCGCCGCACCGGGCGACACCAACCTCGACTGGCAGGTCGATGTGCTCGACGCTGCCAACGTGCTCACCGCCGGCAAGTTCGATACCGGCGACCCCGCCACCTGGGCCGAAGGCGACTTCAACGACGACGGCGTGGTCGACATGCTCGATGCCGCCGAGTTCATCTCCAGCGGCCTCTACAATGCCGGCTTCTACCGTCAGCCGCCGGGGGCCGTCGGGTCCGTCGCCATCGTGCCCGAACCCTCCGCAGGGTTGCTGGCCAGCGGCGCGTGCGCGGGGTGCCTCGCCCTGCTGCGACGACGGTCACGGCGTCTGGGGTGAATCGCCCGCGGCCTTACGGCCAGTCGGCTGGCACGGGCACGAAGTCAGCGAGGGGCTGCCCGTGCCCCGCGAGCCGGCGTATGACGCCAAGCGCAGGCAGGATGCCGAAGCGCCGGCGGCATCCGAGTGAGTGAAGCCCAGGATGGGCGCAACGAACGTC
>JAUMAF010000020.1:0-10291 GCA_032117045.1 Pirellulales bacterium | reverse complement strand
TCCTGATCACGTCCAATCTTCGGCTCGTCGTGTCGATCGCGAAGAAGTTCGTCGATCCCTCCTGGACGTTCGACGAACTGGTGAGCGAAGGCAACGTCGCCCTGATGCGATCGGTCGAGAAGTTCAACTTCGCCCTCGGCAATCGCTTCAGCACGTATGCGACCTATGCGATCCAGCGGCACTTCTTTCGCCTCTCACATCGGGGACGCCAGTTTCGCAAGCGGTTCGTGAACGACGACGACTCGCTTCGGGATCGCGCCGAGAACGATCCTTCCTGCGAGTATCGGTCAGCCGAGCAGATCGCCGTCCTCAAAGAACTCTTCCAGCAGTTTCTGGGCGAACTCGAACCACGGGAGCGGCGGATCGTGGTCGCTCGGTTCGGCTTCGACGGCAAGCCGCCACGAACGTTCCGCGAACTTGGCAGCCAGATGGGCGTGTGCAAGGAGCGGATCAGGCAGATTCAGGGCCGGGCGATGGACCGGCTCCGATCGATGGCGGCAGAGGCGAAACTCGAGCAAACGGTCGGCGACTGGCTGTGATGCGACCGTTGCCCCTCCCGCTCCGAAGGCGACCGCCGTCCCCAACCCAAGGCAGACCATGTCGCAACGCGTGTTGGTAATTGGTGCGACTGGTGGCATCGGTGCCGCCTTGGCGAATCAACTCGTCGCCGGCGGCGGTCGCGTTTTTCTGGCCGCTCGCGATGCAACACGCCTCGAAAACCTCGGTTCGCAACTCGGCATGCCCCACGGGGTAGTCGATGCTTCCGACCCCGACGCCCTCGATGCTTGCGGGGATGCCGCTGCCGCCGCGTTCGGCGGCTTGGACGGCATTGCGAACTGTTCCGGATCGCTCCTGCTCAAGCCGGCACACCTCACCACCACCGCTGAATGGCAGGCAACGCTCGCGGCGAATCTGACGACCGCATTCGCATGCGTGCGTGCGGCCGGTCGCCTCCTGAAGGCATCGGGCGGATCTGTCGTGCTGGTGTCGAGCGCTGCGGCACGGGTCGGGCTGGCAAATCACGAGGCCATCGCCGCCGCCAAGGCGGGCGTCATCGGTCTGATGCTGTCGGCCGCGGCGACCTACGCCCGTCAGGGAATCCGCTTCAATGCCGTGGCCCCCGGCCTCGTGCGAACGCCCCTGACAAAGGGCCTCGTCGCCAGCGAACTGGCGGAAAAAGCGTCGGTCGCCATGCATCCGCTCGGTCGCCTTGGTGAGCCCGAGGATGTGGCCCGGGCGATCGCCTTCCTCCTCGACCCCGCCCAGGGCTGGATCACGGGGCAGGTGCTCGGGGTCGACGGTGGCCTCGCGGACCTCAAGACCCGCGGCTGAAAAGGTCCGGCAGCGGAAACGTGCCCGTGGCCGCGTGGCGGAAATGGTGCGGCTTGAAGCCAGCTTTCGGCCCGCGGCCAGCCTTGCAGCGGCCGGAGCCCATCACTATCCTCCCGCCCCTGCTCGGCCTGCGCTGGCAGACCTCAGGGAGGACCGTCGATGTCGATCATGCTCGCGGATCTCGCCGCCCGAATCGGCGGCACGCTCGTCGGGGAAGGCCCGGCACTGTCCCTCACCTCTGCCGCGACGCTCGAGACCGCGACGGAGCACGACATCACGCTCGTCGATGCCGCCGACAAGCTCCACCTCCTCGACAAGAGCCGGGCCGCGGCGGCCATCGTGCCGATCGGCACCGGAATCCGCGACCGGCCCACCATCGAAGTAGCCGACGTTCATGCCGCGTTCACCGCGGCGATTCTCCTCTTTCGTCCTGTCCGGCCAGAGCTCCGCACGGGCATCAGCCCACAGGCCGCGGTCGATCCGTCCGCGCGGATTGCCGGGGACGTCGACATCCATCCGTTTGCGACCGTCGGCGCCGACGTCGAGATCGCCGCCGGAGCCACAATCCACTCCGGTGTTCGCCTGCTGGCCGGCTGCCGGATTGGTCCCGGCAGCGTGATCTATCCCAACGCGGTCCTCTATGAAAATACGGTCGTGGGCGGGCGGTGCGTCATCCATGCCGGCAGCGTGCTCGGGGCCCACGGCTTCGGCTACAAGGCCGGTCCGGAGGGCTATACCATCTCCTCCCAGCTCGGCTGGGTCGAACTCGCCGACGATGTCGAGATCGGCGCCGGCACCACGATCGATCGCGGCACCTACGGTCCCACGGTGATCGGGGCGGGCACGAAGATCGACAACCTCGTGATGATCGCCCACAACGTGCGGCTCGGACGGCACAACATGATCTGCTCGCAGGTGGGCGTGGCTGGCAGCACGACGACCGGCGACTGGGTGATCATGGCCGGCCAGGTCGGCGTCCGCGACCATGTCCACATCGGCGACAAGGCCGTGCTCTGCGCGCGGTCGGGCGTGTCGAACGACATCGAGCCGGGCAAGGTCGTGCTCGGGGAGCCGGCCATCGACCTCCGCGACCGCAAGCTCCAGCTCGCGACGATAAGCAAGCTCCCGGACATGCGTCGTGATCTCAAGCACCTCATCGCCCGCGTCGAGTCCCTCGAGGCCGGCGGCCGCCCGGCCGCCGACGCCGCCTGAACCCCGCACCGCCATCCCATGACTGCATCGCGCGACGGGCGACACACACGGCACGACCAAACGCTCCGTGGGGAGACGATCGGCATCCTCGCGGGCTGGGGCCGCTTTCCTGCCGCCGTGGCCGAGGCCATCCGCCGCGGCGGCGGCCGCACCGCCATCCTCTCGATCCGGGATCATGCCGACGTGGCCCTCGAGCCCCTCGCCGATGTCCACGGGCATGTGGGGGTGGCCGAGATCGGCGCGGCCGTCGACTTCTTTCGGCGGCACGGCGTGCGGCGGGCGACGATGGCCGGCAAGATCCACAAGGCGAAAATCTTCGCAAAGGGCGCCTGGCGGCGGCACCTCCCGGACTGGACGGGGCTGACGACGTTTTGGCCCCATTTCGTCAGCCGCCGCCGCGACAATCGTGACGACTCCCTGCTCGGCGCGATTGCCGAGACGTTCAATGCCGCGGGCGTGGCGATCTGCCCGGCCATCGATTTCGCACCGGAACTCCTGGCCACCGATGGGGTGCTGGCCGGACGTCGGCTCACCAAACGACAGCGTGACGATGTGGCGTTTGGCTGGCGGCTGGCCAAGGAACTCGGCCGACTCGACATCGGCCAGACGGTCGTGGTGAAAGATCTGGCACCCCTGGCCCTCGAGGCGATCGAGGGCACCGACGCGTGTATCCGCCGGGCCGGCCACCTCTGTGCCTCCGGCGGAATGACCGTCATCAAAGTCGCGAAGCCCCAGCAGGACCTGCGGTTCGACATGCCGACGATCGGCGTCGGGACGCTCGAGTCGCTCGCCGCGGCCGGCGCGACCGTGCTGGCCATCGAGGCCGGCCGAACGATCCTCGTGGATGCACGAGCCTTGGAAATCACCGCCGCCCGGCGTGGGATCACGATCGTCAGCTGTCACGACCTCGCCGGCATGCCCGCGCTGGATGAGATCGCCGCTGCCTGACGCCGCGGCGATTCTTCCGACCGCATGCGGCCCTCACGCATGCCGCTCTATACTGTGGGCCGCATGACGATCTACTCGCCCATCCGCGTTGCTTCCCTCCGCTGGAGTCTGGCGATCCTCGTGTGTCTCGGCAGCGCCGGCGACGTCCTGCCGCAGGAGGCACCTGCCGCGTCGGCTTCAGCCGGTCCGGGCCACGTCGGTCTCGGCCACGTCGGCCGGCCCCTGCCGATCGATCTCGCCATCGATCGTTCAGCCATGATTCCCCCCGCCGCGACTCATCATCACGGCCGCGAGATCGCGCAGACCATGCACTTCACCGGCGCGCCCTGGCTCGTCCGCCAGAGCCGCCAGCGGGAGGAAGACTGCCGCATGCTGCTCGATGCGCTCGATGTGCGACCCGGCCAGAACGTCTGCGACATGGGCTGCGGCAACGGGTTCTACACGCTCGAACTCGCCCGGATGGTCGGAGAAGAGGGGCTCGTCTATGCCGTCGACATCCAGCCCGAGATGCTTCGGATGCTCGCGGAGCGGGCGGGCTCCGAAGGCCTCACGAACATCCGGCCGGTGCTCGGCACGCCGATCGATCCCCGGCTGCCGGCCGGGGATATCGATCTCTGTCTGTGCGTTGATGTGTACCACGAGTTCTCACACCCGGGGCCGATGTTGGACCGCATCCGCGAGAGCCTCACCGAGTCGGGTCGCATCGCGCTCGTCGAGTTTCGCGGTGAGGATCCGGCCGTGCCCATCAAGCCGCTGCACAAGATGACCAAGGCCCAGATTCGGGTGGAACTGGGCCCGGCTGGCTTCGAAGTGGTCCGGGAGTTCGACCGGCTCCCCTGGCAGCACCTGGTTTTCCTGGGAGAAACCGCTGGGGCTTCCGGCCCGCCGAAGGCACCAAAACCCTAAAAAAGGGCCTAAAAAAGCCTCCGGGAGGCGGCTCAAAAATCCTCCGACCCCCGTGTTGCATTCCGATTCCCGGGCCATGATACTTACAGGAGTGTGAGGTGGGTCGATTCACCAACCCCCCGACACCGTTCGATCTTCCGCAAGACGCAACTCGCTCATGTCCCTTCGACCCTCGAGTTTCGCCGCCTCCGAAAATGCGGTTCGCGATCCGCGCGGTGGATCTCTCGATCCGGCGCTCGTCGTCGACGCGGGTGGATCGACCCGGATCGATGGTCCTTCGACGTTCAGCAACTGGGTGCTCGGTTCGAGTGCCGCGATGCGTCGGATCGCCAAGTCGATCGAGCGTGCCGCCGAAGTCGAATGCACGGTGCTTGTGTGCGGTGAAACCGGCACCGGCAAGGAGCTCTGGGCCCGCCTGCTGCATCGCAGCGGACCGCGGCGCAACAAGGCATTCATTCCGGTCAACTGTGCCGCGCTCACGCCGTCGCTTGCCGAAAGCCAGTTGTTTGGCCATGAGAAGGGCGCCTTCACCGGGGCCAATGGCCGATCGCTCGGTATCTTCCGCGCTGCCGCAGGGGGCGTGGTGTTTCTCGACGAAATCGGCGAGATGCCTATGGAGTTGCAGGCCAAGTTGCTGCGGGTCCTGCAGCAGCGCGAAGTGCTTCCCGTGGGCGCCAATGAGCCTGAGCCGATCGACGTGCAAATCGTCGCCGCCACCAACCGAGATCTTGAGAAAGAGGTCGAGAAGGGCAACTTCCGCGAAGACCTCTACTACCGTCTCAACATGATCGAGCTCCGCGTGCCCTCGCTGCGGGAGCGGGCGGAAGACATTCCCTCCTACATCGAGTTCTTCTCGCAGCGGTTTGCCGATCGCTATCGGCTGCCGGTGTGGACGCCCTCAGCCGATGCCTTGGCCGAGTTCTGCTCGTTCAACTGGCCTGGGAACGTCCGCCAGTTGGAGCACGTGATCGAACAGGCCTATGTGCTCCAGATGGAGCCGAAGATTCCCGTCAAGCGCGGCGTCGAGGGTGGCAGTCGCCCGGCGGGTGACGAATCTTCGGGCAAGCTGCCGTGCCTCGACCTCGCCAAGCTTCGCGAGCAGGCGATTCGTGAGGCCCTTCAGGTGACCCGTGGCCACAAGGCCCGGGCGGCGAAGTTGCTTGGTGTGCATGCCAACACCATGACCCGCCTGCTGAAGGAAATCGATGCCGACATCGAAACCGAAACTGACGGCGACGAGTCGGCGGCCTAACCTGCGGCTGGATTGGCTGCCGGAGTCTGCTGCTCTTCCGGGTTGGTTTCAGCTGGCGGCTTGGGCGCCGTTGATGCTTCGGGCTTGGGCGACTCGGGCTTCGGAGCCGGTGGCTTCGGTGGGGCGGGCTTCTTCTCGACAGGCTTCTTCTCGACGGGCCTCGGGCGATCGTCGCGGTTGAGGTTGGAATCCCAGCAGCCGGCGGCGTATTTGTCGATCATTCCCACGCGCCGCACCCCGTCGCCATCGACATCGGTGTAATAGAGGTCCTTGGTGAAGCTGCCGCTCTCATCGGCGTCGCTGTATCGGTCCGACTCCGAGGGCCGCGCGTCGGCGTCCATGTCGAGCCAGGGTTCGCTCGCCAGACCCGCCGACCGCTTGGACGCCCTCGAGACGGGCTCGCCGTAAATCACGAGCGAGCGGCCCTCGTGCCAATCGCCGACGAGCGGCCCCGCCGCCCGCAGCACCATGCTCCCGGGGTCGAACAGCATCTGGCTTCCGATCGGCTTCCAGCCGGAGAGCAGCGGGAGCATCGAGAGCGTCACCATGGCTCCGCCGGCCAAGGCGATGCCGCCGAGTCCGCCAGCCACCGCGCCCCCAATCCGATCGGCTAGCGACTCCCCGCCTTCCTCGTCATCTTCGCTCGCTTCATCGTCACGATGCAGGAACTTCCGCAGGAGCGCACAGCCGCCCCATGACAGGCTCGCAAACACGAGCAGGAGAATCCATCGCTGGGGCACGAGGTCGCCCACCACGAACTGCAGCGCCGCGTGGACGTCATCGGCGATGGTCTCGTGCAGCACGATTCCCAGCATGAGGCAGGCGAGCCATTCGAGAGCGGCTGCGACGGCGACACGGAAGCCCTGCTGAAATCCGAGCCAGGCACACCCGAGGATCGAAGCGATGACGAGGATGTTGTACATGGGGTGATTCAGCCCGTGACGTGCAGGATTTCGTTGACGGTCGTCTCACCGTGGATCACCTTCGTGAGTCCATCGATCTGCAGCGTGAGCGTGCCATTGAGCACCGCCGCCGCCTTGAGATCGTGGGCCGAAGGATCGGCGGTGATCAGGCGGCGGATCTGGTCGTTCATGACGAGTAGCTCATGGATCGCCACGAGCCCCTGGAAGCCGGTGCCCCCGCACTTCTCGCAGCCCTTCTCTTTGTAGATGTGCTTGACGGCCCCTGGCTTGAGATTGAACTTCCGCAGCAGGGCCTCCGGTGGATCACATGGCACCCGGCATGCGGGGCAGAGTCTGCGGGCCAGTCGCTGGGCCAGCACGGCCGTGACGGCCGTCTGGACGAGCATCGGCTCCAGCCCCATGGTGATCAGCTGGATGACGGCGTCGATCGTGTCTCTGGCCTCGAAGGAGGTGAGCACGAAATGTCCGGTGAGTGCCGCCTGGCAGGCAAGCTCCGCCGTCTTGGTATCGCCCAACGAGCCCACGAGCAGCACATCGGGATCCTGCCGCAGCACCATCTGGAGCACACTCGCCACCGCCGCGCCCGAAGCCGTATCGACGTTGATCTGGGTGACGTCATCGAGCCGACCAGCGATCGGATTTTCGACGGTGGTGATCTTTCGCTTTTTGGCGTCGAGTTCGCGGATCGCCGCGTAGAGCGTCGTCGTCCGTCCGGAGCCCTCCGGGCCCACCACGAGCAGGAGGCCGTAGGGCCGGCAGATCGCCTCACGAAACTGTGCGAGCACCTTCGGGCGAAAGCCAAGGGCGTCCAGACCGGAGCGGCTCACGCCCTGCGTGGGCTGCTGCAGTCGCAAGGCGAGCCTCTCTCCGCCGGCCGCTGCTGCCGTCGACACGTCGATCTGATGCCGAACACCTCGGAGCAGAACGGCAAACGCCCCCCGCTGGGCTCGGTTTGGCTCCGTGCCGGCCATGTCAGCCATCACCTTGAGCGTCGAGATCACGCCCCGGCCATCGTCAGCCGACAGCTTTTCGAGATCCTTGGCCGCACCCTCGATTCCGGCGCGGACCACGCACCCCTTGTCATCCTGCTCGAACAGCAGTTTGTCGGCCTCGGAGCGAATCGCGGCGAGCAGCAGCTGCTGCGTCTTCAGCACGTGTGCCGAGACCTTCGCCGTGGCCTTGCCACCAAGCGGGATCGACATCACCGTCGTGCCGTCTTTCTTCAGGAACGTGAAGGTGTCGGCGGCCTGCCCTCCTGCCGGCTTCTTCGCCACGGCGGTGCGTTTGCCGCTCTTGCCCGGGGCCGCCTTCCCAGGCCCGCCGGAAAGACGTTCCCGCCAGCTGCCGACCAGCTGGGACCACTGCTCTTTGAGCGTCAGCGGCCGCGAGGCCTGCCGGTTGTGCGACCATGGCACCGTGTGCTCGCGGAGCTCGGTGACGAGATTCCGCAGTCCCTCGCGGACGAAGATCTTCCGCGAATCGGGCAGTGACGGGTCTCGGCCGCGGACGAAGAGCGTCGCGGCCACCAGCAGCACGGCCCATGCGGCCGGAATCGTCCACCAGAACCCCAGCAGGAAACAGGCCAGGAGCCCGACGCCGATGAGCTGGAAAACGAGGTTCCACCGCTGCGATGCCGCCTCACCCATGCGGCTGCCGGTACGACGGACCCACCGGGCGGCGCCGAGGCAGGCGGCGATCGTCAGGCACAGCAGCCCCGTCAGCGCGAACGCGGCCCAGGGCACCCCCTGAAACGAGGGCACGTCGACCATCGCAACCGGCCACAGCGACGGCAGCGGGCAGGCGGCGGCCCGTCGTTCGAGCCGTGGTCGGTCGATGCGTGTGCCGCCGTCATGCATGAAAATGGGTCATCCACTGCCATCGGCCGCCCGGCGGGCCGAGCACGGAGTATACAACCGCAGGAATGCCCGCCACATCGGGATCAACGGGGCGGCATGGTGCGCAGGTGTCCACCGCCTGACGACGGTGTACATTCGAAGGATCGCCATCCGTTCCACATGGGGACACCATGAGCATCGAGCAAACGTTCGCCCCCATCCGCTCCCGCCGCGCCGCGCGGCCGAAGGCTCGGCGGCGGGGGATCACGCTCGTCGAGGTCCTGGTGACGATCTCGCTGATCGCCATTCTCTCCGCGATGCTGCTGCCGGCCCTCGGCATGGCACGGGAGGCGGCCCGCAAGTCGTCATGCATGACGAATCTGGCCTCCATCGCCAAGGCCTTCTCGGCCTATGACGCGGCCAAGGGACAGCTGCCGGGCTGGCGGAACACGCAGGACATGTATTCCACAACCATGCTGCCGTCGAGCCCCTCGAAGGCATGCGTGTCGTGGACGGTGACCCTGATGCCCTTCCTCGGGGAACGGGAGATCTTCGCCTGGTACGAGAACTACACCACGCCGACGGGCATTGACTCCGCCGTGACCAACAAGAGCATCCCTCGGTACCTCTGCCCAAGCCTGGCCGTCGAGCAACGTGATCAGTATCCGGCTTCGATCGCCTACGTGGGCAATGCTGGAACCGGTGCGGTCGTTCTTAAGGACGGGGTCAAGCCGTATCGGGGCGATGGCGTGCTCGTCGATGCCGTGGGCAATGCGTCTGGATCCTCCTGGAAATACCAGCCGACGAAATACTCGCTCGAAACCATCGGTGCCGCGGACGGGGAGAGCAGCACGGCGCTTCTGGCGGAGCGGACCGGGCTGGCGGTGCCCAAGGGGTTGAAGTGGTCGGAGAATCCCCTCCCTGCCACGAATGACGGGCTGGCCGCCTCCGAGGCCCACGTGTTTTTACAGCCACGCGGGGTGATATCCGGGAAGGTATACCCAACGGATCGGAAGACCGGCAACACGTGGATGAAGCTCTCGGCTGACATGGGACTCCGCTATCCGTCGTCGTGCCATGGCCGCGGCTACCAACTTGCCTTCTGCGACGGCCACACGCGGACGATCAGCGACGCCATCGACCCGTGGGTCTACAGCCAGTTGCTGTCGAGCGACCAGACCGCCCGTTCTCCCAGGGTGCAGGACTGGGAGAAGTACACGGTCAATGGGCAACTCGTGCACTACATCCTCGACGACAAAGACGTCGACAAGAAGTAGCCACGGCGGGGTCAGGCCGCTCTTGCTTATGACCCCACGCCTCACGGCGTCGGGCTCGCGGGATCGGCGCCGGGGGGCGGCGTGGACGCTTCCGCCATGCCCGGCGGCGACGGGAAGGCCCGATCGGGATCGACACCGTCGGCCGTTGCCTGGGATCGCAGCGTCTCGCCAAGCCGCCCCCAGACCCGTTGCTTGAGCTCATCCGGCGTCCAGGCCCAGATCCGGGCCCGCACGAGCACGGGGTTCGATTCCCGCTTCATCACGCTTTCGAAGGAGGCGTCGACGAGGTCGGGAAACGGCGGGAGTCGCGACTCCTTGGAGATGTGCTTCGTGCCGGGCGCTGAGGCCCCGTATCGTCGGTCGTAGAGGGCATAGGCCAGCCCCACGAACCGGTTGAACGTGTCGAGACGGCCCTTCGCGAGGCCGTCGAGCATCGCCCGCTGAATCATCGCGTCGATGAACTGACGAGTGTTGGAGACATCGATGTCCATCACCTCACCAAGCCGCATCACCAGAAACCCTTCGAGACCCTCGCGATAGAGCGGCTGGCCGGCCCGACCCGACTCCTCGACGATCGTGAGCAGCTTGCCGAAGCAGCCGGCAGCC
>JAUMAF010000019.1:1517-7231 GCA_032117045.1 Pirellulales bacterium | reverse complement strand
CCTGCTGACAGGATCGGCGGCCTTCCGCCGCCGCGTGGTGGAGTCGCTCACCGCGACCGGCCACGATCCCGGCACGATCACGATCGTGGCCGACCCGGCCGCCGCCGCGGCTCGACTGGCGGCCGCCGACGTGTCGGCTTTGTAAGTTGGACCGCGCGTCCATTTCTGGTGCACCCCACGCCTCACGGCGTTGGGCTTGTACGGCGAGGACTTTCTCGGCCAATCCGGGGCTCACTTGCCGATGTCGAGCTTCTTCCACTTCTTCATGGCGGCGATCTTGGCGGCCGTGGCTTCCGGGACTGCGCCGTTCTTGAAGGTCAGCACGTCGAGCGTCGGAATCGCCGCAAGCGTGTCGAGAGCCGCGGCGGTCAGGCCGGTCTCCCGAATCGAGAGTTCCTTGAGGTGTGGCAGGCTCGCTAGTACCGCGGCGGAGGCATCGGTCAGTCGCGGCACGCTCCAGATGTCGAGCACCTCGAGTTGCCGCGCTGCGGCCAGATGCGCGAGCCCTTCGTCGCCCACCGATGCCAGCTCGTGCAGGTAGAGCCGTTTGAGTCCGGGCAGTTCGCCGAGTACCGCGAGGCCGCCATCGCCCACTTCCGGCAGGTCGCGGAGCGTGAGCCGGTTGAGCTTCTTCAGGGGAGCGAGCGCCAGCACGCCCTCGGACCCGAATCCCTGACAGCGGAAGACTTCCAGCGACGTCAAGCCGGCCAGGGCGGCGAGATGGGCCCCTGAGGCGTTGGTGATCGCGAAGTCTTGGGCAAGGAGCGAGTCGAGCGTGCCGCTCTTCGCGAGGTCAGCCATTCCCTCGTCGGTCACGACCGAACTGCGGTGTTTGACGGCCCGCAGGCTGGGCAGGCCGCCCAGCACCCCGAGCGTCATGTCGCCGGCTTCCATGTTGCCGCGGAGATCGACCGCCTTGAGCGCCGCGAGCTTCGACAGCCGGCGGAAGGTGAGGTCGTTGAACCGCGTCTGCACGAGCGCCAGCCGCTCGAGCTTCGTGAGCGACGCGATCGACTTCATCGCCGCCCCGGTGAGGTTCGTGTTGCTCGAGAGATCGAGCTCCACGAGATTCGGAAACGACGCCGCGATCGTGACCACCGCCGCGTCGCTTACCCCGCTGTTGGTGATTGCCAGTGAGGTGAGCTTCCCGAGGCCCGCCAGCCGCGTCACCATCGCGTCGTCAAACTCGCGGCAGTTGAGCACCTGCAGTTTCGTGAGTTCGGAAAGCCGCCCGATGAGGGCGATGTCGTCGGCCGTGACCCGCGAGCCGTCGGGAATCACGATCTCCGTGATCTCTCCCGACGGCGCCGCCACGCTCGTGGCGCCGGCGATCTCCTTCAGCCGGCTCGTGGCCGCGGCGAGGTCTGCCGGGTCGGCGGCATGAAGCGACGAGGCCGCGAGGAGACATCCCGCGAGCAGAAGCATGAAAAAGCGCATGAGGGGATCAGTCCAGACGGTAACCGGCAGGATAGATGGGCTTGATCAGGTCGGCCACCTTCGGGGTCTTGAGCGAGGCGAGGTTCGTGACCTTCAGGTCTTTGGCGTCCCACTCGACCTTCTCGCCCCAGTCGCCCATCTCGCCCTCGGCTCCCCCGGTGGCAGCCGCCCACACGGCGAGGTTGCCGAGGAGAATCGTCTCGGTGAGCGGGCCGGCCCGGTCGATGAAGTTGGACTTGGCAATCTTCGGATCGCCTTCCTTCTTCGCGCGGAAAAACTCGAACATGTTGTTGACGTCGAAACCCTTGCCCTGATCCTCGGCCTTCTCGTAGTCGACCGTTACCTTGTCGACGCCCTTGAGTTCGTATTTTCCGCAGTAGTCGTCGGTGCTGTAGAACGCCCCCTTCTCGCCCACGATCAGCACGCCACTGTCCGATACGGTGTCGATGCCCCACTTGGAGAAGACCTCCATCGGCGGCTTGTTGCCCTTGCGGTCGTACCACCAGAAGGGGATCGCGGGACGCTCCGCGGTCTCGGGAAACTCGAACCGGATGATCGAGCTCGCCGGGAAGCTGTCGAAATCATGGCCCGTCGTCTTTGCCACCACGGAGATCGGGTCGCGGAGGCCGCAGGCGGCAAACGGCACCGTCAACTGATGGCAGGCCATGTCGCCGAGCGCCCCGGTCCCAAAGTCCCACCAGCCACGGTGCTGGAAGGTGTGGTAGAGGCCCGGCCAGTATTCCCGCGGCGGGGCCACGCCGAGCCATTGCTTCCAGTCGACCCGCTCGAGCGCCTTGGCGATCTCCCGCTGCTTCTTGGCGACGAGGTCGGCAACGACATCCGAGACCTCTTCCGCGGTCGTGGTCGGATCTTCCTGCTCGTCGACTTCCTTCATGGCCTGCGTCTGATACTTCCGAACGTTCATCCGGCGGCCGGGGCCCTGGGCCCAGACCGGCCGGTTCGACCAGGCGTAGACCTCCTTGAGCGGACCGAGCACCCCCGACTTGATCTGGGCGATCGCCTCGCGGGATGAATCGAGGGCGGTGCCCTGATTGCCCATCTGCGTGACCACGCCCTTGCCGGCCATTTCCCGGGCGACGTTGGTGAGCAGCCGTGCCTCGTAGATCGTCCTCGTCAGCGGTTTTTGCGTGTAGCACGAGATGCCCAGCCGCATGGCCTCGAGCGTGGCCGGGGCGTGCATGTGATCGGGAGTGCTGATCGTGCACATGTCGATGTTTTTGCCATGCTTGGCGAGGAGCTCGCGGTAGTCGGTGAACCGCTCGGCATCCTTGAACTTCTCTGATTTGCCCTTGCTCTCGAGGGTGTTGCGATCGACGTCGCAGAACGCGATCACGTTGCCAAACAGGGCTGCGTTGTCGGAATCACTGCTTCCCTTGCCGCCGACGCCGATGCAGGCGACGTTGAGCTGTTCATTGGCGGACGAGCTCCAGGCCGTGCGGCCGCCGCCGGCCACGAAATAGCCGACTCCTGCCAGAGAACTGGTTCCAAGAAACGAGCGACGCGAGTGGGCGGGCATAGAGGCTTCCCCTTGCACGGAGATGGGAGGTGTGGACCGATGGACGGGAGCCGGGGGCGAACGCCGTCCCCGACTCGTTTATGACGCAATATGGTAGCCGATGGATCGCCGGGACGCGACCTTGGCGGGGAGCGGCCGTAACCCTACGCTGCACGTCACGTCTTGATGATTTCAAAAAACACGGGATGCAGTGCAATCGATGGCGGTCCTTCTCGACATTAAAAACGCGTGTAAGCGCTATGGCGACCAGATTCTCCTCGACTCGGCCTCGGCCACGATCACCGACGACGGCCGGGTGGGCTTCATCGGCCGCAACGGGGCCGGCAAGAGCACCCTGCTGCGGGTGATTCTCGGTGACGAGGAGCTCGATTCCGGTGAAATTGCCCGTCATCCCCGGCTGCGGCTGGGCTACCTGCGACAGCACGACCCGTTTCTCCCGGGCGAGACGGCCCTCGAGTTTCTGATGCGGGACAGCGGCCAGCCCGACTGGAAGTGTGGCGAGGTGGCCGGCGAGTTCGAAATCAAGGGCACCACGCTCACCGGTCCGGTCGCGGCGCTCTCCGGCGGCTGGCAGACCCGGGTGAAGCTCGCCGCCCTGCTCCTCCATGAGCCGAATCTCCTGCTGCTCGACGAGCCCACCAACTTTCTCGACCTGCGCACGCAAATCCTCCTGGAGCACTTCCTCAGGGGATATCGGGAGGCCTGCCTGATCGTCTCCCATGACCGGGCCTTCCTCGCCGCGACCTGCGACCAGACCCTCGACCTCTCGGGCGGCAAGCTGACGACCTATCCGGGACGGATCGACGCCTTTCTCGAGTACCAACGGGAAAAACTCGCGCATGTCGAGCGGACCAATGCCGCCGTGCTCACCAAGCGTCGGCAGCTCGAGGACTTCATCGCCCGCAACAAGGCCCGGGCATCGACGGCGTCGCGGGCCAAGTCGAAGTCGAAGCAGCTGGAGCGGCTCGAGGTCGAGGAGGTGGCGGAGGTGTCGCCGACCGCCGCGATCCAATGCCCCGCCGTGTCACCGAGGCGGGGGCCCGCCGTCCGCTGCCGCGACATGGCTGTTGGCTATCCCGATCACACCGTCGCCACGGGCATCGATCTCGAAGTCGTCCACGGGGCTCGGGCCGCGATCGTGGGAGACAACGGCCAGGGGAAGACCACGTTTTTGAGAACGCTCGTCGGCTCGCTCCCGCCGGTCGCCGGTGATGTGCGGTGGGGGCATGGCTGCGAGATCGGCGTCTACGCCCAGCATGTCTACACGAGCATCGGCGAGGATCAGACCGTGCTCGACCACCTCGAGCGATCGGCGGCGATCGGCACCAAGCAGCAGCGGATCCTCGATCTGGCCGGGGCGATGCTGTTTCGCGGCAAGTCGGTGGAGAAGCGGGTCAAGGTGCTCTCCGGCGGCGAGCGGGCCCGGCTCTGCCTGGCGGGTCTGCTGCTCGGCTCGTTCAACGTGCTGGTGCTCGACGAGCCGGGCAATCATCTCGACGTGGAGACGGTCGACGCCCTCGCACAGGCCCTGATTGCCTACGAGGGCACCGTGGTCTTCACGAGCCACGACCGCTCGTTCATGAAGACCGTCGCGACCACCGTGATCGAGGTCAAGGACGGACGGGTCGTCAACTCGCTCGGCGACTATGCGGCCTACCTGGCGGCGGTGTCGCAGGAGATCGACGATGCCGAGGCCGCCGATGGCCGCGGCAGCAAAGGCCGTGCGCCGCCACCGCCGCGCCGTGACGGTGGCAGGGCCCCGGCGAAGGCCCAGGTCCGGACCGATCGGGAAGTTCGCAAGGAGATCGCGACCATCGAGAAGTCGATCGCGCGGCTCGATGCGGAGAAGAAGCAGGCGGGCGCCGCCTTGCTCCAGACCACCGACGCCGAGGAGGCGGTCAGGCTGCACGCCGCGACGACCGCTGCCGCGGAGAAGCTGGCGGCGGCCGAGGAGCGGTGGCTCGCGCTGCAGGATGAACTCGCCGTCCTCGACGGCGAGCCGGCATGAGGCGTGGTCTGCTGCCGCGGAAAGCGCGAAGCCGTCAGGCCACGGTATCCTTGACCCCCACGGACGCCGCAGGCGGGCCGCCAGTCCGCCAAAGTGCCCGGAGTCTCTCATGGATTCGATAAGCCGCCACGAGCAGTTACTGCGGGTGTTTCACCTCATCGACATCTTCTTCGGCGCCAAGCAGCCGTTCACGACGGCCGAACTCAAGGAGCAGCTGAAGTCGCGGGGCGTGATCGACGACATGTCCGACAAAAGCATCCGTCGCGACATCGAGTTTCTCGGCCGGTTTGGCTACGCACTCCAGGAATCGAAGAAGAAGTCGCCTCGCGGCGTCAAGGTGCAGGCCTGGTCGATTCAGCCGGGCCGGGGGGCCGTGGAACTTGCCGCGCCGCCGATCACCGTGCCGGAGTTGCTGTCGCTCGCCGTCGCTCGGGATTTTCTCGCGCCCCTGGCCGGCACCGTTTACTGGCGGGGCATCGAGCAGGTGATTGCAAAACTCGAAAGCGTCGCCACCGAGCAGCTGCTGGCGTATGTGGCCGAGCATCAGGAAGGGTTCGTCGTGCACCCGAAGCCGACGGGGACGAAGTATCGCTCGCGGACCTTGAACGCCGTGCATCGTGCGATCCGCAACTCGCTGGAACTGGAGATCCGCTACACGAGCCTCACCGACGAACGGCCACGACCCACGGCGATCCGCCCGGAATCGCTCGTGCTCTACGAGGGCGCGGTCTA
>JAUMAF010000019.1:0-1507 GCA_032117045.1 Pirellulales bacterium | reverse complement strand
GGGTCCGCAAGGCCGACGACGGGGCGATCCGGTTCTTCAAACTCGACCGGGTTGCTGATGCCCGCGTGACGTCGCGGACGTTCGCCCGCCAGGAGACGCCCGTCGGCGACCTGCTCGCCGACAGCATCACGATCTACCGTTCGCCCGAGGCTCCGCGGCGGTATCGCCTCCGCATCGACCGCGAGCGGGCCCGATGGGCGGTCGAGAAGCCATTTCATCCGCGGCAGAAGGTGCGTCAGCAGGCCGATGGCGGAGTGATTCTCGACATCGAGCGGGCATGGGACGGCGAAATGATCCCGCAACTGCTCGCCCTGGGCGACATGGTCGAGGTGCTCGAACCGCTCGATGTCCGCGACCGGATCGTCGAGACGGCAGCGGCGATCGTCGCCCGCTATTCAGGCCGGCCGCGACGATCGGTCACGATCCTGCCGGCGAGCGGCTGAGCGAGACCTCATCACTCACCCATGACGGCATCCCCCTCCAGCACGATGCAGATCGAGGTCCCCGTGGGGCCGCGAGCCCGGCGGGCGGTCGCCTGCGTGCCCGCCGTCGCACCGCCGCCCGCGGGCTGGCCGCTCGTGCTGGCGTTTCATGGCGGCCAGAGCCATCCCGAGATGATGCGGCGGTTCTCGGGCCTCGATACCTTCGCCGCCACGGGCCGGGCGATCGTCGTCTATCCCGCCGGCAGTGGCTCCCGCGACGGATTGCTCACCTGGAACGGCGGCAACTGCTGCGGCGAGGCCCGCGACATGGGGTCGGACGACGTGGGCTTCGCTCGTGTCCTGATCGCAGAGATTGCGAGACGGTTGCCCGTCGATCCGCTGCGGGTGCATGCCACCGGCATGTCCAATGGCGCGATGATGGCCTATCGGGTCGCCGCCGAACTCGCCGGCATGGTCGCGTCGATCGCACCGGTGGCGGGGCCGCTGGCGCTCGCCGCCATCGCGCCGGCGGGGCCGGTTCCCGTGCTCCACTTCCACGGCACGGCCGATCAGTTCACGCCCTTCGAGGGGGGCGTCGGCCGCCGCAGTGTCACGCGGGTCAGCCATCGGCCCGTGCTCGATGGCCTGCTCGACTGGGTGCGGGCGAATGGCTGCCCGCCGGAGCCTGTCGGCGAGCGGATCCCCTGCCCTGATGCCGGGATCTCGATCGAGCGTCTGCGGTGGGGGCCGGGAACGGCGGCCAGCGAGGTCGTGCTCTACCGGATCGACGGCGGCGGGCATGTCTGGCCCGGCCGGACACCGGACTCGTTTTTGCTCGGGCCGGCCGTTCCATCGCTCGACGCGAACGAACTGATCTGGGAATTTTTCGCGCAGCATACGCTGGCCGAAATCAGCCTCAGCGGCCGCGGCCGGTGGCGAGGGTGAGGCCCGCGAGGCGGTCCTCGATCGCGGGCGTGAGTTGGCCCCAACGGAATCGCCAGGTCCAGTTGCCCCACTCGCGGCCGGGCACGTTCATCCGCGCCTCCGTTCCGAGGCCGAGCACATCCTGGAGCGGATAGATCGCC
>JAUMAF010000018.1:514-10437 GCA_032117045.1 Pirellulales bacterium | reverse complement strand
GAAGACGGCCATCTCTCGAGCGCGCTGGCGCACCTCGGCAACGTGTCATGGGCGCTGGGCGACGTGGTGCCGCCGGGCACGCGGCCGAGCCTCGCGGCCAACGACCCGCACGCCAAGGCCTCGCTCCACACCTTCGGCACGTATCTCGAAGACAACATGATCGACTTCGAGAAGACGCCGCTGACACTCGGCCGCGAGCTCGTCATCGATCCGAAGACGGAGAAGGCGACCGACGAGGCCGCCAACCGGCTGTTCACCCGCGAGTATCGCAAGGGCTACGAGATGCCGCCTGCCTGACCGCGTGCTGATGCTACCGACGGTTGCTTCGCGCCTGGACGATGCGGGGGAGGCCGGCGAGATCCTTGAGCGTGGGCTCCGGCACGAGGCTCGACTGGGCAGCGATCACGGCCTCTGCGGCCGCCGCCACCGCCGGCCCGATCTCGATCAGCAGCCAGCCACCCGGAGCGAGCCGCGTTGCTGCCTCGGCGGCGAGCCTTGCCACGATCTCGACACCCGTCGGCCCCGACACGAGCGCCGACTTTGGCTCGTGGAGCCGCACGTCGCGGGGCAGGGAGTCAAACTCATCGTCGCGGACATACGGCGGGTTGCTCACGATCACGTCCCAGGGCCCTGCGGCCCGCGGATCGCGGAGCAGGTCGCATTCCAGGCATTCGATCCGCTCGGCCACGCCGTGCCGCTCGGCATTGCTCCGGGCCACGGCGAGCGCCGCGGCCGAGAGATCGGTCGCGACGACTGACGCCTTCGGGAGTTGCTTCGCGATCGCGACCGCGATCGCGCCGCTGCCGGTGCCGACATCGATGATCCGCGGGGCGGCAAGCGGCTTGCCCAGGTCGATCGCACGAACGACGAGCCCCTCGGTCTCGGGCCGCGGCACGAGCGTGTCTTTCGTCACCGTGAAGGGGAGCGAGAAGAATTCACGGCTGCCCACGAGGTAGGCGACGGGCTCCCCCGCGCCCCGCCGCTTCACGAGTTCGCGGAAGCGGGCCCGATCGGCATCGGCCACCGGCGTATCGAACGTGGTGTACAGCGCGATCCTCGGACAGCCCCGCACGTGCGCGAGGAGCACCTCGGCATCGAGACGCGGCGAGTCGCTGCCGCGGGTGCCGAGCCACTCGGTCGTCCAGTTCAGCAGCCGCCCGACCGTCCAGGTGTCGTCACCGGATGTCGAGCCACCAACCGACTGCCCGACATTCCTTGCCTCGGCCATCAGTGTCGCCTCCTCACCCGGCTTCCGGTGCCGGCCCCGCGTCAGCCCGCCGCCCCGGCGGCGGAGGACTTCTCCATCTCGCTCTTCCGCCGCTCGCGGGCCTGCTGCTCGAACGCATCGACCACCAGGCCGAGCCGTCCGGCCATCACCTGATCGAGCGTGAAGCTCTCGTTGATGCGATGGTCGGTGACCCGGTTCTGCGGAAAGTTGTAGGTGCGGATCCGTTGGCTGCGGTCACCCGAGCCGACCTGCTCCCGTCGTTCGGTGGCCCGCTTCTCATGTTCGATCCGTCGCCGCTGCTCGTAGATGCGTGTCTTCAACACCCGCAGGGCCTTGGCGAGGTTCTTGTGCTGGCTCTTTTCGTCCTGGCACTGCACGACGATCCCCGTCTCGAGATGCGTGAGGCGAACGGCCGAGGCGGTCTTGTTGACATGCTGGCCGCCGGGACCGCTGGCGCAAAACAGATCTTTGCGGTATTCGTCGGGCGACAGGGAGACCTCGACATCTTCCGGCTCCGGGAGCACCGCGACCGTGGCGGCGGAGGTGTGGATCCGGCCCTTCGTCTCGGTATCGGGCACCCGCTGCACGCGATGGCCGCCGCTCTCGTGCTGGAGCTTCCGGAAGACTCCGTCGCCCGACACACCGAGCACCAGTTCCTTGAAACCGCCGAGTTCCGTCGGGCTGGCATCGAGGACCTCGAACTGCCAGCCCAACTCCGCGCCCCAGCGGTGATACATCTCGTACAGATCCCGCACGAACAGCGCCGCCTCGTCGCCACCGGTGCCCGCCCGCAGTTCCACGATGCACCGGGTGCGATCCGTGTCCTCGTCACCGGAGCAGACTTCGAGCAGGTCTTCCCACTCCTGCTCCCGACGCTTCTCGAGGTCAGGTAGTTCGGCCTCGGCGAGGGCGCGGACATCGGCATCGTCTCCGGCGATCATCTCGCGAAGTTCGCGGATCTGCCGTTCGAGGGCGACGAACTGCCGGTAGCGGAGGGCCAGCCGGGCAAGCGTGCCATGCTCCCGAGCCGTGGCCGAGAGTTTGGATTGATCGGCAAGCACCGCCGGATCGACGAGCGACCGTTCGAGTTCCTCGAACCGGGCGAGTTTATGGGCGAGTTCGCCGCGAAGTCCGCCGGGAGTGGAATCTGCCATGGATCGGGACCGCCCGGGCCGCGTGGCCGCGGCTCAGCGCGTGGGGGCCGATTACGAAGCGGGGGCTTCGACGGCCTTCTTCTTCTTGAGACTGGCGTAGCCGGCACCGGCAAACTTCGACTTGAACTTCTCGATGCGGCCTGCCGTATCGACGAACTTCAACTTGCCTGTGAAAAACGGGTGGCAGACGTTGCAGATGTCGACCTTGATCTCGGGCACCGTGCTGCGGGTGTTGAACGTGTTGCCGCAGCCGCAGCGAACGACGGTCGAGATGTAGTTGGGGTGGATGCCGTCTTTCATGGTCGTAAATCCGGGGCAGATCGGGGCTTTCGGAGGAAGGATTCGAGCCCCTTACGATACCGGGGCCGCCCCGGTACGGCAATCCGACTCATTTTTCAGCCGCCTTTTTCTCGAGGGTCTCGGCCAGAATCCGGCTGCCGTACCGCTGCGGAGAGCCGTCTTCGCGAAGCACCTTCACGGCCTCGTCGATCCTTCCGAGGGCTGCGAATGCCCGGCCGAGATTGGTCCGGGCCGCGTCGGTCCACAGGCTGTCGGGCGTCGCCTCGAGCGTCATTCGCTGGAGGTAATCGACGGCGGCCTCGTTCTCGCCCTCTCCGAGCGTGACGACGCCGAGCCAGTAGGTGGCGTCTTCTTTCATCTGCCGGTAAAGCCGCTCCATCAGGGCCGACTGCTCCGGCGGCGCGCCCCGGATGGCCTCCTGAATCACCCCCTTCGCAGGCCGCGCCGCGAGGTAGGCGACCTTCGCCCCTTCGGGCCCGTCGAGTTCACCGCGAAACTCCCGCACCCGCGCCCGGAACAGCGGCCGCACCAGACGCGCGGCCTGGCGGTCTCCCCGCCCCGGCTCTGCAAAGGTCACCGCCAGTGGTGCCAACTCGCGGCGCACGGCGGCCTCGACAGCCGCATCGCTGCGTCGCCGGATCGCCGTCTCCCAGGGAAACTCCCAGAGCGCCACGCGGGCGTCGGCATTCGGCAACGCGGAACGAGCGCGACGCCCCACGGCATCGGCATCGACGGCGAGCCGCATGCCGTGCCGCGTGCGGCAGTCCTTGTCGAGCGCGGCCATCCGCTGGGAGAGGCTCCTGGGGTCGGCGGCCACGAGAATGGAGAGCGTGGCCGCATCGGCGGCCTTCACCGGATACGGCCGATCGGGCAGCGACAGGCCTTCGAGAATGGAGGCGTCTGCCGCTGCTTGGCGAACGGTCGCCACACCGCGGCCATCAGGGCCCGGAATCGGCATGCCGTAGGTCGGCTCGAAGAGATGCGCCTCACCGCCTGAGATCACGGCCGGCACCCACGGCCGGAGCGTGCCGCTGCCGGCGTTGCCGGTCGCCAGCATGACCGCGTCGATGCCCGACTGCCGGAGCAACTCGATGAAGAGCCACGATCGCTGCGCGGCGCTGGCCCGACCCGAGAGAAGAATCTCCCCGGGAAGAAACCAGCGGGTGCCTGGCGTCTCCTTCGTGGGCACCATCGGAGGATCGCCGACGATCGCCAGCGATCGCACGGTCCATTCGAAGAGTCTGGTGGCCACGTCGAGGTCGTCGACGGCGTCGCCCCGCACGGCGTCCGCGATGTCGGCCAGCCAGCGTGTGTCGCGAAGGGCGGCCACGTCGCCGGCCACGTCGAACGATCGCTGGTCGAGCGTTGCCCGGGCTCCCTCGCGGAGGTCATCCCGCAGCGTCGCCACCAGCGGATCGAGCTGCCACGCGACCGCCTCGGCCGAGGCGAGATGGCTCCACTGGGTAAGCCGATCGAAGGCCTGCTCATACGCCCGCTGCTCGTCAAAGTCGTCGAGCCGGGAGACGGCCGAGATGGCCCCGGCGATCAGTTTGTCGCCGGCGATGCGATTCGCGGGAGACCGCGCGACGGCGACCGAACCGCCCGACACCGCCGGCGCTGTCGTCGGTGCACGGCTGCAGCCTCCGCCGCCCATCGCCAGCCCGGCTGTCAGCCCCGTCGCCATCACGAACCGCACGCAACGGGCTCGCGTGACAGCGGTCATGCTCGTTCTCCCGCGAGCCTTGCCTCGTGAATCCGCAGCACCCGCTCCAGCACCCCACCCAGCTGGTCGAGCGGCACCATGTTGGGACCGTCGCTGGGGCTCGCGTCGGGGTCCGGGTGCGTCTCGAAAAAAATGCCGTCGATTCCCACGGCCGCCGCGGCGCGTGCCAGCGGTTCGACGAGCGTGCGATCACCCCCCGTCGCCCCGCCGAGACTCGCGGGCTGCTGCACGGAGTGCGTGGCATCGAAGATCACCGGCACGCCGAAGGAGCGCATCGTGGGCAGTCCCGCGAAGTCGTTGACCAGCCGACCGTAGCCGAAGAACGTGCCTCGTTCACACAGCAGGATGTCGTGGCAGCCGCCGGCGAGCAGTTTGGCGACCACGTGCCGCATGTCAGCGGGGGCCACGAACTGCCCTTTCTTGACGTTGACGGCCCGGCCTGTCGCGGCAGCCGCGAGCAGGATGTCGGTCTGCCGGCAGAGAAAAGCAGGAATCTGCAGCATGTCGCAGACCTGTCCCGCGGCGGTCGCTTGCTCGGGGAGGTGCACGTCGGTCGTGATCGGCAGGCCCGTTTCACGCCGGACCCGTTCCAGCACCGCGAGCCCCTCGTCGATCCCTGGACCACGAAACGCGCCGGCGCTCGTGCGGTTGGCCTTGTCGTAGGAGGCCTTGAAGACCATCTGCAGTGGGAATCGAGACGCCAGCACGACGAGCGTCTCGGCGATCCGCAGGCATGCCTCGGCCGACTCGATCACGCACGGTCCGGCGATCACCGTCAACGGTTGGTCGGGCCCGCACTTGTGGCGGCCGATCACGGCGGGAAGTCTGGGATTCACGGGGACGGCTCCTCGAAAAGCGCCGGGGTGGCGGCCGGCGGGACCTGCATCGCTGAATCGTATCGAACCGACGCGAAATGCGGCGCGCGTTGCGAAATCGAACACCCACGTCGGCCCGGAAATCCCGGAAACTCGGGAAAAACCGAGCCGGCACTTTGGCACGCTTCGTGCATGAGAAGAGATCGTGGCGCGGGCTTCGGCCTTCGTCCTGTCCCCTCCGCTTGGAAATCCAAGGTGGGGTCTCCGACCTTTTCCGGGCGTGCGGTCGCCTTGCCCCTGACCCGCATGCCTATGGCAGGGTGCTCCTGCCGGGTTGGAGACCCCACTTTTTTTGTTCCTTCTGGAACTGCAGTGGAGGGCCCAGGAGTCGGAGATCGCGATCGAGTTTCAGCGTGAAACCATGAAGGCGGTGAGGGCATGATGCATCGTGCCCTCGGCTGAGTTGCTGGAGCCCTTCCCCCCTCCATGGACTTCAAGCATCATGCCAGCGCGACCATTCCGCGGCGGATCAGGAATGCCATCCCGGCCAGAGCGACCGCGGCAAGGCCCGCCGGCTCGGGCACGGCGGCCACGGCGCCCACGGTTTGGAGCGGCGGGTTGTAGACGCCCTGGTCGTAGAGCTCCGTGGTGATGAAGCTCGCGGCGTCGAGCACGTTGACGATGCCGTCGTAGTTGAAATCACCTTGAGCCCACGTGCCCGGATCGTCGCCGTTGAACTTGCCCGCGGCAAGAAATGCTCCGACGTCGAGCACGTCGATCTGCCAATCGAGATTCGTGTCGCCGGCGGCGGCGAAGGCAAACGCCACTGAGCCGTCGCCGTTGTCGAGCCAGCCGACCGTGCGATTGCCACCGCTCGCGGCCGCCGTGCTCGACGCGATTCCGCTGGTGCCCGTCCACGAGCCGTCACCGCGGCCGGTGACGAGCGCGGTGACCATGTCGGCGGCGGAGAGGCCGGCAGAAACGGTCACCTTGCCGCTTCCCACGTCGGTCAGCCCGCCCGCGTTGGGAGCGAGGCCACCCACGGTTGTGATGGCGTAGGGGGAAAGCGACAGCGTGCCGCCAGCCAGCGGCGTGATCGTGCTCGTGCCCAGTTGCGGGCCGGCCGCCAGTTGGAGGCCGCCGGCCTGCACGGTGGTCGGGCCGGAAAACGTGGACGCCGCACCGGCGAAGATCACCTTACCCGAGCCGGTGCTGCTGATCGTGACCGGGCTAGTGCCATTGAAAGCATTGCTGAACGTCAGGTTGCCGGTGCTCGAACAGGCGAGTGTCAGGGTGCCGGTTGTGGTCGCGTTCACGATTCCCGACAGGATGCGGTCGCCCGCACCGATCACGGCGATTCTCCGCGGGCCGGTGCCCCCGGCCGAGATGTTATTGACCTCCGTGACCGTGGAGAGCGAGCCCCCGAGATTCAGCGCGGCGAACGAGCCAGACGTGCCGAGCGTCAGGCCACCCGTGCTGAGGGCCCCGGTGGTGCCGGACGCGGGGCTCGCCTCGAGGAAAGCCCGTTCGGGCCTGCCCCCGTTGAAGGTGATGCCTCCGGTGAATGTGTTGCCCGTGCCGGACAGCCTCAGCGTGTTGGGGGTGGTGCCCGAGTCGACACGGAAGACCATGTTGATCGTGCCGACGCCGTTGGTGATGTTGCCGCTGTATTCCAAGAGTGACGAACCCACGTTGGTTCCGGCGGGTGTAAACCGTAGTTGATGGCCTCCGGCGTTGCCCGACGTGACATTGCCGGAGATGACGAGGTTGTTCGGTTTGCTCGCGCCACCTCCCTGCGACAGGTTCTTGCGAACCTCGAGGGTGCTCGAGAGCACGATGATGTTCGGGGTCACCAGATTCGCCGTGCCGTTGCTCACCCCACCCGCGTTGTTGATCTGCGAAGAGCCCACCGCAAACGTCAGCGTACTGGCGTTGGTGGTGCTGACGGTGGTCGTGTAGAAGGTTCCGGAGGTCGTCGTGCCGGTGAGATCGCCAAGAAAGAGATCCTTGATTTCGACGGGGGCATCGAGGTTCACGGTCAGGTTGCCGGTAAGATCACCAGAAAGCTGGGCCAAGTCATTGTTGACGGCGAACTCACCGGGATAGCCCGAGCCCAGGTTCCAGTTCGTCGGCACCGTCCAGTCGCCTGTGCCCGATTTCGACAGCCAGCTGTAGGTGGCCGCGAACGCCGGCGACGAGTTGACCGCACAGGTGGCGGCAACCGTCGCTGCGATCACGCAGCAGCGGAGCAGATTGGCGGATGAAGATCGGACCATGCGTGACCCCCGAGGGTGATGGATGCCGGGGCAAAAAGGCTGGAAATCGCTGGTTGATGCGCGGGCCGTCAGGCTCCCCCCCGCTGCTCCAGAGTCTGCGGCCCGCGCTCCGAGTCCGCATCGTACGAAAGGGCAGATGGCCGTCGTGGGGCTTCCGACACGGGAATCCGGCGGCGGTTTATGCTTCAGCCACTCCCCAGGACATCCCATGACCTCGTATCCGCGCATCGCCCGGTTTCGATCAATCGCCGACCTCCGCGATCACCTGGCTTCACTCGCCGCCCCGCTGCCACTCGACGATCTGCCGCGCTCCGCCGCTGAAGGATCCCCGCTCGCCCGGCCGCTCGCGATCGGCGACCGCACCGTCGGCAACCGCTGGTGCATCCATCCCATGGAGGGCTGGGACGCGAGCCCCGATGGGCAGCCCACCGAGATCCTGCTCAGGCGCTGGCGGCACTTCGGGGAGAGCGGCGCGAAGCTCATCTGGGGCGGGGAAGCGGTGGCGGTCCTGCCCGAGGGCCGCGCCAATCCCAACCAGCTCTCGGCTCCCGCCTGCGGCCGGGCCGGCTACGGGAAGCTGGCCGCCGCCGTGCGCGACGCCCACCGCGCCGCCTTCGGTCGCGACGACGATCTCGTCGTCGCCCTGCAGCTGACTCATTCAGGTCGGTTCAGCCGGCCCACGGCTCCCGGCCGCACGCCCCGGATCGCCTACCACCACCCGCTGCTCGACGCCCGGCATGGCGTGGCCCCGAATGATACCGGATGCGTGCTCACCGACGGCGACGTCGAGCGGCTGATCGATGCCTACGTGGCGGCGGCCCGCGACGCCGCCGCGGCGGGCTTCGACATGGTGGATCTCAAGGCCTGCCACGGCTACCTCGTGCACGAGTTTCTCTCGGCCCGCCGCCGGCTGGGCCCCTGGGGAGGCGACTTCGCCGGCCGCACGCGGCTGCTCACCACGCTCATCGACCGAGTCACGGCGGAATGCCCGGGGCTCCTGATCGGCGTGCGGCTGTCGCTCTTCGACATCGTGCCCTGGCACATGGTCGATGGCCACGGCGAGCCCTATCCCTTCGCGGATGCCCTGCCCTACGACTGCGGCTTCGGCGTCAACGAGTGCAACCCGCTTGCCTTCGACCTATCTGAGCCGATCGCGCTGTTGAAAATCCTCCGCGACCGGGGTGTGGCGGCGGTCAACCTCACCGCCGGCAGCCCCTACACGGTGCCGCACATCCAGCGTCCGGCCGCGTTTCCACCATCCGACGGCTATCCGCCGCCCGAGGATCCGCTCGTCGGCGTGTGGCGGCAAATCGACGCGGCTCGGCAGGCAAAGGCGGCCGTGCCCGATCTCGTGATGGTGGGCTCGGGCTACACCTATCTGCAGGACTACCTCGTTCAAGCCGCCCAGGCCGCCGTCGCGCAGGGCTGGATCGACTCGGTCGGCCTCGGCCGCATGGTGCTTTCGTATCCCGGGCTGCCGGCCGACTCCCTCGCGGGCCGGCCGCTCGCCCGCGGTGCCGTCTGTCGCACGTTTTCCGACTGCACCACAGCGCCGCGGCACGGCCTTCGCAGCGGATGCTATCCGCTCGACCCCTATTACAAGGCCCTGCCCGAGGCCGCCGAGGTGAAGGCGATCAAGGCCCGCATGGGCGACGCCGAGGCCTGATCGGCCCGTGAAAGCCGACCGGCCGTAAGGCCGCGGGCAAATCAGGTCCGGCCTCGCGCCCTTCGCGCCCGCACGAGCCGGTCGATCACCACGCCGCACGCGAGCCCCGCGGCTCCGAGCATGCCGACGGCAGGCTCGGGAACCGCCGCCACGCCCGACAGCGACAACGACGGCGGCGAGTTGTAACTGCCCTGATCGTAAAGGCTGGTCGTGACGAAGCCGGCGGCATCGAGCACGTCCACCACGCCGTCGTAGTTGAAGTCGCCCTGGGCCCAGGTCGCCGGCGAATCTGAGTTGAACTTGCTGCCGGAGAGAACATTGGCCACGTCCAGCACATCAACCTGCCAGTCAAGGTTGGTATCACCCGGAGCGGCGTAGGCGAACGACACCGAGCCGTCGCCGTTGTCGAGCCAGCCGACGGTCCGAGGCACGTTCAGCAAGAGAGCAGACTGGGCTGCGCTCGACGTGATGCCGCTCGCGCCATCCCACGTGCCGCCATTGCGACCGGCCACCAGCGCGGTGAGCATGTCGGCGGCCGTCAGCCCGCCGGAGACCCTCATGAACCCATTGCTCGCGTCGATCAAGCCGCCGGCGTTGGCAGCCAGCCCCGCCACGGTGGTCACCGCATACGGAGACAGCGACAGCGTGCCACCCGCCAGCGGCGTGATCGTGCTCGTGCCGGCCGAGGAGCCCGAACGGAGTTGGAGCGCGCCTGCCTGAATCGGCGAGCCGTTGACGATGTTGCCGCCGATCGTGCCGAC
>JAUMAF010000018.1:0-504 GCA_032117045.1 Pirellulales bacterium | reverse complement strand
GTCGGCCCGGAATAGGTGGAGTCAGTGCCGGAGAAGATCACCTTGCCCGAGCCTGAACTATTGACCGTGATGGGGCCGGTGCCTGTGAGGGCGTTGCTCAAGGTGAGACTTCCGGCATTCGAGCAGGCGAGCGTGAGGCCCGCGCCGGCATTTTGACTCACGGTCCCAGAAAGGACTCGATCGCCCGCTCCAATCACCGCGATTCGCTTCGCCACGGTGCCCGCGACGATGATCCTACAGACCTCCGTGACGGTGGAAAGCGAGCCACCCAGATTGAGCGTGGCGCTCGACCCGGAAGCCCCGAGGGTCAGCGTTCCGGTGCCGAGCACGCCGTTGGTGCCGGATGCCGGGCTCGCCTCGAGGATCGCCTGACCAGGTTTGCCGCCGCTGAAGTTGAGGCCTCCGGTAAACGTGTTGCCGGTGCCCGACAATCTGAGCGTGTTCACCGAGTTGGGCATGTCGTTCCGGTAGAACAAGCTCACCGCGCCGCTGCCATTGGTGATG
>JAUMAF010000017.1:0-6144 GCA_032117045.1 Pirellulales bacterium | reverse complement strand
CAGGCGCTCACCATGCGGGGCACATTCCTGCCGTGGTGGGACGAGGCCAGTGACGGCCGCTTCTACATGCACCTCGGCGCCGCCTACAGCTACCGCGAGGCGTATCAGAATCAGGTTCGCTTCCGCAACACGCCTGAAATCCGCAAGCAGCAGCCGGCCAACGTGTTTGGGCCGGTGGGTCCGCCGTCCCCGAGCAACTACATCAATGGCGTGCCCGGGCCGTTCGCGCCGATCTTCGTGGACACCGGCTTCATCGCCGCCGACAACTTTCAGCTCTTCGATCCCGAGTTCGCCCTGATCCTCGGCCCGCTGTCACTGCAGTCGGAATACGCGTTCGCCCAGGTCGATCAGGTGGGCGGGCCGAATCTCTTCTTCAATGGCTACATGGCCCAGGTCAGCTATTTCCTCACCGGCGAGCACCGGCCCTACGACCGCACACAAGGCATTCACAAGAGGCTGGAGCCGTTCGAGGACTTCTTCCGCGTGCGCACAAAATCACGGGGCATTCAGAACGGCCTCGGGGCCTGGGAGGTGGCCGCACGGTTCTCGAACATCGTCCTCAACGACGAGAACATCAAGGGCAACAACCTGACCGACTTCACCGTCGGACTGAACTGGTATCTCAATCCATACACCCGCTGGAAGTTCAACTACATCCGCGCGTTCCTGGAAGACTCCCGGGTGACCAAGGGCAACAGCATGACCGATGCCTACGGCATGCGGATTGACTTCGACTTCTGACCGGTATCGCTGACGAGAAGTCCCACATTTCGTGGGGTTCCTTGCCGTCATGGGATTGCTTGCATACAGTTACAGTTCGGGGATGCATGACGCACGGAGACGATTCGATGGGCAGACACGCCCGCGCGGTACACACTCCTCCGGATCGCGCTTCGGCTGCGTTGATTCCGGTGCGGGCCGCCTTTCGACGTGCGGGAGTCACGCTGATCGAACTGCTCGTGGCCGTCGCCGGCGTCGCCGTCCTGATGGCGATCCTGCTGCCGGTCGTGGCACATCTTCGCGAACGAGCCCGCCTGGTGGCCTGCACGAATCAGACGGCGCAGGTGGCGAAGGGCTTTTCGGCCTTCGACGCGTCTCGTTCGCAGTTGCCCGGCTGGCGGAATGCCCTGGGCAGTTACACCACGGCCAACGCCGCCGCCACCGCGCCGAATGGCAACACGACGCCGTGCGTGTCGTGGACGGTGATGATCCTGCCCTTCATCGGCGAGCAGGAGATCTACAACTGGTACGACACCTACTCAGCCACGCGCATCGCCGACGACGCGACCAAGAAACGGGTGGCGCTGTTTCTCTGCCCGACCATGACGTCGATCATGAAGAGCCCCTCGCCCCTCTGCTACTTTGCGAATGGCGGCACGGGTGCGATGTCACTCGACAAGCCCGGCGGCCATCGGCAGTACGGCCGGCAGTTCACGGGTGACGGCGTCTGTCTCGATGCCGCCGGCAACCTGCCCTCGCATCCTTGGCACAGCAAGACTGGCGGCTGCGACGAATATCTGCCCGGCCGATACTCGCTGAGCGACATCGCCGAGGGCGACGGCACCAGCAACACCCTGCTGATTGCGGAGCGCACCGGACCTGATTCGCCCGCGGATGTCTCCTGGGCTGACAACCCACTGTCGCCGCCGAACAACTCCAACAATCCCAAGTCGTTGGCCGCCAAGTCGACGCATGCAGTCCTCCACAGCCGTGGCATCCATCCGGGCTATGGGGCGCCGGGCGGCGGCGAATCGATTCATGCCACCATGAACACCTGGATGAAGGTGCGGGGCGACAACGGGCTCCGCTATCCCTCCTCCCGACACGAGGGTGGCAGCATGATGGCCTTTTGTGACGGCCACGTGAAGTTTGTCTCCGACTCGATCAACGAGTGGGTGTATACGCAGCTGATGACCAGCAACCACACCGACATGTCGTTTCGCGTGGGAATGTTCGAAAAGGTCGCCCAGCCCGACGGCACGCTCGTGCCTGCCGTCTACTCCGAAGCGGACCTGGACGGTCAGCCCTAGGACGTTCCGTTTCAGGGGCCGCCTCTGCCGCCAGAGCGATCCACCACGGCGAGGTGGTCGGGGAAGACCCCGCGACGACGACGATCGTCTTCGGGATGCACGCCTGTTGACGGCGGCCTTTCTCGCCACACATCCCCTTACAACAGCGCGCTGGCGAGATCGGCCAGTTCCGATCGCTCCCCTTTCTCCAGCGTCACATGGGCGTAGAGCGGCTGGCCCGTCATCCGGTGGATCAGGGTGCTCAGGCCATTGGAGAGGGCGTCGAGATACGGCTGGTCGATCTGGGCCACGTCGCCGGTGAACACGATCTTCGTCCCCTCCCCGGCCCGCGTGATGATCGTCTTCACCTCGTGGGGCGTGAGGTTCTGGGCCTCGTCCACGATAAAGAACATCCGCTGCAGGCTCCGGCCGCGGATGTAGGCCAAGGGAGTGATCACGAGCTTTTCCGACTCCCGCATGTCGTTGATCCGTTGGGCGGCCTGCGTGTCGTCGCCGCACTGGTGGCGGATCACGGTGAGGTTGTCATAGAGCGGCTGCATGTACGGATCGAGCTTGTCGGCGATGTCGCCCGGCAGGAAGCCGAGATCGCGGTTGGAGAGCGGCACCACCGGCCTGGCGAGCATGATCTGGCGATACTTCTGCCGACACTCGAGGGCGGCCGCCAGCGCCAGCAGCGTCTTGCCGGTGCCCGCGCTGCCGGCCAGGGTCACGAGCCTGATCGATTCGTCCATCAGGGCCTTGAGGGCGAACGACTGCTCGGCGTTGCGGGGCGTGATCCCGTAACAGGTCAGCTTCTCGACCCGGTGAAAGGAGTCGTCGGAGCGGCGATAGGTGGCGAGCGCCGACTTACTGCCGTTTCGGAGCACGAAGTTCTCGTTGGCGACCGCGGCGTGCGGCAGCGGCAGCATGGCCGCGGGCAGCACGCCTCCGTTGGCGTAGAGGTGGTCGATCGTCTCGGAGGCGAGCCCCTCGATGACACGGCGTCCGGAGTAGAGCTTGTCGAACCCCGCCACCTTGTCCGACTTGTAATCCTGGGCCAGGATGCCCAGCGATTTGGCCTTCATCCGCAGGTTGGTGTCCTTCGACACGAGCACCACCTGACGCGGCGACTCTTCCGCCTGGATCGCCAGCGTGGTCCGCAGGATGCGGTGATCGGGCGTGTCTTGGATGAAGGCTTCGTCGAGCCGGGGTGTCGTCGCCTGCCCAAGCACCACCCGGATCGATCCGAGCCCGTCACCGAGCGGGCTGCCCTCGCGGGAGAGCACGTCGCCGGTCAGGGCATCGAGGCGGCGAAGAAACTCGCGGGCCTGGAAGTGGATGTCTTCGTTGCCTCGCTTGAACTGGTCGAGTTCCTCGAGCACGGTGATCGGCACCGCGACGTCGTGCTCGGCGAACTTTCTCAGGCAGCCGCTGTCGTGAAGGATGACATTGGTGTCGAGAACAAAGAGCTTGGTTCGGGTGTCGGCCATCGTCCCTCCGATGAAGGATCCGCGGCAGGTCATGCCCTGCCGCACCGCTCTCCGCCGAGAGGATCGTACGCCCCATGGCCCGCGGATGGCAGGCCGGTTTTCCGCGAAGGATAGCCCGGTCAATGACACCTCCGCACCGGTCTTCCGGCTGATGAGCGACTCGTGAGCCCTCGGGAGGAGCGGCCCGAGCGTCCGGAGCGGGTTTCTCGAAACGCCCCGCGCCCGCTTCGGCGGCGTTTTTCTGGCGTCTGCGAAACCGCGTCCCAGTCGGCCGTTCCCGGGGCTTCGACGCCTCGCGTCCGAAGCCGGTCAGAGGCTGTGAATATCGATCACGGGCAACTCGTCGGGCGACATCTGAACCGCTTCGCGATCGTCATGGATCTGCACGAGCTTGCCCCAGTCGATCGGCGGGCCACGGGCGGGAGAGACTGGCGGCGGCGGCACGAGATCGGCGAGCCGGTCGAGAAACTCAAAAGGCGAGAGGTCGACGACGCCATTGGCTATCGACGCCCAGATCGAGGGTCGGCCGGCCGAGGGGATCGCGGATCGCCTGCGACATGCCTTTGAGGTGCCGGATCGTGCCGTCCGGCCGCGCGAACGGTGGTCGTCAGATCGCGAACGTGTTCCGCAAGGCCTGGTCGATCTCGGGCATCGGAATCGAGCCGATGACCCGGTCGACCGCCGCGATCGCGACTGTCGCCACGTTGTCGGCCCTCACGACGGAATCACCGAGCAGGCCCGATTGCCGTCCAGCGGCGGACGCCATGGCGATTCCGACAGGGCTGGGGTGTCATGCTCGAAACATGCGACTGCTGATCATCGCCACGATGACTTGGGCGACGCCGGTGTCGAGATCGTCGGCCTGCACAACCAGAGCCGGGCGGGTTTTTGCCGTCTGGAGGTCGGAGTGCGGGAACAAGACGAGAACGACGTCGCCGCGGCTACAGGAGGGCTTTGGCCGCATCGTAGTGGTCATACGCAGTCATCTCGGGGCTGTCCCAGTCCTCGGCAAACCGCTCCAGCCGGCTCCGCAGTTCCGCGGCTGCAACGGCATCGATGCCGCGGGTTCGGAGGTCGACCGATACGCCATCCATCTCCGTTAGGCGACGCACGATCTCCTGCCGCTCGGCAGGGGTCAACTTCGCCAGTTCGTTGAGGAGTTCGGCAGTACTCATGAAAAACGCACCAGTCGGACACCACCACCTCAAGGCAGTGTACGCATACACAGTACCGCTGTCAATCAATACCAGAAGCATTTGGCTTGCTGCGAAGTGAACCCGGTCATCGCAACCGCGGTGGTCGTACAAGCCCAACGCCGTGAGGCGTGGGGCCGCGCTCGCGAGGGGCCGGCTTCAGCAAGCTCGGCCTCGAGGGCACGAACCACACGTTTCGGCACTCCTTCTGCACGATCGCCGTCCTCGCCGGGGTGAACTTCTTCACGCTCCGTCGCTGGGTCGGCCACATCGACGAGGAGGCGCTCAAAATTGACGTCCACATCGCGGACGAGCAGGCCCAGGTGACCATGCGGCAGCTGGCCGAGCGCCGCCAGGCCGCCGGGCGTGCCGCCAAGCCCAGCCGGGGGCGGAAGGGCATCAGCACAGTTTCAGCACAGTCGCGCCGCGGTGGTCGCGGGGCGGGCGGGTGATCAGCACAGTTTCAGCACAGTCACGGAGGTCAAACATGACACGCTGTTCAAAGAGCCTTGGAAACAAGGCCCGTTCGATTCGACGATTACCAACCAACGGAGAGGGCGGGATTCTTTCGAGACTATTTTCCACAGTCTCGGATTTTCTGCGATTCCTGACGCAATGTCCATGCCCGTCAACGACTTGTGATCGTTGGCTGGCGTTGGTACGGAGCGGCCCGTTGTCGGCAAAGTCAGGACCCTTCAGCAAAGTTTCAGCAAAGTTTTTCAGGGTCATGCCGGAGAGGGTTGGCCTCTCCGCTCGGGCCCGCGGTGCGACCCGGGGGAACGCGATCGTGCCGCCGGCGGCGGCGAAAGGGGGTGCGTCATGATGCACCTCCGCCAACCGATCCTGCTCCCGAAGAAAGAGCCGCTCCGCGCCCTGATCCACGCCCGGTTCTCCACGGAGGAGCAGCGTCAGTCGAGCATCGACGACCAGGTGGCCTCGTGCAGGACGTTCCTGGAGTCGAACCTGCCGAAGGGCTGGAAGCCGGAGCAGGTCGAGATCGACGTCATTGCCGAGCCCGAGGTCAGCGGCGAGATCGCCGACCGCCCTGGGATCAATCAGGTCTGGGCCGGCATCGAGGCCAAGCGATGGCACCTGATCATCGCCGAGGAATCGAGCCGGCTCTACCGCCACCACACGAAGGCGGGCGAGCTCTTCGAGTCGGCGGTGGACGCCGACGTACGGGTGATCTGCACGTCGGATTACATCGACACGGCTGACGACGACTGGCCCGATCGGCTGCACATGAGTCAGATGCAGCACGCCCGCTCGAACTTCTACACCCGGAAGCGGATCGAGCGAGCCCATGACGGCTTGTGGGCCCGTGGTGCCGCTGTCGGCAACACGGTGATCGGGTACAAGCGTCGACCGACCCTGCCGGCGACGGAGACCGAACCCGCTAAGGGACCGTTCTATGACGAGATCGACGAGGAGAAGGCGGTGGTCATCCGCGAG
>JAUMAF010000016.1:0-6059 GCA_032117045.1 Pirellulales bacterium | reverse complement strand
ATGTACGACGACCAGCCGCCGTTTGGGGCCGACGACCGCTGTCGCGCCGCCTTCTTCGGTGGCCACCCGCTGGCGCGGAGCGTGCTCGGGTCGGTGGAATCGATCACGGCGCTGCCGGTCGATGCGATGCGCGACTACCACCGCCGCCGCTACGCCCCCGGCACCATGGTGCTGGTGGCGAGCGGGGCCGTCGATGTGCCGGCGCTGATGGCCGCGGCGCGGCGGCTGTGCGGCGACTGGGAGCCGATGCCCGCGACCGAACGGCTCGTGCCCGCCCCGCCCCGCCACGCGGCCTGCGCCGTCCCCGAGCGGATCGTGCGGCCGGCCGCGGCGCTCGACTACGCCGTGCGGATGGTCGCCGGCCCCGATGAACACCATCCCGATCGCCACGCGGCCCGACTCGTGTCGATGCTCCTCGGCGACGCTTCCGGCAGCCGGCTCTATTGGGGGCTCGTCGACTCCGGCGAGGCGGAGCAGGCTGCCTGCATCCATCAAGACTTTCTCGATGCCGGCTTGTTCACCACGCAACTGTCGTGCGATGCCGCCGATGTCGAGCCGTTGATGGCCCGGATCGACGACATCTACGCCGAGGCAGCCGCCAAGGGCATCGCCGCAGACGAGTTCGAGCGGGCCCGTAACAAGTTCGCCAGCCGCGTCGTGCTCGGCGGCGAGAAGCCGCGGCGACGGCTCTTCGAGGTGGGCCTCGACTGGTCGCATTCGCGGACCTACCGATCGGTCGCCGAGAACCTGCGGATCGTCGAATCGCTGAGTCTCGACGATGTGCACCGCATCCTGCGGGACTGGCCGCTCGACGCCCCGGCGGCGACGGTGATCGCGGGGCCGGGCACGGAAGCCTGATCCGGCGGCAGACGCTTCCGCCCTCGGGGCCGGGACGGCATAATCGCGGCGTTCCCGAGATGGCCTTTTTCCCGAGCGTGGGTGACGAGCATGGTTCCGTTGTTCGCCGATGCCAACCGCTGGCTGATCGCCCTGCCGCCGATCTGGATGCTGGGGGCGGCGGCCGCGGCCACGCTGCTGGCCACCCTCGCCGGCTATTTCCTGCTGCGGCTTGCTGCTCCGCGGCTCGCCGCGGAAGCGCGGGCGAGTCTCGGTGACGGCTTCCTCGGCCCCGTCGCGTGGCTGCTCCTCGCTGCCTCGGCCGTCGCGCTGGCGTTTACGCCGCTGGTGCCGCTCGACCAAATCTTTCGATCACTGGGCCGACTGACGTCGGCCAACGACTTCGCCCGCACCTTCACCGTGCCGGCCGGCGGCACGCTGCAAGAGATCCCGCTCGACCTGCGGCCGCAGGAACTCGCCCTACTCCGCATGGAGAGCAGCGCCCCCTTGATCGTCCGTACGCAGCAGCCCGTCGAGGGCTTCGCGCTCGTCAAGGAGGCCGAGATTCCACTGGCCGCGAACACGCCGTGGTCGTGGACCAAGACCGAGGGAGCCACGAATCCGTTTCTGGGTCAGCGGGCCAAGCTCGAGGCCACAAACTCGGGCACCGGCCCGGCCACCCTCTCGATCGGATGGCAGCTCTCCGCTGAGAATCCTCAAGCGGCAGTGCTGCCCTGGACGTTCGTCGCGCTCTCCGGGCTCGTCGCCTGCTATGCCCTGTTTCGACTCGGCGCTCCGCGAATCGCCGCGATCGCCGCCGCGACCACCAAGGAGGCGATCGGCCAGCCGGTGTTCACGGTGGCGATCGTCGCGGGCATCGCGCTGCTCGTGGCCTTCATCGCGATTCCCTACAACACGTTCGGCGAAGACGTGAAGATGCTCAAGGATAGCGGCCTGACGCTCATCAAGGTGCTCGCGCTGTTGGTCGTGGTCTGGACCGCCAGCGTGTCCGTGGCTGAGGAAATCGAGGGCCGCACGGCCCTGACGGTGCTTTCCAAGCCGCTGTCCCGCTGGCAGTTCGTGCTCGGCAAGTTTGCCGGCCTCGTGCTCGTGGCCACTCTCGTTTTTCTGATCCTCGGGGCCGTGCTCCTCTCCACCACGAGCCTGAAAGTGGTCTACGACGCCCGCGAATCGTCCAAGACCGATCCGCTGTGGCGGGAATGTGCCGAGGAGATGATCACCGTCGTGCCGGGGCTCGTGCTCTCCCTGCTCGAGACGATCCTGATGTCAGCCGTGAGCCTGGCCGTCTCGACGCGGCTCGGCATGGTGCCCAATCTGATCATCTGCTTCACCGTGTATGCGCTCGGCCACCTCGTGCCGCTGATCGTGCAATCGAGCGTCGGCAAGTTCGCGATCGTGAGATTCGTGGGGAAACTGCTGGCCACGCTGCTCCCGGTGCTCGATCACTTCACGATCGAGGCCGCGGTCGTGGGCGGCATGCCCGTGCCCTGGAGCTATCTGGGCTGGGCGGCGGTGTATGCGGCGCTCTATTCGACACTCGCCATTCTGGTGGCGCTGGTCCTCTTTCAGGACCGCGACCTCGCCTGACCCGCAGGCCCATGACGCTTTACCGCACCAGGCCGGTGCGGGCCATCACGCCCACCATCGAGGAGCCGTCGGTCGACGTGCCCGGGAGCGACCACCAGCCGGTTTCGACCGAGCGCATCGCCTGGGCCTCGGCTTTGCCGTCGATGAAGAAGGTGGCGCCCATGCGGAGCCGGCGTTCGACCCGCGGGCCCAGTTCGACCCCGAGCAGGCCCCACTCCGCGTTGTTGCCCACGGTTGTGCGAACTTCGACCGACTCGCGGCCAGCGACATGATCGTTGGAGAGCCCCACCCGGCCCATCCACCGCGCCGGCCCCTGGACGACGACGTCAGGATCGGCGACGAGCCCGGCGGCGACGTCGAAGCGGTCGATGCGGCTGCGGAGTTCCGCGGTCATGGGGGATGGGGGCGTGTCGCAGCCCACGGCCCCCTGCATCGCCACGGCAAGTGCGGGGATCCGGCGAAGTTGCTCCTGCTCCACAGACTCCTCGAGCCGCTCGAGTTCCGCGGCAATCGAGCCGTTGCCCTCGAAGTCGACGAGGCCGAATCCATCGAAGACGATCGGTCCGGCCGCCGGCGCTGCGGCCGGTAGGACGATGCCCACCGCCAACCAGAGCATGCATGACTGCAGGGCTCGTGACATGAGACCGGTCCTCGAGTCGGGATTCAGGGCGATCCTTGCCCAACGTCGCTTCACAAAGGCCCTATCGACCACCGGCAGCGAACCGTGCAGCCGCGACCCTGCGGGTCGTGCCGACGGTCACGAATGCGACGGTCAGCCCGTCTTGCGGTGGGGAAACATTGGGATCGTGCCGGTCTGGCGGCCCGGCACCGAAGCTCTGCGGCCAAACCGCGTGCAGGCGAGCACATCGATCACGCGGGCCGCGACCTCGACCGCCGCGGCGCCGGCCGCGGCTGAAACGAGTGGTGACCGCCGCTCCCTGATCGCGGCCAAAAAGTCGTCGTGCTCGCAGACGATCGCGTTCGCATCGGCGACGGTGATCGTCTCCAGCGGCAGGATATCGGCGAAGAAGCGATCTTTCATCGCCGTCCGTTCCTCCCCGGGCACGGTCGCGGCCACGAAGGCTCCAGACCGCACGGCATCCGAAGGCGACACCACCTGCACTGTCTTCGCCGTGAGATCGACCGCCACCATGGCCTCGGCCGACCAGAGCGTCAGCGTTCGCCGCGCGGCCTGACTGATTCGCGAGGCGGTGAGGTCGGCCACGAGTCCCGATGAAAATACGAGTCGGGCGCGGGCGGCATCCTCGAAGCCACCGGTCGCGACGATGCCCTGGGCCTCGACCCGCTCGAGCCGGCCTGGATCGAGCGAGAGCACGAGATCGATGTCGTGGATCATCAAGTCGTGGATCGCGCCCACATCGAGCGAACGAAACGTGAAGGGGGCTGTTCTCACCGCCTCCACGACCGTCGCTCTACCGATGCGGGCAGCAGCCGCCTGCCAGGCGGGATTGAATCGCTCGACATGCCCCACGCCGACGGTGCGGCCGCAACGACGGGCGGCGATCGCAATCGTGCGGGCCTCCTCCACGGTGGCCGCGATCGGCTTCTCCACCAGCAGGTCGATGCCCGCCTCCAAGAGCGGTACCGACACCCCCGCATGAAGGCCCGTCGGGGCCGCCACAATGGCGGCATCCACCTGTCCGATCAAATCACGCGGCTCCGCGCAGGCACGGCAGTTGGCGGCGGTCGCCACGCGATCCCGCGATTCGGGCAGCGGATCGACAACGGCCACCAACTCCGCATCCGTGCGAGCGGCGAGGAGCCGGGCGTGAATCGCCCCCAAGTGCCCGCAGCCCACCACCGCCACCTTCATCCGTGTCATGGTCATGCCGCCTTCCTCCGTTCCCGAGCTCGTCCGTGCCGTCCCTGCTGCTGCAAATCCAGAAAATCGATCAGTTCCTCGACCGGCGGCTGGAGCATCCCCTGCGACCGCAGGATCTCCCGCGCCGGTTCGATGCCGACCTTGGCGCGGTACAGGAGCCGGTAGGCCTCCGAGATGGCCTCGATCGCGGCCTGCGAAAACCCTCCCCGCTTCAGGGCCACCACGTTGATGCACCGGGGCCGTGCGGGCAGCCCCTCGCAGAGCATGAACGGCGGCACGTCGTGGAGCACCCGGGACAGTCCGGCGATGAAGGACCAGCCGCCGATCGTGGCCCAGTGATGCACGGCCACCACCCCGGACAACGAGGCTCTCGAATGCACCCGCACGTGCCCACCGAGCAGCGTGCCGTTGGCGATGATCACATGGTCGCCGATCCGACAGTCGTGCGCCACATGGCAGGCGGCCATGAGGAAGTTGGAGCTGCCGATCGACGTCAGCCCATCCTCCTTCTCGGTGGCCCGATTGATGGTCACTCCTTCACGGATGATGTTGTCGTCGCCGATCTCCACCCGGGTGTCGGTGCCGCGGTAGCTCACGTCTTGCGGCTCCCCGCCGATCACGCAGTTGGCGTGAATCCGATTGCGCTCGCCGATCCGCACGCTGCCCAGGATCGTCACATGATTGGCGAGCACCGTGCCGCGGCCGATCTCAGCACCACCGGAGACGACGCAGTAGGGCCCGATCCGCACATCGTCGGCAATCAGAGCGCCGTCCTCGATGACCGCCGTCGGATGAATGCCGGCGGGCCCCCGCTGAGTGCGATGGTCGCTCATGGAGCGTCAGGCCGAAGCCCGCCTCCCCTGCCCGGCCACCAGCCGGGATGCCAGCGCGCCGTTGAGCCGGTGGCCACTGCGGCAGGCTCTCACATGGGCGTGAATGGGGCGGCCAACGAGCGCCAGATCGCCCACGAGATCGAGCACCTTGTGCCGCACGCACTCGTCGGGCCAGCGGAGGACGTTGCCGACCGGCCCGCGGTCGTTGAACACGAGCAAATCCTGATATCCGACGCCAAGCGCCATGCCGCCGGCTCGTAGCCGGGCCGCCTCGTCGATGGAGATGAATGTCCGCGCCGCGGCGAGCTGTTCGCGATAGCTCTCAGGAGTGACCCGGATGGCGAGTGTCTGCCGGCCGATCGGCCCGGGGCCATAGTCGAGTTCGTACTCGATCGAGAGGCCGGCAAATCGCGGCGGCGAAGCCTCGACCCACGACGCATCATCACCCACACGTATGGTCTCCGCGACCACCAACGGATCCACCGGGGCTCCGAGCGGCTCCAGCCCGGCATCACCGAGCGGGCCGACGAAGGCCTGCGACGAGCCGTCGAGCCCGGGCATCTCTTCGGCATCGACCTGCACCACGCAGCAGTCGATACCCAACCCAGCCAGAGCGCTCAAGGCATGTTCCACCATCTGCACTTGCACACCCGCCACTGCGAGGTTGGTTCGGGCCGTGGCCTCCACGCGATGCTCCACCGAGGCGGGAATCCGGACCGGCACCCCCACGTCGGTCCTCACGAACACGACGCCGGTTCCCGCGGCGGCCGGCAGGAACTCGACCCGCACGGCACGGCCGCTCCAGTAGCCGCTGCCGGCGACCGAAACAGGGCGGCGGATCGTCTGCTGGGTGCGCATGCCATCTGACCATGAGGCACGGGCTCGGGGGCCGTCCGCGACACCCCCGAGCCCGTAAAGAACGGAAACCCCCGACTCAG
>JAUMAF010000015.1:0-5981 GCA_032117045.1 Pirellulales bacterium | reverse complement strand
GCCTCGCCGACGATTTTGATGCCACTCCCAGTCAGCATCGCCCGCACGCCCAGCCTGATGAGTTCCTGCGAGTCGGCGATCAGAAGAGACGTAGCGGCGGGCATGGCGGATGGGGGAAGCGGGCGGGCGCGAATTCACATCAATATCGCCACCGGTTCAGTCGTGTGCCACCAGCCGCTCCTTCTGGGCCCGACGCAGCCGCTTGATGGCCGCTTCGCGTTTCAGGGCTCGGGATTTGGACGGCTGGGTTTCGGCGTAGGCCAGCGTCACGGGGAGGCGGCTGCGGGTGTATCGGGAGGCGGTTCCAGCAGCGTGGGCCTTGAGCCGCCTGTCGATGTCGTTCGTGATGCCCGTGTAGAGCGAACCGTCACGACACCGCAGGACGTAGACGAGCCAGGGCATGTGTCGGGCCCTGCAGTGCGACTCCCGTTGCTGGCCTAGGCCAGTCGCCTCGCGGCGGTTGTACTACAACCGCAAGCAAAAACGGGTGCCGTCAAATAAGGACTTATGACGAGTTTCGGGGCCCAGAACCAGGAGCCAGAATTCGCGGTTTCCCGGCCCAAAAAGGCGGATTTCTAAGCATTTCGAATCGCCTTTAGAAATCCCATGCTCTATCCAACTGAGCTACGGGCGCGAGGGGGTTTGTGGGGCGATGCTCTGCAATCGTCTGGTGAATGACTTCGTGGCATGTCATGGCATGTCGCGTCATGGCATATCGCAGCATTTGCACCCATCCCACCGACATGATACCGGATGGGTGTCTCGCCCGAATCGTGTCGCGGCAGGTGCCCGGAGGCTGACCACGTCCGCTCCGACGAGGGCTGGCAGCTGCCGCCTGGCGTACGCGATCGTTTTCGACGGACCGTGGAGATCGATCACGCCCGACCATCCGCTGGTACGCAGATCCGATTGCGACCGCCTCGCTTGGCTCGGTACATCGCCTGATCGGCCGAATCCAGCAGGGCCTCCACGTCCTCGCCGTCGAACGGAAACTCGGCCACGCCGATCGAAGCCGTCAACGGCTGGAGCAGCCGTCCCTCGTGATGGACACCGGTCTCGGCCAGACGCCGTCGGAGCGGCTCGAGCCGGTTGACCGCCTCGGCACCGGTCGCGCCGGGCATGATGAGCACGAACTCTTCTCCACCGTAACGGCAGGGAATATCGCTCCCCTGCCGGAATCCCTGAAGCAATACGGCGAGCGAGCGGAGCACGAGATCCCCGGCACGATGACCGTGCCGATCGTTGCAGTCACGGAAATGATCCAGGTCGAGCATCGCGACGGCCAGCGGCCGCCCCTCGCGCCGCACATGGCTCAGTTGTCGGGCAAGTTCCTCCTCCATGAAGCGACGGTTGTACAACCCGGTGAGCGGATCACGGATCGCGAGGCTGCGGAGCTGTTCCCGCTCACGCACGGTCTCGAGGCCACGCTCTGCCGTTTCCGTGATCGCTCGATCGAAGACGGGCCGTCGCCCGCGCTCCGCTGCCAAGGCCCGGGCCGCGAGTGCTTCGGCCTCCGCCACCGTCCCGCAGGCCTGCAGGTCGAGGGCCAACCGCCACAGGGTCGCATACTCGTCGCGGATGAGTGCCGAGTCGTCTACGGCCGCTGCCGAAGCGGCGCCCTCAGTCGGCCATGGTGGTCGTGAACGGTCCGGAATCGTGTGGCTCACGGCGTCACCGCGGTCATTGCACATCGATCGCCCACGGGTCAGGGCGACCGCCGTACGGGATTGCTCGCGTCGCAAGCGACGCTGACGGGCATCGCTGCGTCTCGCGGTCTGCGACGACGCGTCTGTGAGCACCCACGATACCAGACTGCCGGGTCCGGCGCATCACACCATGCCGGAGCGCACCGCCCAGACCGCGGCCTGCGTGCGATCACGCACGGAGAGTTTTCGGAGGATGTTCTGCACGTGCTCCTTGACCGTCTCGACGCTGATCGCGAGGGCGAGCGCAACCTCCTCATTGGACAGGCCGTAGGCGACGTGCACGAGCACCTGCGCCTCGCGTGGCGTCAGTCCGGCATGGATGGCCGGCTTTTTCGGGGGCGTGGCCAACGATGCGGTGATCCGACCATACGGCACCGACACGGGTGCCGGTCGGCCCGTGAAGGCGTCCTCGATGGCGGCCACGAGATCTCGCTGGCCGACGTCCTTCAGGAGGCAGTGAGCGGCATTGATGGCACATGCCCTGGCCATGTAGGTCGGGTTGTCGAGTGTCGACAGCAGGACGACTTTCGCCTCGAACGGTGGCCTGGCAAGCGTGCCAGCCAGATCGAACGCATCCCCGCCCGGAATCGCCACGTCGAGCACCACCACGGCCGGCCGGTGCTTCTTCGCGAGCACGAGCGTCGTCGGGGCGTCTGCGGCTTCCCCGACGACCCTGGCGCGTGATCCCGCGAGCATGGCCCGCAGGCCGTGTCGAACGACTTCCTGTGCGTCCGCGATCAGGATCGGGATCGGTTGTGGCATGGCACGACGGAAAGCGAACACGGACGGGAGCCCCCTCTGGATTCAAGGATATGCCCCCCGCCGCGTCAATTCTTTTCACCACACGATCATCGTCGCCGCTGGAACGCCTACCGCCAGCCCTCGAAGGGCTGGTAGGGCCGCTTGGCGAGTTCGGAGAACACCGGCTCGATGCCGAGCCCGGGGCCCGTCGGGAGCACCAGACAGCCATCCTCGAGGACGAGTGGTGGGTGGGACACGGCGGCCTGCTCGGTGCGATCGGCCTGTGAACCGATCGTCTCGAGGATGAGGAAATTGGGAATGCACGCCGCGAGCTGGATCGAAGCCGCAGTCGCGAGCGGCCCGTTGGGGTTGTGGGGCGCGACGGGAACGTAGTGCGCTTCGGCGAGGGCCGCGATCTTTTTGGCCTGCATGATGCCGCCGCAATTGACCACATCGGGCTGGGCGACCGCGACGCCGCCGGCCTCGAGAAACCGTCTGGCATCATGGATCGTGGCCCAGCGCTCGCCGGTGGCGATCGGCACCGGGCTCGTCGTCGCCACCTCGCGGAGGGCCGCGGGGCTCTCCGGTGGCACCGGCTCCTCGACGAACAACAGTTCGATGTCGGCCAACGACGCGCACAAGCGGCGGGCGTTGGCAGGGCTGAGCCGACCGTGCACGTCGACCATGAGGTGCACCTGCGGACCGACCGCTTCACGCGCCGCGAGAAAAAACTCCCGTACCCGCGTGAAGAAGTCGGCGGGGAGAAGCTCCGTCTCCTTGTGTGATGGATCGATCGAGCCCCGCGTGCCGTAGTAGCCGAAGTCGTCCCGAGGCGCCCCACCCGCGATCCTCACCGCCTTGTCGCCGCCATACATCAGCGGCACTCCGGCCTTGAGCGCCCGATATCCGGAGGCGACGCATGCCTTCGCGGCGGCGGCGAATGACTCGGGGGTGGGGCCTGCCGCGCAGTGGCAGTAGACGGGAATCCGCTCGCGGGTCGGACCGCCGAGGAGGCGGTAGATCGGCACGCCGAGGCTTTTGCCGCTGATGTCCCAGAGCGCGATCTCGACGGCACTCAGCGGCGTGGCATGGGCGGGACCGCCCACCCAGAACGAATCGCGGTACATCTTCTCCCACAGATCCTCGATGCGCGTGGGATCACGTCCGACGAGGAAGCGGGTGAGCTCCTGGATGCCCGCTTCGATCATGCGGGTCTTTCGCTTGAGCACCGTCTCGGCGTAGCCGGTGATCCCCTCGTCGGTGCGCACCGCGACGAAGATGCAGTTCTTCGCACCGACCGCCGCCGAGACCACGTCGATCCCCACGATCTTCATTCGCCCCATCTCCCGAACGGGTCGCTTGACCGGTGCGGCGGTCCGCGAGTCCCCGGCGCATCGAGACGCTCGTGTTCTCGGCCCACACCCGCGCTCCACCTCACGCCAGAACCCCCTGGCGCCGCATCAGCGTCTCGAGAGCCTGCCGCTGGTCCCTCGTCAGCGGCTCGAATGGCAGCCGTGAGTGACCGCCGTGCTCGCCGAGCAGGTCGAGCCCCGCGCGCCAGATCGCCAGATCGTTCACCGGGCCGAGCGACTGATGCGTCAACAGTTGTTTGAAGGGAAGCAGCCGATGCCAGATGCGGTGGGCTTCCGCCACGTCGCCTCGCGACGCGGCGTCGAAGAGGGCCGCGCAATCGGCAGTGAGAAAGTTGAGGAACCCGCTGATCCACCCATGCGCCCCACCGAGAATCGCCTCCATCGGCGATTGAAACGACCCGTAGAACACCCGGAGGCGATCCCCGCACCGGTGCAGCAGGTCGTGGACGGGCACGCAGCTCTCGAACGTCGACTTCACGCTCTGGATGACTCCCTCCTCCGCCAAGGCGGCGACGTCCCGGGACGTCAGTTCCACACAGGCGCTGTTGGCGGGGTTGTTGTAGAGCATGAGCGGCAACGACGTGGCGGCTCGCACGGCACGAAAGTGGTCGAGGACCGCCGGCTTCGGCGGTTTCTGGAAGTAGGGCAGGATCACGATCACCCCCGCCGCGCCCGCCCGTTCGGCCTGCTCGGTCATCGTGATGGTGTGCCGCGTCGCGTAATGCCCGGTGCCCGCATAGACCGGCACCCTCCCGGCCGTCGCTTCGATGATCACGCGAATGACACGCAGGCGCTCGTCGTTGTCGAGCGCGATGAACTCCCCGGACGTGCCGGCGGCCACGAGCCCGCGGGCCCCGTGGCGCAGGAGGTACTCGACGTGCCGCGCCGTGCCATGCTCGTCGATCGCCCCCGCCGCATCGAACATCGTCAGCACCGCCGGCCAGATGCCACCGAGAGGTCGCGCATCGGATGGGGCGTCCGAGGCGGATGCCACCCGGGGAGCCATCGCGGAATCTCGATGGTCGACCTGGCCGGGCGAGACCGTGGGCTCGATGCGCGTCATGGCACTCCCTTCCCTCCCACGTCGTAGGCCGTCCACACGCCCGTGCAGCCGTGACCGCGCCGCACGTGCAACACGCCGCGGGCCGGATCGGCAATGTACCCGGCGATCGAGTGCGTCCCGCCGGCTCCATGGCGGCAGATGCCGGCGGGGGCCCCGGCGTGATCCGCCAGCAGGTGCTTGAGCCGCTCCACGTCCCATGCCCCCCAGTCCGCCTGCATGAGCGTCGCGAGCCGATCGAGTCGACAGGGTGAATCGGTCGACGTCCCGTCCTCGAACGGTCGGAAGCGATCGGTGAGGTAATGGTTCGTGTGCAGCCGCGCGTCGGGGAGCGGCCCCACGTAGTCGGCGACGTCAGCGCCCCGAACCTCCACGTCCCCGATCCGGCCCGCCCCGTCACAGAAGACGAAATTCGCGGCGGAGCAGGCATGCCACCGGCGGGCGAGCGCGGTGCACTCGGCCACCGACCGGCACTCGAGGAACGCCCGGCGCAGCGGGTAGAAGGGCAGCCCCGGCCGCCACGCGTGGTTGAAGAGGGCATTCGCGAAATTCGCCACGCCATGCTCGTTCATGCCCGCATAGCCGAGCTGACCGGCGAACGTGAAGCACGTCGCCCGCGGGCGGCCGTCGTCCGGAAGCAGGCGGAGGATGATGCCGACCGAGTCATAGTCCGGCTCGAGGTCCTGATTCTGTCCGGCCAGCGGCCTGCCATCGGCCGTCGCCCCGGCGGTGATCGCAAATGCCGAGCACCCCTCCGCGGCCCGCATGGCCTCGAGCCTGACCTGGCAGAGCAGCGCGTGATCCAGCGGGATGCGGGCACCCTCGGCCAGCCCGCGCACCTCCTCGACGAAATCGGTCGAAAAAACCTCGAGCAGCGGCAGGAACGAACGGGCGCGACGCCCGAGCGCGTCACGATCCAGCCCGCACCACCGCTCGATCGCCGCCAGATAGCGGTCGATGAGCGGCCGCGCCTGCTCGCCATGGGCCCGACCCATGTGGCGCGAGGAGCCGGCGGCCTCGACGACGGGGTAGTTCACCGGTCCGTTTCCGCCCGTGGAGTGCGACTCAGGCGTCGCCTTCGGACTCATCCGACGGCGTTCC
>JAUMAF010000014.1:0-15337 GCA_032117045.1 Pirellulales bacterium | reverse complement strand
CGATGGTGTGTCGCGCGGAAGTGGTCTACGACAATCTCGCCCAGGCGTCCGCGGGCAGCGACGGTGTGGGGACGGGGGGACTCGTCGAGGGTCCCCTCTACGACTCGTTTTCGACGGGAACCGGGTCTGGCTTTCAGCTGACGAGTGTTCAGTTGCTCCTGTCCAACGGGGGCGGATCCGCTGGAACGACGTCGATCGGCATCTACACCAACAACGCCGGTACGAGTCCGCCCTCGCCGGGGAGCCTCGTCGCTACGATCGGCACGGTCACCGACTCCAGCCTGAGTGGGACCGCGAGCGTCAGGAACGTGTCTCTCGGATCCCCGCTGTCGTTGGCCGCCAGCACGCGGTATTGGGTGGGACTCTCGACCAGCAACAACGCGAGCACGCAGTGGTGGTATGCGGCGTCCGACACCGGCACGGGGGTCGCGAACGAGTTCTTCTCGAATAACACTGGCAACTTTGCGAACGCCGGCGACAGGCCGTATCAGATGTTGGTCACCGTGGTTCCCGAACCCTCCCTGTATGCCCTGGCCCTCGTCGGCCTGGCCTGCGGCGGCGTCGCCATGCGGAGGCGGCCTCGCGCTGTCGTCATGCCGCGTTGTTTGGAACGGCGTCCTACGGCGAGAGCGAATCCGGTGGCACCTGCACGCGTGCGCGACCGACGGCGTCTTCATGCCAACTGGTGACGGGCGGTCGCTCGGGGACCGTCGGCGACTATGCCGCGAGCCTCTCCTACGGGAGCCCCGGCATTCTGCAGGGCAGTTTGAGTTACGTGCTCCAGGATCAGGAAGGCCAGACCGCCGACGTGCATTCCGTGTCGGTCGGCATCGACTATCCGGGCGTCGGCCCCGAGCACAGCTACTGGCACGACATAGGCCGCGTCGAATACACGAGTGTCTTTGATCTCGAGGCGCTCGACGCGCTTGACATGGTGGCGAGAAACGAGGGCATCCTTCCTGCGCTCGAGACGTCGCACGCCTTCGCAAGGGCCGCCCACGGAGCGGCGAAGCGGAAGCCCGATGAGATCATCGTCGTGTGCCTGTCGGGCCGTGGCGACAAGAACGCCGCCGAGATCATCCGCCTCAGAGGCCTCACCGTCGACGGTGCCACGGCACCGCTGCGGCTGCTATCAGCGGCGGCCGCGGCACGGCCGGCGGTGCCGTGACGGTGCTCGGAAGCGGCATCCTGTCGCCGGGCGCCAGCATCGAATCCCTCGCCGTGGGAGCGACCACGTTCGCCAGCGGCTCGGTCCTCGAGTTCACCGACCTTGCCTCGTCGGCCACCGCGTTCCCGCAGGGCACGAAGTTTTCGCTGATCAGTTACGGCAACAACTCGTGGGACGGCGGCCTGTTCACGTACCAGGGCAACGAACTGGCGAACCTCGAGACGTTCTCCGCTGGCCTCAACCAGTGGGAGATCCGCTACGACGACCCGATCGGTGGCTCGAACTTCACCGGCGACCAGCTTGTCGGAAGTTCCGTCACGATCACCGCCGTCCCCGTGCCAGCCTCGCTGGCTGTGGCGGCGATCGGCTGCGGAGCCCTCGCAATCGCTCTCCGTCGCCGGGGGCGGATCGCCCGCTCGTGAATCACGAAGCCCAGAATCTTGTGTCTTCGACGGATTCGACCAAGACGTCGCTCCAGGGGCTCGTCGAGAAGGCTTTCCTATGACTTTCCACGCGAGGCATCGTCGCGCCGGCGATCGTGCGCAGAGGCGATCTGCAACCCCGCTCGTCCTCGAGGGGCTCGAGGACCGACGGGACATCCCGCCGAGCCGGGCGGCCAGGCCGCAGCCGCGACACAAAGCCGCCAACTGGGCTGGCCCGGGTCGCACGCGAAAATTCACGCGGCCAGGGGCCAACGGCGTTGTCGAGCTCTCGTCGTTTGAGTTTCTCGGCAGGCTCGCCGATCTCGTGCCGCCGCCGCGCAAGCACCGGCATCGGTATCACGGAGTGTTTGCACCGAATCACAAGCTCAGGCGGGCCGTTGCGCCGGGCTCACCCCCGTGTCGACGTTCCCGTCCAATGACGGTGGGAATGTGTCCGCCGTCTTCGCAAAGACGAGTCGTGCCCCAGAGGCTCTCCCTGCGGAGTTGCCGGGCAATGCTGTGCGGGTGCGCCGGATCTTGCGAGGCCACAGCATCCTGAGGCACTTCTTCACCACGCACCCATACGTGCGGCCACTGAGGGTCGCCATGTTCGCCGCATTCGCCCCGCCACCGTGGAACTTCATCACCAGCGGCGTCGGCACGGCTGGATCGTACGGCAGCGGAACGTGCACGAGGTACCGGCGATCGAGGTTTCCGACACGCACCGTGCGACTGTGGTTTCCCGCACCCAGGCCCCCGTCGTCTCCCTCGAGGAGCATCGCGAGCAGGAGGAGGGCCGTGAACATCAACGCGGATGCAGTGGATCGGAACTCGCCCGACGTCGCCTTACGATCAACCCGATGCCAACGGAGCCCACCACTCCAAGTGCGACAGCCGAGGGCTCTGGAACGGCCACAGGAGACATCGCGACACCGCGAAACAGGTAGCTCGCAGGTGCCGTCACGAGTGTCGTATAGGACGGAGCCACAGTGCCGCTGAGAGTGTCTGACAACTTCACGAGGGCAGTCTGGCCACTCGCGACGGCCGTAATCCCATAGAGTTCCACGGTACCGCTGCCCGTGTCGGTGACTCCGGCCAGCGCCCGCACGCCGGTGGCTCCAGCGGGCAGGGCCAGCCACGTCTTCGTCCAGGTCGTCCCGCTCAGAAGCCACTTCGTGATCCCACCCGTCGCCGGAGCGGTGGTGTCGTCGTCGCCCACGTAGAGCGTCGAGGCGTCAGCGAAGTAGAAGTCGTAGGCGGAATCCTGCAGGCCCGCATTGGCCGTGCCGCTGCCGACGATCAGCGAGCCCAGTTGGTTTGCCGCAGTCGGCAGGCCGGTGCCCACGTTGAACACGCCGCGGAAGCTGACCGCGCTGGTGCCGGAACCGACAGCCACGCCGGACGATCCGTAGAGCTGTCCGTTGAAAATGTTGACGACGCGGGAGTTGAAGGGGACGGGGGCCGGCTGGCCCACGGTGGTCGCGCTGCCACCAGTGCCCTGGGCAAGGGCGACGCCGCTCGAGGTGCTGCCGAGCGTGAGGTAGCGGATGCCGCCGGTGCTACCGCTGCCGGTGTCTCCGCTCCACCAGAAGTCGGTGCCGGTGGTCGTGACCACGGATCGCGCCGTGGTGCCGGCGGCGTTGAACCGGGTCGAGGAATCCACCACACCCGCAGCGTCCACCCGGGCGATCGTCCGGTTCGGGAACAGCCCGTTGCCGAAGACGCTGCCCCCCGTGCCGGCGGGCGTGGCCGCCCCCGTGATGGTCAAATAGTTTCCATCGACCGACCGCTTGAGAAACCCGAAGGAGGTCGACGTCATGCCACCGGTGATGGCATAGTTCGCGCCAGCATCCACGGTCGGCAGCATCACCGAAGCCCCTGTCAGCGAACCCGACGTCGTATATTCCGTGAGCGTGATCGGTACGGCCACGGTACCGGTCGTGATCGAGGTCGTGCCGTCGCCCACGAGCGACACCACGACGTTGCCGGCGGAGAACGACTGCGCCTCGACGATACCGCTCGTCAGAAAGACGATCGTGAAGGCGGCGATCATCGCACAAGAAGAACGCATGAGCTGGACTCCTTCGGGACTAAAAAACGCAAGAAGCGACTGGGAGAAGATAACACCGTCAACGACACCTTCACAAGTACCGTACCGGCGGGGGGGACGCGGGTCAGTCACAGCCCCTTCGCCGTACAGCAGGCTCCGTGGCCGTCGCTCACCTGCCCTCGAAACGGCCCCGTCGAGAGCCTTCCTTCACCGTCGGCACAGCCCCTCCGCGAGACGGGCCACCAGCTGCTAGCCGCGAATGCCGTACCGGCGGCGGATCAGTCTCAGGAACCATGCCTCCGGAAGGATCTTCCGCAGCGTCATGAGTATCGGGGCGGGGGCCGCGACCGGATAGCGGAGCCGCCAGCTGCGGTCAGTGATCGCGCGGATGATCGTGTCGGCCACCAGCTCAGGCCCGCTCCCTCCCTCGCGGCCCGCCGACATCGAGATCCCCTCGCAACGTGCGACCAACTCGTCGTAGCCACCTCCAGCCGGGGTCGCGACCTGCTCCCTGCTGCGACCATAAAAGTCGGTGCGGATCGCGCCCGGCTCGACCAGTTTCACGCGGATTCCGAACGGCCGCAGTTCGAACGCCAGCGACTCGCTGAATCCTTCCACAGCCCACTTGGTCGCGTGATAGATGCTGTAGAGCGGAAACGTCACGCGACCGCCCATCGACGACACCTGCACCAGCGTGCCGCTCCCCTGCCGCCGCATCACGGGAATCGCCGCCCGCGTGACCCGCATCAGTCCGAACACGTTGGTCTCGAACTGCCGGCGGATCGACGCGTCGTCAGCCCCCTCGAAAACCCCGTCCACCGCATAGCCCGCGTTGTTGACGACCGCGTCGAGACGGCCGAACTCGGCGACCACAGCCGCCACCGCCGACACGACGCTCTCGTCGCTCGTGACGTCGAGCGGCAGCACGATCACACCGGATCGCGACGCCATATCCCCGGCGTCTTCCGGCCGCCGCATCGTCGCCGCCACGCCCCAGCCGCGTGCCGCACAGGCGGCGACGGTCGCACGGCCGATGCCCGAGGAGGCGCCGGTGACGAGAATGGTGGGACTGGGCATGGCGGCGAGACTGTTCAAGCGATCGAGAACCCGGCACAACATAGCCTCCCCTGGCCTGCGATGCAGCACTGCCCGCCGGAAGACTCGCCATGACCGAACGCCGCAGCGATCTCGACGCCCTTCGCGGATTCGCGATGGCCCTCGGCATCGTCGTGCACACGAGCCTGGCCTTCTACCAGGGGCCTTGGCCGGTTCACGACACGCGGCCGAACAGTCTGCTGATGCTCATCGTTCTCGCCATCCATGGCTTCCGGATGCCGCTCTTTTTTCTGCTCAGCGGCTACTTCACGATGCTCGTCTACCAGCGTCGAGGTCTCACGAGCCTGATCCGGCAGCGCTTCTCAAGGATCGCCGTGCCCCTCGTACTTGCGATGGCCACGATCGGCGTGCTGGATAAATGGCTCCAGCGGTATGCGATCCGTTCGTTCCAGCCCGAGCCGGCGATCGCCGAGATATTCGCAGGTGATGCCGACGCGGTTCGCCGCCGCTTCGCATCCGGGGTCGACGCCAACGGCCGCGATGCCGTGTTTCACCGCCCGATGCTCTCGTGGGCCGCCGACTCCAACCATGCCGAGGTCGTTGCCGCGGTGATTGACGCCGGCGCCGACGTCAACACCCGAGGCGTGCTCGGCGACACCACTCTCCACGAGGCCGTGGCCTACGGTCGCGATGCGGCGGTCGCGGAACTCCTCCGCCGCGGTGCCAACCCCCGCATCAGCAACCGCTCGGGGCGCACACCGCTGGCGATGACGCTCCTCTCACCCGAACTCCTCGCCGGCTACGCGCCGCTCCTTGGCCTACCCCAACTGCAGGCCGACGAGATCGCCCGGGGCCGCGAGCGGATCCGCGACCTGCTTGGCGACGGGCCGATGACGACCGGCGGGCCGCTCGACCGGGCCGTGCTCGCGTACTGGGGGTTCCTGGGGTCGGACCGGTTTCGTCTCCGGCTCGGCACCGCGCCCTTCCACCTCGTCGACACCAACATCTTCGACCACCTCTGGTTTCTCTGGTTTCTGTGCTGGATGGTGGCGGCATTCGCCCTGCTCGCGTGGCTGCATCTCCTGCCGACAGGCCGGCATCGCTGGTGGTTCGTGCCGCTGTCGCTCCTGCCCCAACTCTTCATGGGCCAGTCGATGTCGGGATTTTTCGGGCCCGACACCTCGTTCGGCCTCATTCCCATCCCGCACCTCGTGCTCTTCTACGGCTGTTTTTATTTCTTCGGCGTCGCCACGTTCGCGGCCGAGGGAATGGACACGCGGCTCGGCGCCCGCTGGCCGCTGCTGCTGCCGGCGGTGGCGGTGCTCTTCGTCGCCGGCATCGCCATGGTCGGTATCCGACCGGCCGACGCCCTGCTCCAGCCGGCCTATGCATGGGCGATGTCGCTGGCGCTGATCGGCCTGTTTCATCGCTGCTTCCCCGCCGCAAGAGCCCGGCTCGCATGGCTCGCCGACGCAGCCTATTGGATGTACCTGGCGCACGTGCCGCTCGTGCTCGCGGGACAGCTGGCCATCCGCGAGTGGCCGCTGCCCGGGTTGGTGAAGTTCGCGCTGCTTCTCGTCGCGGTGACAGCCGTACTGCTCGTGTCGTATGCCTGGTGCGTGCGCCCCACCATCATCGGCCGGATCCTGAACGGACCGCGGAGGGCGCCACAACGGTAGCCGTCAGGCGAGCACCGGTGCGCGGGTGCGGAATGCCTGCTCCACGATGTCCGCCGCACGACGGACACCATGGAGGGCCGCGATCTCCCCGGCCCGCTCGCGGGCACGCGCGCGGTACCCCGGATCGCTGAGCACCCGCTCGACTGCCCGGCGCAGTCGCGAGGCCGTCAGCTGCCGTGGCAGTACAACCTCCGCCAGCCCCAGCCACTCGAGCCGGCGGGCCACGCCCGGCTGGTCATTCGTGATCGGCATCGCCACCATCGGCACGCCGCGGGCGAGCGACTCGAGCGCCGTGTTGAGACCCGAGTGGGTGATCGCGAGCGCCGCCCGGTCGAGCAGCTGCAGCTGGGGCGCGACCGGCACCACGATCGGGTTGCCGGCACAGCGGGCCGCCAATCCCGCGGCGTCCTGGTCGGCGGCGCCGAGCGAGATCACGAGCTGCACATCCAGCGGTGCCAAAGCCTCGGCGATCGTCGCGAACATTTCGACGAGCCGATTCTGCAGCGTGCCCAGCGACGCATAGACCAGCGGACGACCGTCGAGCCGCTCCCAGGGAAATGGCACCTCGTCACCGCCGGCCTCGTGCCACGGGCCCGTGAAGTGGAGCCGCGGCTCGACCACCGAACGGGGAAAGTCGAAGAACGTCGGCTGCTGCGCGATCTCCGCAAGGTACGCCGGCACGCTCTTGCCAAGCCGCGGGGCGAGGCCGTGCCGCACGCGGTGGGCATTGATCGCGTCCCGCACCGGGGCCGTGACACGAAACAGAAACCAGTTTCCAAGGCCGTTCCGCAGACGACCCAAAATCCCCGGCTGATACCGCCAGGGAAGCACCGCCGGTGGACAGTTCGGATCACGGTTGAGGGCCAACGCGTTGCAGACCTGCACGTAGGGCAACCGCTCGATCTCGGCCGTCGTGCCGGCGGCCGGGTTTACTTGGTCGATGATCAGCGCATCGAGCCCGTCCCGGCGGACCACGGCCGGCAGGTCGCGAAGCGTCACCTCGGCCGCCAGCCGCATCATCTCGACCGTGTACCGAAGCGCCCTCCCGGCCGACATGCCACCGAGCGTCGTGGCCTGCGTTGGGATAGCTCCTCTGGGAAACTCGGCCGCACCGATCGCCGCGAAACCCAGGCCTGCCGCCACGGCCTTCGCCTCACCGTCGGGTCGGGCCACCACCGTCACGCGGTGGCCCCGCCGCACGAGTTCGCGGCCGAGCGTCGTCATCGGGTTCATGTGCCCGGAGAGTTCGGGGCAGGCGAGGCCAATGTGCATGCGTGCGACTTTCAGGCGAGCGGCGCCCGCGTGAGTCGCAGGACGACCGCTCGCGACGTGCGGAGCGTGACCCGCGGCGTGGGCGTGATGGGGGCCGGGTCGGCGAGCCGAGCCCGGAATCTCGACAGGAGCGTGCCCATGATGATCTGCGACTCGATCATCGCGAAGCTGTTGCCGATGCACGTCCGTGGGCCCGCGCTGAACGGCAGATAGGCGAACTTGTTCTTCTGTTCCTCGCGGCCCGCCTCGAACCGTTCGGGGCGAAACGCCTCGGGGTCGCTCCACAGGTCGGGCAGCCGGTGAATCGCATAGGGGCAGAAGATCACGAGATCGCCCCTGGCAACCTTCGTGCCGGCGAGGTCGTCGGGCCCGAGTGCCCGGCGGTCGAACATCCACACGGGCGGATAGAGCCGAAGCGTCTCGTGGATGACGGCCTTCAGCCGCGGCAGTTGCGGCAGATCCTCCACCGTCGGCGGCTGCCCGCCGGTCGCCGCAGCGAGCTCCGCACGCAGCCGCTCCTGCTCGTCGGGGTGGCGGTCGAGCAGAACCCAGAGCCACGAGAGGGCGTTCGCCGTCGTCTCGTGGCCCGCGATCATGAGCGTCATCACCTCGTCGCGAAGCTGGGCGTCGCTCATCGCCTCCCCCGTCTCGGCGTCGCGGGCGAGCATCAGAATCGTGAGCAGGTCACGATGCCCGCCCTGCTGCCCGCTGCCTTCGGCGAGCCGGCGGCGCTTCGTGGCGATCAGCCCCTCCACGATCGTGTTGAGCGACTGCAGCGCCGGCCGCAGCCGCCGGTTGTTGGTGGTCGGCAGCCAGAGCGGCGGCCGGATTGGTGACGACGCCCGCGCGGCGAGGCAGGCGAGGATCACGGGGAAGACGCGGTTGACCTCGGCCGCACTCGCCGCGATGTCGTCGCCGAAGAGGGTCTCCGCCACGATGCGCAGTGTCACCTTCATCATGTCGGTGCAGGCATCGACCGGCTTGCCGGCCGCCGCGGCCCGGCCCCACTCGTTGGCCGTCTCCGCGGCAAGTCGCGTCATGATCGGCGCGAAGTGCCGGACGCTCTCGCCGTGGAAGGCGGGCTGGGCGATCCGCCGCTGCCGCTTCCAGAAGGCACCGCCGCTCGTGAGCATGCCGTTGCCGAGCACGACGCGAACGGCGTCGAAGGCGGGCGTGTGCTTGTCGTAGTTGTCGATGTTGTCGAGCAGCACGTGTCGGACGAGCGCCGGGTCGGACACGAGGTGTCCCCGCGCGAGCCCGATCTTCAGCGGCACCACGCCCCCCTGACGCGAGCGGCGGACAAACTCGCCGAGAGGATCCGCGGTGAGCGCGGCGAGATCGCCGCCGATTAGCCGCGTGAGGATGCTCGGCATCCAAAACCTTTCGTGTCGCGTTGCACCACAGGACGACCTTCGATCACAATCCCTGAGTTCTTCGCTTCACGGAGGGAAGACACACCGTCACCGCATCGTATCGCACCACCCCCGCTCGTGTGAATGAAGATAACGCCCTCAGCCTCGAATCGCCCCCGCTCCGGCACGCTCGAGGAATTCCTCGCCCCCCAGGACATCGCCCCGCTTCCCTCGCTCACGGACGACGAGTGGAATGCCATCCGGCGGGTCGCCGGTCGCGCGCTCGCCTGGAGGTTCTGCACTCTGCGCAACCTCTGGGTGCATCGTGGACGGTTCGTGGCCGATGCGCTCGGATTCGCCTGGGCAGGCATCTACCGCACGCTCCTCGTCAGTTCGATCGTGGCCACGTCGTATCGCAACGAGGGGCTGTTTCGCGCCGGTGAGCGGATCCAGGGAACCGGCGATTTCTTTCGAGGTGGATTCCTCCTGCCGCGGGCCTCGAGCGAGTTCCGGGAGATCGTCCGGCTCGTCAACCTGCGGCACCACGTGGCGGGAGTGGTGGTGGCGGATGCGGACGGCGGCTACCACGTGATCGACGGCTACGAGGCCGATTATGCCTACGTCGCCACCTCCTTCATCGAGGCGATTCGCCGCGGCATGGCCGCCTGCGGCCTGCCCCCCGACAGCCCGCGGGGTCGCGCGCTCAGCGAACAGGTGTGCACGGTGCTCTACCAGATCGCCGGACTCACCGGCCTGCGGCGCGTTCCCCGTGACCTCGCCGCGCACGAGCGGTTTCGCGATGCCTACGACCGCCATCTCCGCGAACGGCCCTCGTCGCCGCGGGTGCGGCGAATGGCCCAGGAGATCGCCCGGCGGATCGTGCCGCTGACGGCGGCGATGGCCGACGAGACGGTCCTCGGTCATGTCCGCCGGCACCTCGACGCGGAGACCGAGGCCTTCCTGTTTCCGACCGAGCCCGACGCCGAGCTCGATGCGCAGCGACAGGAGTGGCGACGCCGGCTCCGCGGCACGACCCGCGAGAGCGGCCTGCGCAACCGCTCCAAGGACCGCGCCCTGCTCTGGCAGCAGGCCGACGTGGTCGCGCTCCACGCCGCCTACGAAGCTGCCGACACCCACGACACCACCGACCGGCTGATCGGAGCGATCCTGCTTCACGCCCTCGACTCGAGCCGCGGCACTGAGCCATTGTTCAAGCGGCGGACCATCGACCTCGCCGCCGGCGAGCCACTCATCCGCCAAGGCCAGCCGGTCCACGAGATGTATGTGATTCTCTCCGCGACGACGCGGCTGTGCGTGCTGCAGGCGGCGTCGGACGCAGCCGAACCCCTGGAGCTCGCCACGCTCGCGGCCCCGACCGTTCTCGGTGAGATCGGCATGTGGCGGAACAGGCCGGCTGTGGCCTCCGTGGTCTCGCGACGGCCGAACCGGGTCGAGGCGCTGATGATCGATCGCGCCGGCTTCGAGGCTCTGTCGCAGGAGCCAGGATTTCGGGCGGCCACCGCAGCGAAGGTGCAGCAGCGGCTCGCCATCAATGCCACCCAGGTCGGCACCCTGCTCGACGCCACGGCGGCGAAGTCCGGCGATCCGCGTCTCGTCTCGATCGCACAGCTCGTCCGCTTTCTTTCGGGCGACTCCAGCACGCCGCTCGACGCGGTGATCGACCTGCCCGACGACGCCGCGCCGGAGGAGTGCGTGGACGCCCTGCGGAAGCAGACCCACGACGCGATCGAGGCGGGCGGCCTGTCACCCGAACTCGTCCGCCACCTGGAGCAGGTCGTAGCCACGATCGGCTGAAGCGAAAAGGCGACAGCCACGTGGCTGTCCTTTTCCGCACCTTTTTCAGAGCCCGGCGTGCGGCGGCGACATCCGGCTCATCTCCTTCATCACGGAGCCGGAGAACAGGCCCGCCCGGCACAACTCAGCGACCAGCCGGAGCTCATCCGCCGTTCACCGGACGGAAAATGCTGGCGGACGTGCCATTGGCCGGGCTATCCTTCCGAGCAGCAACTGGCTCAGAAGTCGGCGTTCGACTTCCACGTCCGCGACCACGTGCCGGTGCCGGCCCCCGGCGGCGGCACGTGGCACGACGACGACCGGCTTGTCTACTCGCTCGATGGCATGGCGATCGCCGAGATCGCGCCCCGGGCGATGGCAGCGGCGGTCGCCAAGGCGCTCGGAGAGTCGGGCCTCGCCGGTGGTGACGTCAACTTCGTCGTACCGCATCAGGCAGGCACGGGCATCGTGCGGTTCACCGAGATGCAACTCGAAGGACTCGGCATCCGCGGCGAGCTCGTCAACGGGCTCACCCGCCGCACCGGCAACGTGAGTGCCTGCTCCGTGCCTCATGTGCTCAAGGAGACGTGGTCTCGGCTCACGGGCCTGGTCGCCTGCCCAACGGCCGCGGTCGGCAGCCCGGGTCGCCCAGAGGTGCTGCAGGGCTGTGTGCTGCTCCGCTCAACGGCGCTCCACGATCGTCAGGCCACGGTCGCCGCCTGACGCGTGGGCCGGCAGGCCAGCGAGAGGGCTGCGACGACCATTGCGAAGGCCAGCACACCGGTTCGCGGATGGGTGGAGGGCCGAATGGGCTGGGTGATCATGGCGGCCTCCTGGTCATTCAAGCGCAAAGGATTCCACGCTGCCGTCGGCGGGGTAACCTAGCAGCCGCTCGGCATGTTCGGGCTGCTCGCCGCGGTCGCCCCCCATCCAGCGCGCCCGATTCGTCCCAGCGGCGCGCCCGATTCGTCCCAGCCCATGCCCGATTCGTCACTTTTTTCGGAATGAGTCCGGAAAGGTTGTCGGGAAATGGTATCAAACGCGTTACGGACCTCGCCTGTCTCGTTACCCGTCCAGCCATCATTTCGGAGGATGCTCATGGATCAAAGGTGTGCCAGAAACGGCCGCTCGGTGTGGAGCGCCGCTCTTACCGTGGCGGCCCTGTGCTCGTGTGTCCCCGTCGTCTGCGATGCCGGTCCGGTCTCGCCGGGCAACGTTGTCGTGTTCCGTGCTGGGTCGGGAGCCAACCTGCTGGGAAACACCGGCAACAACGTGTTCCTTGACGAATACACGATCGCGGGGTCGTTTGTGCAGTCGATCGAGATCAACAGTACTGGCACCGGCACGAAGCTCGTCGTCGCCGGCAACTCCATTGCCGAGGGTGGCCTGACGATCTCGCCGGATGGGAGGTGGATTGGGTTCGCCGGCTACAATTCCGGCACGGGGGCGGCGTCAAGTTTGTCGGCCCAAACGAGCGGCACGATGCCTCGCGTCGCGGGTCTCCTCAACACCACGACGGGAAGCTACTCGCTCACCGTGATGGGCACATGGTTCAGCGGCAACAGTCCGCGGTCTGCGGTCTCGACGGACGGCAACAAGATCTTTGCGTCGGGAGGAGGCAACGGCCTCGTCTATGGCACGGCTGATGGATCCGCGACGTTTCAGTCGATCTCAGGAACCAATACGGCCACGAACCTGCGTTGGCTGAATGCCTACGGCACCAGCGCGTCCGGCACCAGTCTGTTCGTTTCGGCGGCTTCGGGCACGTGGCCGACCGTGGGTGTGTTTGGAGAAAACCCGCTCGTGTCCGCAACGGCGACCTCGCTCACGGCCCAGCCCAACATCCCAAACCAGGGAGGCGCTCCAATAACGAGCCGGTATGGCTTTGTGTATCTCGACACCAATCCCTCGATCCCGGGGCTCGACACGATGTATGTCGCCGATGACTCGCTCACTGACGGCGGCATCGTCAAGTATCTGCTCGCCGCGAGCGGCACCTAGAACAGGTCGGGGCAGCTCTCCGGTAGCAGGGTCAATCCCACCAGCAACTTCCGGGGCCTGACGGGGTCCTTCAATGGTACAGACGTCACCCTGTTTGGCACGGTGCTCTCCTCAGTCTCCAGTGGCGGTGGGACATCGCAACTGTTCAGTTACCTTGATGCAAACGCCGCGACGAGCACCCTCACGGGCACCACGTCGAGCCTGACGACCCTCGCCACGGCGGGCTCGAATCAGGTGTTCCGCGGGGTCGTAATGGTGGTGCCGGAGCCGAGTGCGATGGCGCTCCTGGGCGCAGGTGCCTGCGGTGCTGTGGCGGTCTGGTGTGGTCGGAATCGCCGGCGGACGTCTCCGTGAGGTGAAAGGCTGGATCAGATGGCGAAGCGAGGCGGTGGAATCCTCCCCCGACTCGCCGCGGTCGCCTGCATGGCGACCCTGGCAGGTGTGGCTGGAGCGGCCCCGTTTACACCAGGGACCGTCGTGGTCTCGCAGTTTGGTGACGGCGTGACGACCTTCGGCACCGTGCCGATCACGCTCCGCGAGTTCACCACCAGCGGCAGTGCGACTGGCATGGAGGCGGCGCTCCCCACGACCGACGCGGGGTCAAACTATGCAATCGTCGTCTCGTCGTTGGGAAGCAGGCCCGCCAGGGTCAACCACCGTGCCGACCGCCGCGCGAGTACGAACCGGATCAGGAACCCCTGGGACACGACGAGCATGCAGCCGTAGGCGAACAGTGACCAGCCGGTCTCCCGCGGCCCCCAGCCGAATTTAAACTTCATCATCAGCGCCCAGGTGGCCGGGAGGATGAACTGCGCCAGGTAGGCCAGTGTGAGCACCGCCGCCAACGGCCCGACGCCGCGCAGGCTGGCCAGATCGTGGATCGACGAGAACGGGGTGAGCCGCTGCCTGGCAAGCGGCCTGCGATCTTCGGCAGCGAGTGTCTCCGGCATCACGAACAGGCCGAAGGCCGCGTTGGCCGCCGCCAGCCCCGTGAGCAGGAGGCATCCGGCCATCACGGAGAAGCTCGTCAGCAAAATCGGCCGGCGGCCGAACCGGTCCGACAAGGCCCCCCGGAACGGTGCGCCGATGAAGTTGGCGGCGCCGAAGCTGCAGGCGACGACCCCGTACCAGAAGGCATTATCGGCCTTCGAGTCGGAAAAGCTCCCCACCAGCGCCGGCAGCACCGGCATGATCACTCCCACGGCGATCATGTCGATGAGCACCGCCATCAGGATGAAATCGTGGCGGTCGGGCGGTGGGATGTCATGGGGAAGCCGAGACGGTAGGCTCAACGCGGTCGACAAGACACGAAAGGACGTCCGTGAACGGCACGATCATATCGGGTTGCCTGGCCGCGCTCGGTGCGCCTCCCGACGGAGGCCTGCCTGGTCTCCTGGCCCGAACCACGCTCGACCGCTTCGAGATCCTGCAGACGCCCGACCTCTGGGGGCACGATCCCGCCGACAACTCGTATTGGCTTGCCACACGAGGCACGGCTCCGCTGCCGCCCGCCAGCGGCCGCTTCCTCGCCGCCATCGAGGAGATGATCGCCGGTGCCGAGCGGCTCGTCGACATCGCGTCGCTCGAGCCGTTTGCGTCGGGCGAGTTCGCGGCGGCGATCCGGCGCGGGCTGGCGCGGGCCGCCCGCCGCGGCCAGCCGCTTACAGTGCGGGTGATGTATGGCCGCCATCGCTTCGTGTCGCAGACCGACGCCGATTTCGAGGCCGCGATCCGCGACGTCACGGCCGACGTGTCTGTCGCCAGCCCGCTGCGACTGCACGCCTGCCGGATGGAAACCTCGAACGATCAAAAGAGACCTTCCTGGAACCACGCCAAGATCGTGGCAGCCGACGGCCGCGAGGCGATCGTCGGCGGGCACAACCTCTGGCATGCGGATTACCTCGGCTTCGCGCCGGTACACGATCTCTCCGCCCGCGTCGTGGGCCCCGCCGCCGGCGAAGCCCATGCGTTTCTCGACCTGCTCTGGGACTGGGCGGGCCGGCAGCTGGCGGCGCCCTCCGAGATCGGCAGCCTCCATGCGATCCGCTGGGCCGGCGGCCGGATCGAGCCAGCAGTGCCGCCGCCACCGGTCGCGCTGGCCGCACCGCCGGCCGGATCGATTCCCGCGCTCGCGGTCGGCCGCCTCGGCACGGGAGTGATCGCCGATCCGCGCGTGGCGAACGTGGGCGCGGCGGTCGCGGCGATCGCGTTTCGGCAGGCCCGGTCGAGCATCCGGATCAGCCAGATGGACTTTGGGTTTCACTGGGACGGCGTCAACTTCTGGTCGGCCGACATCGTGGCCGCCCTTGCCGACGTGCTCACTGATCCCGCTCGCGCCGTGGACGTAAGGATTGTCCTGAGCGAGCCGGGAGCGAAGACCGCCGCCGGTGGGCCCTACTCCTTCGGCACCACGCTTGCCGACATCGACGCGGAGTTGCGGCGGGTGATCGGCGACCGGCCGCTCTCCGGTCGCATGCGGCTCGCGCCGCTGCGGCTCTCGTCAAAGGGCGACCGCTGGGTACACGACGGCGTGGAACTCAAGA
>JAUMAF010000013.1:6710-30919 GCA_032117045.1 Pirellulales bacterium | reverse complement strand
ATCGCTCGAGACCGCCGTTCGACGCAATCCCGACAACGACGACCTCCGCCGCCGGCTCGCGGAGTTCCAGCTCCGCATCGGCCGGTCGATCGATGCGCGGGAGCATCTGGCCGTCTTGCGCGAACGCTTCGACTCGGGCCAACTCAAGGAGACGGCGCCAGCGGATACGGTCACGAAGGACGGTGACGAAGACGAGGAGGAGCAGCCACGTCGGCCCCTCGACGGCAATGAAATCCAACTGATGGTGGCCCGCTCGTTCATGGGCGCCGGTGACTTCGAGGAAGCCAGCCGACTTGTCGCTGAGATGGTGGGCTTCGATCTCACGAAGAGGGCCTTCGATCCGGCGAAGAAACCGTCGTCCAGCGCCACCGAGGCATACATCATTCTGGCGGCCATCCTCGAGGACAAGCTCAACGACCGGAATGCGGCCAGTCTGGTGCTCGAGCAGCTCGTCGAGGTCCAGAGCAAGGACGTTCAGGCATGGCTGGCGAGAAGCAGTTGGCATCGCGACCACGGCAACCTCGATGCGTCCGAGGCAGACATCCTCACGGCCCTCGAGCTCGAGCCCGACAACGTCAACTGCATCTTCTCGGGTTTTGAGCTGGCCCTTGCGCGGAAGGATTTCGAGAAGGCGGGTGAGCTCGCGGAGAAGGGGCGAGAACTCGCCCCCCGCGACGAGCGGGTGTATCGGGGTCTCGCCGCGGTCGCGTTGCAGCGTGGGGATCTGGAGACGGCCGAGCAGGTGCTGCTCGACGGCATCGAGCAGCTCCCCGGCAAGGCCTCGTTGCTGCTCATGCTGGCCGACACGTTGCTCCAGCAGAACAAACTGGACCAGGTGGAACAGACCATCGCCCGCATCAAGGAACTCTACGGCGATGCCAGCCCCGCGGTGGGCCTCCTGGAGGGGCGGCTGCTGGTCGCCCGGCGGAAATGGGCCGACGCCAAGTCACGGCTCGAAACGGTCCGCCCGCTCGTGCTCGGATCACCGGAACTCGTGCGGCAGGTGGATCTCTACCTCGCTCAGTGTCACGCGCAGCTCGACGAACCTGATGCACAGCTCGACGTCAACCGGCGAGTCTTGAGCGAGGATCCCACGTCGCTGGCAGCCCGCGCCGGCACGGCGGCGGCCCTGGCGGCGGCCGGCAAATCGGAAGAGGCGCTGGCGGAGTTCGAGACCATCGCCGCAGTGCTCACGGCAGATCGTCTCGCGGCTGTGCCCCAGGTGTGGTACCCGCTGCTGCAGCTGCGAATCCAGCAGCAGTCCAAACGGCCGGTCGCGGAGCGGGACTGGAGCGGTGTCGACAGCCTGCTCGACACGCTCCAGCAGTCGCCGGACATCACTGCCACGCAACTCACGCTGCTACGGGCCGATGCGCTGGTTCGCAAGGGCGAGGCCGACTCGGCACGGGAAATGCTCGAAGGGGCCGCGGCTGGCGGCGAGGGCGGCCCGCAGGTCTGGGCGGCGCTCGTCACACTCGTGCTTCGTGCGGATGGGGCCGAGGAAGCGGCGGCGATTCTGGGGCGTGTTCCCGACGACGTGGCTGGCTCGGCGCCCATGCTGACGGTGCGGGCCCAGGTGGCCGGCCAGCGGAAGGACGAGGGAGCCAAGGCCGAACTGGCCACCTTGGAGAAGACCGCCGCCAGCCTCCCCGACGAGGATTCCGCCAACGTGCTCACGGCCATCGCCTCGGTCTACTTGACGGGCGGCGACATCGAGTCGGCCGAGCGGGTCTGGCGGGAAGTCGCCAAGCGGCAGCCCGAAGATATCCGTGCCCGGGAGGCAATCCTCGAACTCGCGATCAATCAGGGAGACCTCGAGAAGGCCAGGGCCGCGTCGAATGAGGTGGCCGCCGTGGCGGGCGGTTCCTCGGCGCGATCCCGGGTCGCTGAGGCGGGCTTCAAGATCTTCGAGGTTCGTCAGTCGCAGCAGAATCGGCAGAAGGAGGGCGACGACAGCACTGAACTGACGCCCGATGAGAAGCGAACCCTCGACGAAGCTCGGAACCTGCTCATCGAGGCTGAGAACGACCGGCCGGGCTGGAACCAAATCCAGACGTTGTTTGCTGAAATCGACTCCCTCCGAGGCGACGTGCTCTCCGCGATCGAGCGGCTGAAGAAGGCCGTGGCGATGGGGTCCGCGAACCCAGCGATCACGCGTCGGCTCGTGGCACTCCTCTACACGGTGAATCGGCTCGACGAGGCGCAGCAGTATCTGGGCTTGATGGGGTCGGAGGGCGTGCAGGGGTCGGACCGCCTGTCGGCCGAGATGGAGATGCGGGCCGGCAAGTTCGACGAGGCCGTGGCCCTGGCCGAGCGGACCGTGCAACGCGACTCCACCAATGCCGAGGACCTGCTCTGGCTCGGCCAACTGCTCGATCGTTCCGGGAAGACGGATCGCGCGTCGGAGGTCCTGATGCGTGCAACCGAGGTGGCGCCTCAGCGGCCTGACATCTGGCTTGCCCTCTTTTCGCACCAGATCAACGCCGGCAAGAAGCCGGCCGCGGAACGGTCACTCGAGAAGGCAGCAGAGCTCATGCCCGAGCCGCAGCGGCAGCTGTCCAAGGCCCAGGGATACGAGATGCTGGGGCGAAACGAAGAAGCCGAGAAGTCTTTCCGCGAGGCGGTGACCGTGGCGCCGACGAATCTGGAAACGAGCCGGGGTCTGGCGGCTTTTCTCGTTCGCACCGGCCGTCTGAAGCCAGCTCGGGAGACGCTCCAAACGATCATCGATTCGCCCGACACCTCCGCCGCCGCGATGTCCACGAAGGCGTGGGGCCGACGGCTGCTCGCCGAGATTATTGCCGAACGGGGCAATTTTCGGGAGATGGAGGAGGCGATGGCACTCCTGCGGCAGAACGTGGACGACAAGGGTGACGTCCAGGTCGACGACTCACTTCTTCAGGTGAAGCTCCTCTCCAACCGCCCGGAGCCGGCGAGTTGGAAGCAGGCGATCAAGGTCTTCGAGGAGCTCCGGCGGAAGCAGCCCTTGGCGATGGGGCAGCGGATCATGCTGGCGCAGCTCCATGAAAAGGTCGGTCGCTGGGATGAATGCCGCAATGAACTGATCGCCGTCGTGGCCGCGCCCAACGTTCCTCCCGCCTATGTGGCCATGCTGGTCGAGAAGATGATCGATCATGGCGAGGTGGCGGCCGCTCGTCCGTGGTTGACGAGGCTGCAGAAAATGAGCCCGGAGACAGCGATCACGATCGCCCTCGAGGCGAAACTGGCCATTGCCGAGAAGGATCGCAAGCTGGCCGCCGACGCGGCCCGCAAGCTCATGCCGGGGGGCGTGATCTCGGGGAGCGAGCCTTCACAGCTCAATGCGGTCGCCAAACTGATGGAGCAGCTGGGCTTCCCGAAGGCGGCCGACAAGGTGTTCGCGCAGTTCGCCGAGATGTCGGCGGATGGAGTCATCGCCCGTGCCGAATTCCTGGGACGGCAGCAGCGTGCATCGGAGGCGCTCGACCTCCTCGAAGCCCGCTGGAACGATCTCCCGCTCGAGCGGCTGCTCACGACTGCCGTGCAGATCGTCCGGGTCCAGGACACACCGGGGGAGTCGGCCTCGCGACTCGAGCCCTGGTTCACGAAGGCCAAGCGGGTCGATCCGGGGTCGGTCGTGATCCAACTGCTCGAGGCGGAGTTGTTCGCCCTCGAGGGCCGCCCCGGCGAGGCTGAAAAGATCTATCGCACGCTGATGGCCAGCGACGAGATGGATGGGATGCAAAAGGCGATCGTGTCGAACAACCTCGCCTTTCATCTCGCGAAGGCAGACACGGCTGCTGAGGCAAAAGCACTCATCGAGGCGGCCATCAGCGAACTTGGACCGTTGCCCGATCTGCTGGACACCCGGGGCATGATTCGTCTGGCTGCCGGCGAAAATCGCGAGGCCGTCGCCGATTTTGAAGAGGCGATTCTCCAGCCTTCGGACGTGAAGTTTCTCCATCTTGCATGGGCCCAACTCCAGGCGGGTGATCAGTCGGCGGCCAGGGCCTCTCTGGAGGCGGGGCGTCGCCGAGGACTCGAGATGTCGCGGCTCTCGGCCGAGGACAAGGAGCGGCTCAGCAAACTCGAGGACGCGCTTGGCATGACGATCTCCTCCCCTCCAGCGGCCGAGCCGCAGGGCTAGTGCGGCCCGCCTCGAGACGTGCGCGGGTGTCTGTCGAAGCCCAACGCCGTGAGGCGTGGGGGGAACTGTCCAAGCCCAACGCCGTGAGGCGTGGGGGGAACCCTGGGATGGGCCCGGCTCCAGCGTGGTTCACCCGCGGCCTCACGGCCGGTCGGCTTGTACGGTCATGAACTCAGCGAAGGGCTCGGAAATCAGCCCTGCAGCATTCGGGAGCGGGCGAGGGCATCTTCCGCTTCCGGGATGAGCCCGGCCCGCATGCAGGCGACGCTGAGCGCGGTGTAGCTGAAGGGATCGCGAGGCTCGAGTTCGACGACGCGGCGGGCATGTCGAACGGCATCCTGATGCCGCTCCAGCCGAGTGCACCAGGCGGCCAGCGCGGAGTGGGCGAGGGCGAAGTCGGCCTCATCGGCGACGAGCATCTCCAGAAGGCCGACGGCTCCGGCCAAATCACCGGCATCCTTCAACTTTTCGGCGGCGGCATACCGTTCATCCCTCATTGCCATCGGCACTCCCTACTCCTGCTGTGTGGTCTGCAAAACGTTGGATGCATTCGGAACTCATCCCGGCTCCGTTCCGACGAGTATAGGCTTTCGACGCGAACTGGGGAGTTTGGGCTGGGCCGCGGACTGGCTCGTTCGGAGGGACGGGGAAAGATCTGCCTGCAACGGAAAACTGGCATTGAATCGGGCGATGAATCGAGCCGATAACCCCGCGGTCGACCTGCCATTCTCCAGCGAAAGGCCCGCCGTGAGCATCCATCCGATGGCCGTTGTCAGTCCGGATGCACGACTCGGTGTCGGCGTCAAGGTCGGCGCCTTCGCCACCATCGAGCATGACGTGCAACTCGGCGATTTCTGCACGGTAGCCAGCGGGGCGGTCGTCAAGTCCGGCGTGACGGCGGGATGCCACAACGAAATCGGCGAGCACGCGGTCATCGGTGGGGCTCCGCAGCATGTCGCCCGCCCCCAGCAGGTTGGTCGCGTCGCCATCGGCGACCACAACGTCTTCCGCGAGCACGTCACGATCCATCGGGCGCTCAAGCCGGAGGCGATCACCACGGTCGGCGACCACAACTATGTGATGGCCGGGGGCCATTTCGGCCATGACGTGGTCATGGGCAGCTACTGCATCTGCGCCAACGGCGCGATGCTCGGCGGGCACGTGACCGTCGAGGATCGAGCCTTCGTCTCGGGAGCCGTCGCGGTGCATCAGTTTTGCCGCATCGGTCGCCTCGCGATGGTCGGCGGCCACGCTCGGGTCGTCCAAGATATACCGCCCTACATGCTGGTCGACGGCCAGAGTGGCTGCATCGTGGGGCTCAACGTTGTCGGGCTCCGGCGCAGCGGACACTCCGCCGAAGACATTGCCGACTTGAAGGCCGCCTACCGGGTGATCTACCGCCGCGGCCTGCCGTGGAAGGAGGTCCTCGACGTGCTCCGGAGTGAGTTCGAGAGCGGACCGGTCAACCACCTCAGGGAATTTCTCGGCAGTGGAACCCGCGGCTTCTCCCAGGAACGCCGCAGCCCCCCTTCGACCACGTTGCGGATTCGCGTTCCGGACGAGGACACGGCCGTGCTGAGAGCCAAGGCCGGCTGATCCCTCCGGATGCCGCTCAGGCACAGGTGCCGGGCATCCGTTCTTGCAGCAACACCGTCACTCGCCGTCACCGGCCTCCTCGAGCCCGTAACGCTGAAGTTTGCGGCGGAGCACGGACCGGTCGATGCCCAGCATCTTCGCGGCCAGCGACTTGTTTTGCAGGGTGGCGGCGAGCGTCCGCTCCAGATGCATCCGCTCCACATCGGCCAAGGTGGGCCAGGCGTCTTCGGACTCGACCTCCCCCTCGCCGCCGGTGGCGGCCGCCTTCTGGGGCGCCGCGGCGGTGGCGTTTCCGGCGTCGGGCTGAAATCGGGGTTCGACTCGATAGACGCCGGGCAGCGGCGTCGGCGAGACGATTCCCCGTGTGGCTGCCATTGCCATCTGGGCGAGGCTGCCATCGACTCGCGTCTCTCCCGGGGCTCCACCCACCATCAGACCGCTGAGCGCGTCGGGGTCGATTTGGTCACCGGACGAGAACATCACGGCCCGCTCGAGAACGTTCTCCAGCTCTCGGACGTTGCCGGGCCAGGCATACTGCTGCAACACCTCGATCGCGGCGGGAGAGAGCGCGCACATGGGCATGCCATGCCGGGCCGCGAGTTCGGCGAGATACCGGGTCGCGAGCACCGGCACGTCTTCCACCCGCTCACGGAGCGGGATGGTGCGAATCGCGACGACGTTGAGTCGATAGAAGAGATCCTCACGAAACCGCCCCAGATTCACTTCGCCTGCGAGGTCACGATTCGTGGCGGCGAGCACCCGGACATCGACCGGGATCTCCTGATGGCTCCCGACCGGCACCACCACCCGCTGCTGGAGCACACGGAGCAGTTTCGCCTGCAACTCGAGCTCCATTTCCCCGATCTCGTCGAGAAAGATGGTACCGGCTTCGGCCGCACGAAAGCAGCCGAGCGTCGACGACGTGGCACCGGTGAAGGAGCCCTTGACATGGCCAAACATGTGGCTGGCAAACAGGGTTCCCGTCGTGACGGCGCAGTCAACGGGAACGAATGCCTTTTTGGACCGCGTGCTGCAGGCGTGAATCGCTCGGGCGATCAGCTCCTTGCCAGTGCCGCTGGGCCCGAGAATGAGCACGCTTGACTGGTGGACGGCCACGAGTTCGATCGACCGGCGGACCTGTTCGGCCCAGGGCGAAACGCCGATGATCCGCTCGATGGCGTCATTGCCGCGCGAACTGGTCGCCACCGACTCCATCAGCATGCGTCCTCGTGATCGTCCTTTTGACCGCTCTCGTGATCGCTCTGCAGAGTGATTGCTCGACGGCGGACCGGCGGGGAACCGGCCTGGCCGATCCACTGGCCGATCCAGACGATGGTCAAAGCGGGCTCCGGACCCAGGCTCACATTCTCCGCCGCATCTTCTCCACTTTCATATACCCCATTCGGAGCGGCCCGGCCAGCGAATGGCTGCCGCCGGATGTGACGATGGCAGGGGTGATACGCATCGCACCACCCCTGCGGATGCGGAAAACGGCGGGGATTTCCCGACAAAAAATGGTTTTTTCGCCAGGGCATCGCCCGGTCGGGAAAGATGGACAAAGATTGCTGGTAGGCGGAGCGTGGATTTCCCGTGCCGCAGAACAGTCCCCGACGCCGCCCCCTCGTCCCCAACCCGCTCCCCGCATGTCCTCCGATCATCGATCCCCACGCCTGATGCCTCCGGGCGGCCTCGCCACCGCGGGGGCACGGCCCCGCCGACGGCTGCCGTGGTTGGTGTTCGCCCTGCTCGCGGCCACGCTGGCCGGCGGGTGGTACGTGCTCGACCGCCTCCTCGTCGACAGGCGGCCGATCGTGGTGGGCCTTCTCCATTCGCAGACCGGTCCGATGGCCGTGAGCGAGCGGTCGATGATCGACGCCGAGGTGCTCGCGCTCGAGGAACTCAACCGCGAGGGGGGCCTGCTGGGCCGGCCAGTGCGGTGGGTGATCGCGAACGGCGGCTCGGACGGCCCGACGTTCGCCAGGCAGGCCGAATCGCTGATCCGGGAGCACGGCGTGAGCGTGATCTTCGGCTGCTGGACGAGCGCCTGCCGCAAGAGCGTGCTGCCCATCGTCGAAGCGCACGATCATTTGCTGGTCTATCCGATGGCATACGAGGGACTCGAGCAGTCCCCGAACATCATTTACACGGGTGCCGCACCGAACCAACAGATCACGCCCGCCGTACAGTGGTGTCATGACACGCTGCAAGCTCGACGATTTTTCGTCGTCGGCTCCGACTACATCTGGCCTCACTGCGTCAACGCCATCATCACCGATCAGGTCGTCGCCCTCGGGGCGGAAATCGTGGGCGAGGAATACCTGCCCTTTGGCAGTACCGACGCCAGCGACCTCGCCGCCCGCATCGCCGCCGCGAAGCCGGACGTGATCCTCAGCAGTGTCGTCGGCGATTCGGCCCTGCCCTTCGCCCGCGCTGTCCGGGCTGCGGGTCTCCAGGCGGAAACGACGCCGATCGTGACCTTTGCCGTCGCCGAAAACGAGCTCCGCAACCAGGCGGCAGCCGACATGACCGGCAGTTATGCCGCCTGGTGTTATTTCCAAAGCATCGACCGGCCCGAGAACCTCGCCTTCGTGAGGGGCTTCAAGGCCCGGTATGGCGGCGACCGCACGACGTCCGATGTCATGGTCGCCGCATACAACGGCGTGCGGCTCTGGGCCCAGGCCGTCCGCGAGGCGGAAACCGCCGACGTGCGGCCGGCTCGCAACGCGATGCGACACCAGAGCCTCAACGCCCCTGAGGGCATCATCGCCGTGGATCCCGAGACGCAGCACACCTGGCGACCGGTGTTCATCGGCCGCGTCCGAGCCGACGGCCAGTTCGACGTCGTCTGGACCAGCCGCACCTCGGTGCGGCCGGTGCCGTTCCCGATCTCGCGGTCGCGGCCGGAATGGGAGGCCTTCGTCGCCGACCTGCAGCGACGGTGGTCGGGGCAATGGTCAAACCCCGTCGGTGCGGTGCGCGGTGGACTGCCGGAGGCCACCCCATGAGCTCCTCCGCGAGCCGGGTCTTGCGACGGTCGATCGCCGGCCGGCTGCTGTTCTGGTTTCTCGTGATCGCGCTCATCCCGTGCGCGATCCTCACCGCGATCACGGCACGCATCGCGACCACGGCGCTCGAGAAATCCGTGCGGGACAACCTCGTGCAGATCGCCGCCGGCAAGGCGAACGAACTGGAGGCCTACGCCACGGAACGGGTCCGTGACGGAGCGGCGTTTGCCCGCGGCCCCACCTTTGTCAAGGCGATCCGCGAACTGTCGGCGGTCTCCGACACCTCTCGGCTTCAGGCCGTGGGCGAGTCGTTTCGCGACTACCTTTCCTACGTCGCCACCGCGTTCGACTACGCCGACCTGCTGCTGCTCGACACCGAGGGCCGCGTACTGTTCTCGCTCGCCGATGCCATCCCCCGCAATGCATCGGTAGTCGGGGGTCCGCTCGCTTCGTCCGAACTGGCGGCGGGATTCGACCGGGCCCGGACACTGCTGCAGTCGGATCTCTGCGGCTTCCAACCCTACGGAAAAACGGCTACCCCTCTGGCCTTTGTGACCTGTCCGGTATTTGACGAAGGACGCGTGACAGGGGTGCTCGCGCTGGGCATCGGCACCCAGCGGGTCTGGAAGATCCTCTCCGACCTGACTGGTCTGGGCGACACCGGCGAAATTCTCGCCGGCGAACTCGCCGGCAACTCCGTGCTGATCACGACGCCGCTGCGGCACGCCTCCAACGCCGCCTTCCGCATGCGCATCCCCCTCGCCTCGGCGACCGGCTCTGCCTTGCAGCGGGCGGCCTCCGGCGACCGCGGCTACGGTGCGGCGGTGGACTACCGTGGGTCCGACGTGGCCGCAGCCTGGTGCTACGTGCCCAGTTTCCGTTGGGGGCTCGTCGTCAAGCAGGATGCCGGCGAGGCCTTCGGCCTCGTCCGGTTCCAGCGCCTCGCGGTGATCGGGCTCTCGCTCGCGACGATCGTGGGTGTGACGGCCGCCGCGCTCGTGGTGGCCCGCACGATCTCCACGCCGATCCGCACCGCCGTGGCGGTGGCCAATCAGGTGGCCGGCGGCGACCTTCGCGCCGATGTGGGGATCACATCGGACGATGAGACCGGCGCGCTCCTCGGCGCGATCCAGACGATGACCAACGACCTCCGCGGGCTGATCGGCCGAATCCAGCACTCCTCGGTGGCGCTCATCTCCACCGCGACGGCGATTCAGGCCACCGCCAGCGAACAGCAGCAGGTGATTGCCGACTACGGCGCCTCCACCAGCGAGGCGGTGGCGGCGGTCAAGCAGATCTCCGTCACCAGCCAGGAACTGGTCCGCACGATGACCGAGGTCAACGACATGGCGGGCCATACGGGCAAGATGGCCACCGACGGACGAGTGAACCTCGCGGGCATGGACGGCACCATGCGGCAACTGGCCGAGAGCACCTCGTCATTCGGCTCAAAGCTCGCCGTCATCAGCGAGCGTGCCGCCAACATCAACCTCGCCGTGACGACGATCACGAAGGTCGCCGATCAGACGAACCTCCTCTCCATTAATGCGGCGATCGAGGCGGAGAAGGCAGGGGAATACGGCCTCGGCTTCCTCGTGGTCGCCCGCGAGATCCGCCGTCTGGCCGATCAGACGGCCGTGGCCTCGCTCGACATCGAGCGGATGGTCAAGGAGATGCAATACAGCGTGTCGGCCGGCGTGATGGAGATGGACAAGTTCGCCGAGCAGGTCAAGGTAGGCGTTCGCGAGATCGGTGAGGTGTCTGCGAAGCTCGGGGAGATCATCACAGCGGTGCAGGGCATTTCCGGCCGCTTCGGCCAGGTGACCGAGGGGATGCGGGCCCAGTCGCAGGGGGCGGAACAGATCCGCGAGGCGATGATCCGGCTTGCCGAGGGGGCGTCCCGCACCGCCTCGTCGCTCAACGACTTCAACGGCGCCACCGTCCACCTCCGGGAGGCCGTCGGCGACCTCAAGGAAGAAGTGTCGCGGTTCACGATTTAACGCGATGCAACTCCTCACCTTCACCGTCGCGGGACAGGCCTTCGCGATCGAGTCGCGGCGGGTGGTGGAAGTGCTGCCGCTCATTCCTGCGCGGCCGATTCCCCACACCCCCGACTACGTGCGGGGCATCTTCACGTATCGCGGCCGCCTCGTGCCGCTCGTCGATCTGGGGCTCCGGTTCGCCACTGGCCAACTCGCTGAACGCCTCAGCACGCGGGTCATCGTCGTCGAGGCAACCATCGCGGGTGGGGAAAGCCAGATGCTGGGGCTGGTCGCGGAAAACGTGATCGCCATCTGCTCCGCAGAGGACGCCGAGGCGTCGCTCCCGCCGCTCGACTTCCATCAGGCACCGTTTCTCGGCAAGATCCTCCGAATCGGCGGCCGCACCATCCAGGTCATCCAGATCGAGCATCTCCTGCCGGCGGCCGTCTCGACCGGCCTGGTTCCTGCCCCCACGACCGCGAGCGATCCATGAGCATGGCCCACGCGGAAAACCTGCTCCGGGAATGGATCGGGCTCGACGCCGCGACGATCGGCTCCACGGCGGTCGCCCGGGCGATCCGGGGCCGGATGGCGGCCGTCGGGATCGACGATGTCGATGCCTTCGTCGCCGCCGTCCGTGCCGACCCCGCCGAGCGGGACCGCCTCGTCGAGGAGGTGATCGTGGCGGAGAGCTGGTTCTTCCGCGACCGTCAGGTGTTCGAGTTCGTGGTCAACGTTGCCGTCACGCTCGTCAGCCTGCCGGGAAGGTCGCCCGTGAGAATCCTCTGTGCTCCCTGCGCGTCGGGCGAGGAACCCTACTCGATGGCAATGGCCCTGCTCGATGCCGGGCTTTCCCGAGAGCAGTTTGTGATCGACGCGATCGACATCAGCCATGCCGCGCTCGAACGTGCCCGCCGGGGCAGGTATTCGGCCAACGCCTTTCGGAACGCCGACATGTCGTTCCGCGACCGCTGGTTTCGCAGCGAGGGCAGCGCCGCTGTCATCGACGAGCAGGTTCGATTGGGCGTGCGATTTGCCTGGGCGAACGTGCTCGACGACGATTTCGCGGCCAGCCGCGATCGGTACGATGTCGTGTTCTGCCGCAACCTGCTCATCTACCTCACGGAAGAGGCCCGTCGGCGGGTGGAACAGACGCTCGATCGGCTGCTGCGGGCCGATGGGATTCTCGTGCTCGGCGCGGCGGAACCCCCAATCATGAAAGGCGACTGGATTCCGGCCGGCACGGCCTCGGTGTTCGCGCTTCGCCGCGGCATCCACCTTTCGCAGAAGCCGCCCCACGCGACCGCAAGCGGGGCGCCACCACAGGCCGTGCGGTCGGGACGGCTGCCCGCGGCTCCGGCGGTCAGGGGCCGGCCGGAACCAGCGGCCCCCGCCACGCCACCACAGCCGGCGGGCCGCATCCCGATGGCCTCGGCCGACGCATCAGCCCCGTCGCTGAAGGACGTCCTCGAGCAGGCGGGCGCGCTGGCGAACGCACGGCGGCACCTCGAGGCCCTCGAACTCTGTGAGCGCTCCCGCACGGCGCTCGCCCCGTCGCCCGAATTGTTCTTCCTGATGGGTATGCTGCACCAGTCGCTCGGTGACGGTGATCGCGCCGAGGGCTGCTTCCACAAGACGCTCTACCTCGACTCCGCACACGAGGAGGCCCTTCTGGCGCTCGCCCTTCTCGCCCGGCAGCGGGGTGACGACCGGATGGCCGATACCTATCGTCAGTCGGCGGCCCGCGTGCTCGCTCGAAAGGCAGCGCCATGATCGACAAGCCCCGCCACGAAACCATTGCCATTCAGCCGCCGATGCCGGAGTGCTGGCGAATCATCGGTGTGGGTGGCGATCGCAGCTGTCCTGAGCTGAAGGCATTCATCCACTGCCGCAATTGTCCCGTGCTCGCCGATGCGGCCCGCACCTTCTTCGACCGTGGCGCCCCCGAGGGCTACCTCGATTCATGGCGGACGATCCTCGAGGAGCCGGCCGAGGTGACGGAAGCGGCCGACACCAGCGTGCTCGTGTTTCGAGTGGATAAGGAGTGGCTCGCGCTGCCGAGTAGCGTGCTGGTCGAGGTCACTCCGGCGCGGATGCTCCATATCGTGCCCCATCGCACCGGAACGGCGCTCGCCGGCATCGTCAACATCCGCGGCCAGCTTCAGCTCTGCGTGTCACTCCATACGGTGCTCGGGCTGCCCGGGGGCCCGCGGTCGCGAGCACCGGAAGAGGTTCACGCCTCCGAGGGCACCCCGCGACTGATCGTCGTCGATCGTGCGGGTGGTCAGGGTGCCGAGCGATGGGTGCTGGGAGTCGATGACGTGGCAGGCGTGCATCGCGTCGGCCGTGCGGAGCTTCGGCCGGTCCCGTCGACGGTGAGCCAGGCCGCGGCACGCTGCTCCTCGGCACTGTTCGAATGGCAGGATCGGACGGTGGCTCTGCTCGACGAGGTCCGCCTCTTCGAGTCGCTGCACGACATGATTTCGGAATGAGCGGAGTGTGCGGCCATGGCTGACGATCTGAGCGGATTTTCGATGCTGGAGTTGTTCCGGCTGGAGGCTGATAGCCAGACGGCGGTGCTCTCGGCCGGCGTGCTCGCCATCGAGGAGCTCGAGAAGTCGCCGCAGACCGTCGAGTCGATGATGCGAGCCGCCCACTCGCTCAAGGGTGCCGCCCGGATCGTAGGCCTCGATCCCGCGGTGCGGGTGGCGCATGCGCTCGAGGACGTCTTCGTGGCCGCCGGCAAGGGGCTGTTCCGTGTCCAGCCGAGGCACGCTGACCGGCTGCTCGCCGGCATCGACTTCCTCGCCGCAATCGCCAAGGACAGCGACGCACTCGAGCCGACGGCTCCATGGCCGGCCCGCGCCGAGCAGCTCGTCGCGGAGCTTGTCGCCATGATCGTCGAACCGGTCGCCGAAACGGCCATCGAACCCGCTGCGGCCGTGAAACCTCCCGCCACGGCGGAGCCCGCACCGTTGGAAGTCGCTGCTGAACAGGCGGCCATGCCCACAGCCGTGGCGGAGCCGGCGGCGCCAGCGATCCGCCCCGCCGATCAGGCCGACCGTGTGGTCCGGGTGTCGGCCGACAGCCTCACGCGACTCGTCGGCCTTGCCGGCGAATCGCTCGTGGAGACCCGGCAACTGCGGCCCTTTGTCGATGGGCTGCTGCAGCTCCGGGCCACGGACGTGGACCTCTGCGACGCGATCGCCGCGCTCGACGAGAAGCTCAAGTCGGGTGAAGTGCCCGTGCCAGCGACCATCATGGCGATGCTCACCACCCTCCGGGAGCGGGCCGACGCGAATCTCGCCACACTGACCAAGCACGTCGAGGATTTCGAGAGTTTTGCCCGGCGCAACGAGGATCTCTCCAACCGCCTCCACCACGAGGTCATCGTCAGCCGCATGCGGCCGCTGGCCGACGGGATTCGCGGCTTTCCCCGGCTCGTCCGCGACGTGGCCCGCTCGCTCGGCAAGCAGGTCCGATTCGAGGTCCGTGGGGAGCTGACGGGCGTCGACCGCGACATCCTCGACAAGCTTGAAGCCCCGCTGTCGCATCTGATTCGCAACTCCCTGGACCACGGGATCGAGTTGCCGGCCGATCGCGAAGCCTCCGGCAAGCCGCCGACGGGCACTATCCTGCTCGAGGCCAGGCATCGCGCCGGCATGCTTCAGATCACGCTCACCGACGACGGTCGCGGCATCGACGTCGAGCATCTGCGGGGCAAGGCCGTGACTCGCGGACTCGTCGCCCGGCAGGTGGCAGATCAACTCACCGAGCTGGAACTCCTGGAGTTTCTCTTTCTTCCCGGCTTCTCCACGAAGGATCAGGTCACGGAGATTTCGGGCCGCGGGGTGGGCCTCGACGTCGTGCAGAGTATGGTGAAAAGCGTGGGCGGCAGCGCCCGCGTCGCGACCCAGCCCGGACGCCAGACCGTGTTCACGCTCCAGCTGCCGATCACCATGTCGGTCATCCGGGCGCTCCTCGTCGAGATCGGAGGCGAGCCCTACGCCTTTCCGCTGACGCGGATCGACCAGATTCTGTTTTGCCGGACCGGCGACATCCGCACCGTCGAGGGCCGGCAATACTTCGACCGCGATGGCGTGTCGATCGGCCTGGTGATGGCCGCCCAAATCCTGGAGACGGCGGCATCCCCGCCCACCGATCCCATGCCGGTGGTCGTGATCAGCGATCGCGGTCAGCAGTTCGGCATGATCGTCGATTCCTTCCTCGGCGAGCGGGATCTCGAGGTCCGGCCGCTGGATACCCGGCTCGGCAAGGTGCCCGACGTCAACAGCGCGTCACTGCTCGAGAATGGCGACCCGGTGCTGATCGTCGACGTGGAGGATCTCGTCCGCTCGATCGACAACGTGCTCATGGGCCGTCGCCTCTCCCGGGTCGAGTTCGAACGCATGGCCGAGCAGGCCCGGCAGCGGAAGCGGATCCTCGTCGTGGATGACTCGATCACCGTCCGCGAACTGGAGCGGCAACTGCTCCAGGCCCGCGGATTCGCGGTGGACGTCGCGGTCGATGGCATGGACGGCTGGAACGCGATCCGCGGCACCCACTACGATCTGGTGGTCACCGACGTCGACATGCCGCGGATGGACGGGATCGGACTGGTTTCGCTCATCAAAGCCGATCCGGCACGCCGCGAAATACCGGTCGTGATCGTTTCCTACAAGGACCGGGAGGAGGACCGGCTGCGGGGCCTCGATGCCGGGGCCAACCGCTACCTGACGAAGAGCAGTTTCCACGACGAGACCTTCGTCGATACGATCATCGATCTGGTCGGTGAGGCCGTGTCGTAGCCGGGATCGGAGCCGCCATGAGAATTGCGATCGTCAACGACCTTCGGGCCGCATGCGAGGCCCTGAAGCGGGTGGTCGGCAGCCTGCCAGACCATCAGCTGGCATGGACGGCGAGCGACGGTGTCGAGGCGATCGCCATGGCGCGGCGCGACCGTCCCGACCTGATTCTGATGGACCTGCTCATGCCGCACATGGATGGGGCCCAGGCCACGCGACAGATCATGTCGATCGCACCGTGCGCGATCCTCGTCGTGACGGCCACCGTCAGCGGCAACATTTCCCTGGTCTACGATGCCATGGGCTATGGCGCGCTCGATGCCGTCGACACGCCCATGCTCGGCCCGGCCGGCGAGGTGAGCGGAGCCGGCGCGCTCGTCGAAAAAATCGGCACGATCGCCAAGCTGGTGGGGGCGACGACTGACCCGCAACGAGTGCGACGAGCCGTGCCAGGGGCGACACCGCCGCGGCTGCTCGTCGTCGGCGCTTCGACCGGCGGCCCCAAGGCCGTCTCCGACCTGATCTTTCCTCTTCCTCAGGATTGGAACGTCGCGGTCGTGGTCGTGCAGCATGTCGACGTGGCCTTCGCCCCGGGACTGGCAAAATGGCTCGGGGATCGCACCGGACGCCCCGTTCGCGTCGCCGAACATGGCCAGGAGCCGCTCGCCGGCGACGTGCTTCTCGCGGCCACCAATGACCATCTCGTGCTGACCAAGTCGCGGGCGCTCGAATACCGCCAGGAACCCCGCGACGTGTTTTTCCGACCCAGTGTGGACGTGTTCTTCGAGAGCGTGGCCGAGCACTGGCCGCAGCGGGGCGCTGCCGTCCTGCTTACGGGCATGGGCCGCGACGGCGCCAAGGGGCTCCTCAAGCTGCGGAGTCGCGGCTGGCATACGATCGCCCAAGACGAAGCCTCGAGCGTCGTCTTCAGCATGCCGAAGGCCGCTATCGACGCGGGCGCCGCGTGCGAAGTGCTGGGCATCACCGCGATGCCCAGGGTGATCGCGGCTCGCCTGGGCACGTAGAGCGGCCCGGCGAGCCGGATTCAGCGTTGTTCGACGAGCCGCATCACCTCGAGGACCGTGGACTCGTCGCGGCCCGGGCAGCCGATGACCTGCACGCCGAGAGGCAGGCCATGACTGCCACGATCGGCGGACCGGGCAGCGCGGAGGACGGGATCAATGCTCCACGGGCGGGCGTGTTGCTCGTCATCCCGCACGGTGGTCACGGGCACGGCTCCGGCCGGCAGGTCGAGGAGATTCGCAACCAGACACGGCGACGCTGCTAGCACCAGTCGGGCCGCGGTGCCGTGCCGCATGGCCGGCACGGCCGAGACCGGGCAGACGACGGCGTCGCAGCCGGCGACGACCGCTGCGAAGCGGCCGGCCAACGCGTCGCGATCCGCCACCAGCCTGTCGATCTCGGCGGGCGTCCGCGGACCGGTGCGGAGCACTCCCTCAGCCTCGATCCGGCTGCCGACGAGTCGCGCCAACGTCGCGATCAACGGCCGCCAGCGCCGCGGCAGTCCGGCGATCGCGAGCAGTTTTCGAACGCCCGGCATCGGCCGTTCACCCGCGAACAGCCGGCGGATGTCGGCGCCACCGTCCGCGGCGAGGATCGACAGCAACAACCATGCCGCCTCGGTCGCGATCGCACCATCCACGCGGACGGTCTCGACGCCACGCCGAGACAGCCGCGCGACCGCCTCCCGCACGGCCCGTTGAATCGCAGCCGCCGCAGGGATCGGCCCAGCCTCATCCCACCAGGCGATCCGCCGAATCGATACCTCGCTCTGTTCCCCCAGGCCCACGGCGGCCAATGCCAGGGCCACATCGTCAACGCTTCGTGCGAGAAAGCCGGCGCGGGGCCGCGCGGCCCGCACGGCCGGCATCGTGTCGAAGGCCCCACCATCGCCGAGTGCCGTCGTGCGGGGCATGATCGCGGCAATGCCGCAGGCGTGGGCCGGCTGCCGCAGGCTGCCCGCGAGGTCATTCCCCACCGCCAGCGCGACCACGCCCGCAGCGACGGCTGCCGCGTCGCCGCCACTGGAGCCGCCCGGTCCGCGACCGGAGTCGAGGGGATGCACCGTGCGTCCCCAGACGGGATTGCCGGTTTCGTGGAGGTACAACGCCTGGGGCACGTTTGCCTTGCCGACGATGATCGCTCCAGCCGACCGCAGCCTGGCAATCAATGATGCATCCTCCTCATCGACGACGTGCCGGCGGGTCATCAGGCCCAGCGTGGTCGCGAGCCCCCGCACCGCGAAGCAGTCTTTCACACTGATCGGCACACCGGCCAGCAACGCCTCTCGGCCGAGTTGCCCGGTGGCCACGCGGGCATCGATTGCCGCTGCCTCCGCTGCCGCGTCCTCAAATCGAGGCTGCACGATCGCATTGAGTCGCTGAGCGGCTTCATGCCGAAACCGATGGCGTTCGAGAACATCCACGGCCCGCAGATGACCGGCCCTCACGTCCCTCGAGATATCGACAGCCGAGGACTGCGATCCGTGGCCGATCGAGGAACTACCGCCGCGGGCCCGGGCCTGTTCGACGCTCACAGATCGGGCAGGCCGAACGGGTCTGGCTCGGCCGGCCTGACCGGACTGTCGGCTCCCGTCTCAACTCCATCCCTGCGCTCAGTCGGGATCGCGGATCGGATGTCTGCCGCCCAGATCACGTTCCCGTCCATCGCGAGTCCGGTGAGCAGGATGAGATCGCCAGCCAGCGCTGCGGGCTCAGACCGCGAGATGACGACGAGTTCCCGAGTTCTGCCCCCTGCCTCCACCAGCGAGACCCGTGAATACCAGTAGGGTCCCACCTGTCTCGTTTCGGCGAACGTCGCCGGAACGACCACGCCATCGCCGCCGCGCTTGGCGTAGGCAAGCCAGTTTCGCGAGAGCCTCGCCAGATCGTCGAGGAGTTCTGGTCTGGCCGCGATGTCGGCATAGAGTTCGGCCACCGCGGCAGGTGCCTCCGCAAGCGGACGCCCGGAGTCGGCGGCCACGTGCTCGAGCATCGCCCACTCCTCCGCCACGCGGGCGATCTGCTTGTACCACTCGACGAGCGCCATCGTGCGGCCTCGACCGGCGGGATCCGCCGCGGCGTTGACTGCGTCCAGAGACGCCATCGCATCGGCAACCGCATTCTCGACCCCGGACAGATCAAGCGGCTCCGGCTGCGGCATCACCGCCACCACAGGTGGCACTTGCGGAACAGGCTCCACGACCGGCATCGCCGGCTCGGCCTCGGGCATGAGGCCCTCGAGATCGTCGAGAGACGGCTGCGGCACCGGAACAGACGCCACCTCGTCGGGATCAACTGCCGCAGCGGCGAGTTTCGCCGCTGCCTCGTGCGCGGCCGGCTCCACTCCGGCGACCGCCTCGTCCGCTCCGGGCATCGGCTCATCGACGACACGATCCCCGGCGACATCCTCCGCGGCCTGCGCGGTTGCGGCGGGTTCCGAGACGGCGGGTTCCTCGGTCGCTGTTTCTTCGGACGCCATCGGCTGCTCCGAACCGGCATCCGTGATCGCCACATCGACCGCAGGCAGATCCTCGAGCGAGGCCGCTGCCGACAGATCGGGGCCTCCCACGACCCGGGTGGCAGGCCCCTTCTGGAACTCCGCGGGCAAGAGGAAGGCGAGCGACTCCGGCAGCTGTTTCGTGATCTGGAGGGGGTCTTGCTTCAGACCCCAGATCAGGATTCCAAGCGTAATGGGAATCGCCAGGACACCACCGAGCACGACACCAACCCACTGGCCGAGCCCACGCTTCCGCGCCGCCTTCGTGGCCACCTTCACCAGCGGCCGTCCGCTGGAGGCCGCGTCGCCCGACACAGCTTCTCCTCCGGCGCCGCTGGCAGCCGCCGCGGCCGCCGCCATCTCGAAGTCGATCACATCGGCACCTTCGGTCGGCGACTCATTCCGAATCGCCGGCGAGCCGGCCGCTTCTTCATCCGGCTCCCATGCCCTATCCGGCTCCCCTTCCTGCTCCGGCTCCCATGCCGCTTCACTCGGCTCACCGAGTGACGCGCTCACATCGCTCGTGCCACTCATGAGGCCCAGCACGTCGATGCCCGGCTCGTCGATGCCGCTCGAAACGGTGATGCCTGAATTACCCGTGCCGATCTCGATCGAAGACCGGTCAACGGCTGCTCGATCGTCGGCCTCTCCGAGAGCATCTTCGGAATCGTCTGGAGAAAAGACGGCAAGCTGCTGCTCGCCCGTTGCTGGTTCGGAAGCCGGATCCTCCAGCCAGGCATTCACCAGATCATCATCATCCGCCGACGATTCGGCGGAGGACAGGAAATCGCCCACTCCCTCTTCGTTGACCATGTCTTCCAGTGCGTCTTCCGTCATGCCTTCCAACTCATCGTCCATCCCGGCCGCTGCAGAGGGGTCAACCACCCGCAGATCCTCCAGCGGGGTCGTCAGCGCATCGTCGAGTCTGGCCTCGACGGCATTTTCATCGAACGAAAAGGCGAAGCCTTCCGTCAGGTCGGAGCTGGCATCCGATTCGAGATCAGCCCAGGGATCGAATCCATCGTGCTGTTCGTCGCCCCGTGCATCGTCCTTGTCGCGGTCCTTGTTCTGGTCATCGTCAGCCATCGCACAGGCTCCGGGAAAAACGTTGAACGGTCGCCACCGAAAGACGCGGCGATTGTACCAGCGGGATGACCCCGGGGCGCCATCCGGCATCATCGCCGTGCCGGGCAAAAAACGGCCGAAACGCTCAGAGGCCGTACCCGGGCCCGTACCGCCGCCGGAGGCTCTCGACCAGCCATTCACCCGACACGGGACGCCCCGTGACCCGCTCCACCAGCAGGTCCGATTCCGCCATCCGGCCCACCCTGTGCACCTCGCTGCGAAGCCACTCGAGGAGCGTCGCGAATCGGCCGACCGCGAACTGGCCATCGAGGTCGGGAAACCGCCGCCGGGCCTCGTCCATCAGTTGGGCCGCGTAGACGTTGCCGAGGGCATAGGTCGGAAAATAGCCCACGAGCCCGGCGCTCCAGTGGATGTCCTGGAGCACGCCATGGGCGTCGTCGGGCGGACGCATGCCAAAGTCCTCCGTGAACCGATCGTTCCAGGCGGCCGGCAGGTCGGCCACCGCGAGGTCGCCGTGGACAACGGCCCGCTCGAGGTCGAATCGCATCATCACGTGGAGGTTGTACGTGACCTCGTCTGCCTCGACTCTGATGAATGACGGACGAACCACCATCAGCGCCGCATGAAATGCGGCGGCAGAGACGTCTCCCAGCGCGGCTGGAAAGGCCGTTCGTGCGATGGGCAGGCACCATGTCCAGAAGGCGGGCGAACGGCCCACGAAGTTTTCCCAGAGCCGCGACTGTGACTCGTGGATTCCGAGGGAGGCCGCCTCGCCCGGTGGAAGTCCATACCAGTCGCGGGCTAGGCCTTGCTCATAGAGGCCATGGCCGGCCTCGTGGAGCACGCCAAACAGCGATGTGGGCAGGGAGCGATCGTTCCACCGCGTCGTGATCCGACAGTCATTCGGTCCGACCGTCGTGCAGAAAGGATGCTCGGTGGTGTCGAGCCTGCCACGGTCGAAGTCGAAGCCGATCCGGGCGGCGATCTCCCGAACGAATCGTTGCTGTGCCTCGACGGGATAGATCCTGTCGGTGAGGATTCGTGCATCGGGCTGCCGAGGTGACGTCTGGCAGGCCTGCACGAGCGGCACGATTCCCGCCCGCAGGGGCGCAAACCGGGTGGCGACGGTTCGCCACCGTGCTCCGGGTTCATAGTCGTCCAGGAGCGCGTCATAGGGGTCGAGATCCGGCCGCTGGCAGGCGGCCTGCTCCCGCTTGAGGGCGAACATCCGGCCGAGCAGGGGTTCGAGTGACTTCCAGGACGATGCCTTCCGGGCCGCGATCCATGCCTGCTGCGCCTCGACGGCGGTGCGGGCAAGTTCTTCCACCAGACGCGGCGGGAGACGGGCCTGTTTCTCGGCATCTCGCTTGAGGAGGCGGATCGTCGCCTGCTGCTCGGGGGTGCCTCCGGTGGCCAGAGGCCCGGCCGCGAGGGCTTCGAGTCGTGCCGCCTGCCCCGAATCGGTGCGGTGGCGGTGCACGATCGCCGCCATCTCGGCCGCCTGATCGGCCCGGTGCGGGGAAGCCTGACGAGGCATTATCGTCTGCTCGTCCCACGCGAGGAGCGCCTCGACGCTCGCCAGCACCGCTCCCCGCTTCGCGTGAGCGCAGACGGTCGCGAACAGATCCGCGTGCGGTTCGAGTCCGGAGGGGGTCATGGTCGGAACGGGCATGGGGCGAAGTATGATCGGAGGGAACCTCTGCCCGCAAACCATCGCGGGCCGGCCTGGTCCAATCCACTCCGCAGCCTCGTCCTCCGAGATCCACCATGCTCGACGCTCTCGTCATCGCCCCGCACCCGGATGATGCCGAACTCGGGATGGGGGGCACGATCGCCCTGATGCTCGCCCAAGGACTGTCCGTGGGCATCCTCGACCTGACCGATGGTGAGCCCACCCCGCTGGGTTCAGTCGAGACCAGGGCCCGTGAAACCGCCGCGGCCTCGGCAGCGCTGGGGATCGAGTGGCGGGAGAATCTCGGCCTGCCCAATCGTCGACTCCGCGCCAGCCTGCGGGCTCGCGGCAGCCTGGCGGGAGTCATTCGGCGGACTCGCCCTCGGTGGCTCTTCGCTCCCCACTGGATCGATGCCCATCCCGATCACGTTGCGGCCACGCGGCTCGTGGAAGCGGCGCGATTCTGGGCGAAGCTGACGAAGTGCGACCTCCCGGGAAGCCCATGGCATCCTGAACGGGTCTACCATTATTCCTGCGTCCATCTGAAAGTGGTGCAACGGCCGGCCTTTATCGTCGATATCTCGTCCACGTGGGCGACCAAGCGGCAGAGCCTCGCCTGCTACGCCAGCCAATTTCCACCGCCGATCGGCAAGCCTGGCGTGCTCGACCGAGTGGCGGCCGCGGATGCCTGGTGGGGCTCGATGATCGGACGCGAACACGGCGAGCCGTTCTGGTCGCGCGAGCCGATCGCGCTGGCCAACTTCTCCGGGCTGTTCTGAGCCTCGCCTCCGATCGCCGCCGGCCTGCCTTGCCCGTCTGGCCCGCTTCGCCCTCACAGGCTTCCCAGTGTCCTGCGAAAACCCCCATCCGACCCGTGTTTCGTGGGCGGTTGGCCCGATCGCGGAGACTTGGGGACCGCGCCGGAGAAGCCTGCGGTCGGGGAAACAAGATGGCCGATACACCACCGGTGGCCATCGTTCGAGGCCACGGCACTCGCCTGGGGACTCACGATGGCCTCCCGTGACATCAACGTCATCGCACTCGTCAAAGGGGGCGAACGCTACGTTTTCCTCTACGACGATGATAGCCGCGATCAGGCACTCGAAGCCCTTGCCCGGCATGCCGCCAACCCCGAGCTGAACTTCTCGTGGTACGACGCATCGGTGCTTGGCCAGAAGGTTCGCCAAAACACGCCGCGGCCGAAGCGTCTGCGATTCGTTCCCCGGGCCGACCGCCCCGCATGAGGCGGCCCTCCGCACGTCCATGACGTCTCCAGGCTCGTCCCGTCAGGAGTTCTCGACGGCGATCGAGCGATTCCTCCGGTTTATGGCGTCGGAGCGAGGCGGCTCACCGCTCACGGTCAAGAGCTACCGCGAGGATCTGCTGCAACTGGAAGAGTTTCTCGTATCGGCCGGCTGCCGGTTGCCGGGCGAGGCATCCAGCGTGATCCTCCGCCGGTTCGCCGCCGGACTCCACGCCGCCGGGTATGCCGCCTCGACGGTGGCCCGCAAGCTCGCCAGCATGCGGAGTTTCTACACCTTCGGCCAGCGGGAGGGCTGGGTGCGGTCCAATCCCGCCAAGCCGCTCCGCAGCCCGCGGAAGCCGCGGAAACTTCCCAAGTTTCTCACCGGAGACGAGATCTCCCGACTCTTGGCGGCGCCACAAGCAGGTGAGCCCGGTGGCCTGCGAGACCGGGCCATCCTCGAGGTGATGTATTCGTCGGGCTGCCGCGTTCGCGAGCTGGTCGGCATCGACGATGCCGACCTCGATCTCCGCAACGCGACGGTCCGCATCCGTGGCAAGGGCCGCCGCGAAAGGCTTGGCATCGTTGGCTCCCATGCCCAGGCGGCTGTACGAGCCTGGCTGGCGGCGCGGCCGTCGCCGGCCGGCACGGCCCGGGCGGCCTCACGACCGCTGTTCACGAACAAATTCGGCCGACGGCTCTCTGTTCGTGGGGTGGCCAGGCTGCTGGAGAAGCACCTGGCGACGGCCGGCCTCGCAGGAAAGGCGAGCCCCCACACACTCCGCCACAGCTTCGCGACCCACCTGCTCGACGCCGGCGCCGACATCCGCAGCGTCCAAGAACTCCTCGGCCACAAGAGCCTCGTCACGACCCAGATCTACACGCACGTGACGACGACCAGGCTCCTCGACGCGTTCGACAAAGCCCATCCCCGGGCGCGGTAATCACGCCCTGGCAGAGCCGGCGAAAACGCCCCACGGGCGAGCCGTGCGAAGACTCGAGCCGTCGTCCCCCGATCTCACAAAGCCCGCTGCCTCACGGCCGGTCGGCTGTCACGGGCATAAACTCAGCGAGGGGCTGCCCGTGCCCGGTGAGCCGGCGTATGCCGCCAAGCGGAGGCAGGATGCCGAAGCGCCGGCGGCATCCGAGTGAGCGAAGGACAGGATGTCCTTCGC
>JAUMAF010000013.1:0-6690 GCA_032117045.1 Pirellulales bacterium | reverse complement strand
GGAGCCCGCAGGCAACGCGCCCTAGACAAGCCCGCGGCGAACGGCCCACACGGCCGCCTGCGTCCGGTCGCTGACGGCGATCTTGCGGAGAATGTTTTGCACGTGCTCCTTCACCGTCTCGACACTGATCGTCAGCGAGTGGGCGATCTCCTTGTTCGAGAGGCCGAGGGCCATGTGCCGAAGCACCTGCGTTTCCCGCTGCGTGAGCGGAATGTCGGGATCGGCCGTCGCCACGCGATTGGCCATGGTGGTTGCCACCCGTCGGAGTTCGCCGGCCCGCATCGGCAACTGGCCGGCGGCAGCCCCCGTGATCGAGGTGATCAGTTCGCTGCGGGTGCAGCCCTTGAGCATGTAGTCGTGGGCACCGGCCGCAACGGCCCGGGCGACGTAGGTCGGATTGTCGAACGTGGAGAGCATCACGCACCGCACGCCCGGCATGTCGTTGCGGATCTTCTCGAGGGCGGCGAGGCCGTCCTTGCCCTGCATCCGGATGTCGAGCAGGACGACGTCAGGCTTCATCTTCTTGGTCATCTTCACGGCTTCGTCGCCAGTCGATGCCTCGCCGACGATCTTGACCTCCGACCCGGCGAGGAGGCTCACGAGCCCCCGCCGCACCACTTCATGATCGTCCGCAATCACTACTTTGATCGCCATGTAATCCCAACTTTCCGCGGTTCATGACCGCTTTGCACTCTGCTGGACAGAGGGGTCCATCCACGACGGCGGCCCCATAAACGTAAACGGTCGGTCTGTCGACTCTTCGCTCACCCAATCATAGTCAAAAAACTTGATTCAACGCGTCTCGTCGTTTCTGCTGGCCGCTTCGCTGCCCATCACGCGGACCAACAAGCACCTCGAGCGACGGCATTCTGCCCGGAACTCCAGGAAAAAGTCTATCGCCGAAGTCCCGCCTCAAAACCCTTCCTATGGGCGGTCATGAGGTCAGCCACGGCGGATTCTCACGCCAATCCGGCTCTCATCCTTTCAAGCATGATATCCGCTCCGTTGGCGAGCAGGCGGGTTGCGACCGACGCGCCGAGGGTTTCCATCGCCGGGATGGGGGACAGTTCCGCAGGATGATCTCCCTCGAGAGGACCGAACGCGACTGCGGTCGTTTCCTCCGCGAAGACTCGCCGCACGACGGACGTGCTTGAATCGAGTTCGAGCACGCAACCGCCGAGCGTCATGTGCGCGTCGTTGCGCAGACGGGCCCAGGCGCCGATGGGGGCCAGGCATCCTCCTGACAGTTCTGCAAGCATGCGACGTTCCGCGATCACGGCGGCATGCGTCGTGAGGTGATCGAGCGGCATGACAGCCTCGAGGGCGCGGTGGTCGTCAGCCCTCACCTGAATGGCGAGGGCTCCCTGGGCGACGGCAGGCCAGAACGCGGGCGGACGAAGCAGGTGCGTGATCCGGCTGGCAAGACCAAGCCGCTCCAGTCCGGCGGCTGCCAGAATCAAGGCGTCGTACTCGCCGGCATCGAGCCTGCGAAGTCGGGTGTCGACGTTGCCTCGCAGCGGCTTCACGACGAGATCGGCTCGGAGAGCCAGTACCTGGGCGACCCGACGAATGCTCGACGTGCCGACGACGGCGTTGGGGGGCAGATCCTCGAGCGTCGCGGCGGTCCGCCCCACCACCGCGTCAAAACAGGTGGCCCGCTCGGGAATGGACGCGAGCACGAGCCCGGGTGTCGCGGCGGTCGGCATGTCCTTGAGGCTGTGAACCGCGGCGTCGATCCGCCCTTCGAGCAGCGCCTGCTCGAGTTCGCGGACAAACACGCCGTCGCCGCCGATCCGGGCGATGGGCACGTCCTGTCGGGCGTCGCCCTGCGTGGAGATGGTCTCGATGCGGATCGCCGCGCCGGCCGCCGCGATCCGCTCGGCAATCCAGCCGGTCTGGGTCCGCGCCAGCGCGCTGGCACGGGTACCGATGCGGATGGGGGCGTGGGCAGTCATGGTGCGACGTTCGCTCGGAGCGGGTCCTCAGTCGTGGCCACCGACGGCTCGATCGGCCCGCGCCACGACGGCAGCGTAGACGGCGACGGCTCCGGCCTCCACCAGGGTGCGTCGGCAGGCTGCCAGGGTCGATCCCGTCGTGGTCACGTCATCGACGAGCAGCACCCGGCGACCGGCAACGCGGCCCCACGGCTCAAACGCCTGGCGGACGTTGGCCGGCCGCTCCTCCGGCGGCAGTTCGTTCTGCATGCGTGTGGCCCGCCGTCGCCGCAGCAGCCGCCGGCAAGGCAACCCCAACGCCGCTGCCACGCCTCTGGCGAGTTGGTCCGCGGCACTCGTGCCGCGGGTGGCCCGCCTGAGCCAATGCATCGGCACGGGCACGACCGCATCGATCTGCCACGAGGCAATCGTGTCTCGGTGTTTGCGGACGAGGAGGTTTGCCAGCCCGGTGGCCACGCCCTCGCCCGCCGGCCGCTTGGCCCGCAGAACATGTTCGCGGACCTCGTCGGCATAGGAGGCGAGCACGACCAGACCGTCCCAATCGCGGCACCGGCCCCGGCAGCGGCAGCGTTCCCCGTCGCCCTGCAGCGGCTCGCCGCAGTCGGTGCAGCGGAGGGAGTCCCTCGACAGCATTCTCGTGCAGTCGTCACAGGCCCCGCCCGTGCCATCTCGGTCGGTATCTGCCCCGCAAAAGGCACACCGCGGGGGGCAGAGCAGATCGAGCAGCGTTGCCAGTCCGGGCAGGTCCGACCAGGCCATCCGCGGGGTTTCCCAGATTGACGGTCCAGCCCGCGCTCCGTACCCTCCGCCGCTCCCATCACGAACGGCCGGCACCGGCGGGCATCCGTCCATCGTCCGCCCGGTCGAGAGTCCGTCAAGCGCCCATGCTGATCGACCGCTACATCGGCCGCGCCCAACTGCACGCCTTCGTGGTCGTGTTCGTCAGTCTGGCCGGGCTCTATTTCGTCTTCGACGCCTTCACCAACATGGAGGAGTTCCTGTCGCACGCGGCCGAGACGGGCAGCCTCGCCAAGGTGCTGGCGTCGTATTACAGCTGCCGCCTCATCTGGTTCTTCGATGCGACGAGCCCGGTGATCTCGCTGGCCAGCGCCATGTTTGCCCTGTCGTGGCTCGAGCGGCACAACGAGCTGACGGCCCTGCTCGCCGCCGGCGTGACGCGATGGCGGATCGCCAGGCCGGTACTGGTCTTCGCCGCCGTCGTGGCCCTGGTGGCCGCGGTCAATCGGGAGGTCGTGCTGCCACGGATTCGCGAGGCCTTCGCCCGCAACGCACAGGACCTCGGAGGCCAGCTCGTGCAGCCGTTCGAGCCTCGATACGACAACCGCACGGAGATCCTGTTCCGCGGTCGGGGTGCTCAGGCATCGACCGCGAAGATCGAGTCACCGAGCCTGCTCATGCCGCCACAACTCGGCAACTACGGACCGCAGATCACGGCGGCCGAGGCCTTCTGGAAGCCGGCGGAGGGAACGCGGCCCGCTGGCTACCTGCTGCGCGGCATCCGCGAACCGGCCGACATCGACGGCCTGCCGGCCATGGAGTGCGGGGGCGCGGCGGTGGTGCTGTCGCGGGCCTCGGCCGACTGGCTCCAGTCCCGCGAATGCTTCGTCGTCAGCGAGGTCACCTTCGAGCAACTGATCGGATCGACCAACTGGAGCCAATACTCCTCGACGCTCGAGCTCGTGAGAGCGGTCCGCAACCCGAGCCTCGGCGTCGGGGCCGACGTGCCACTCCGGGTTCACTCGAGGTTCATGGCGCCGCTTCTCGACATGGCGCTGGTGATGCTGGGCATCCCGCTCGTGCTCGGGCCCAGCCGGCGGGGCGTGTTCGTCGCGGTCGGGCTCTGCGTGGGCATGACCGTCGTCTTCTTCCTGACCGTCATGGGCTCCCATGCGATGGTCACGGGGGACGTTTTCACGGCGTCGATGGGCGCCTGGGTGCCGCTCCTGATCCTCGCCCCACTCGCGGCCTGGCGGGCCCAGCCGATGTGGCAGTGAGGGGCCCGGTCACTTCGCCACGGCGGCGTCGGCAGCCGGTTCATCCGGTGGCGGAAGGACGCGGACCGTGCGAGCGACGAGTTCGGCCAGTTGCTCCGGCGGCAGCTCGAGTTGGGCCGCGATGTCGTCGGGCACCCGCAGGGCCAGCACCGTGCAGAACTCCTGCTTCGGGTCGGCCGACACCCAGATTTCGCAGACGCCGGCCCATTTCTTGTATTCCGGGACCCCACCCACGAGGCTCTCGAACTCCTGCTGTCCCCTCAACGACAGCACGTCCCAGATCGCGGGCCCGCCCGCGGCAGGCTGAACCGTTTTCCCCTTCGTCCACTCCGCCTTGGGAAAGGCCTCGTCGCGACGGACCTGCTCGAGAATCTCCCGCTCCACCTCGCCGAAGCGCTGTTGCGACGACGGCACGACGCCAAGTGTGAGCACGACCGGAAGCTGGGCGTTGCCCGCCAGGTGCTGCTTCTCGTAACTGAGCGAAAATCCCGGAAAGCTCTTGACGAACGGAGGCCGGGCTCGGATCTTCGCGCCGTCATCGTCCTGCTGCGGTCCCAGTTGCCGCGGAGTCCGCAGTTCCACCCGGCCGTCACCGAGCGGGATCGGATTCGTGGCCAGCACGGCGAAGACCGACTCTTCACGGAACGCGCTGATCCGGGAGTCGTAGTCCTTCTGGTACTCGCCGGTCGAGCATCCTCCGACGCAGCAAAGGCTCACGAACAGCCAGCGGCGGGCAAAAGACGGAAAACGCATGATGGATCCAGAGATGGCGAAGGCGACCATGGCCGGCGCGGTCGAGGCAGCCCCGGTCACCCGAGTCCGGCTGCATCGATTGTGAGCAATTTGGCGGCGGGTCAAGCCAACGGCAAAAACCCCGCCACCGGCCGGAAGTGCCTGTCCGGCAAGACCTTCGGCATCCTCCTTTTTTCGCCAGACCTTTTTTCTCCACCCGAACCGCCCCGACTGCCGATCTCAGATCCTACGAACGGGAGTTCGACGGCGGCCCATGAGCGGCGGCCGGAATCGTCCAGGCAATGGAGTGCCCTGTCATGCGGATCACCACCACGAGATTCGGTCGCATCGACGTCGATGCGGGGGACATCCTCCGGTTTCCGAGCGGCCTGCCGGGCCTCGAGGATTGCCGCGAGTGGGCGCTCCTCGCCGACTCGTCCAACGACGCGCTCGGCTGGCTCCAGAGCACGACCCGCGGTGACGTGGCCCTGGCGGTCGTCAGTCCCCGACGGTTCGTTCCCGAATACCAAGTGCGGATTCCCCGCAGCGAGTTGACCCCGCTCTCCATCACCGACATGCGACAGGCCCAGGTGGTGGTCGTCGTCGGACAAAACGGCAGAGGCCTCACCCTCAATCTCAAGGCTCCAATCGTCATCAACCTCGAAGCCCGCACAGGCCGTCAGGTCATTGCGAGCGGCGAGCTTCCTCTTCAATACGAACTTTCACTCCAACGACCTCCACTCAAAAAGAGTGCATAATCATGAGTGGCGGGCGGCACCGGATTGCCGCCTCCACGACGGATCAGGAAGGAACCAGCGATGCTCGTGCTCTCCAGACAACGTGACGAAAGCATCATGATCGGTGACAACATCGTCGTCACCATCGTGGACATTCGCGGAGACAAGGTCCGGCTCGGGATCAACGCCCCGTCCGAGATCCCGGTGCATCGCCAGGAGGTCTACGAGGCCATTCAGCGGGAAAATCTGCGGTCTTCGCGGCTCGAGCCGGGCGACACCCGGGACATCGGCGCCTTCGCCAACCGCGGCTCCAATCGCCCTGGCGACGCTCCGCGTCCGCGCTGACGAGACGCGGGCCCGCGGCCGGCCCGCCACTCACGGGTTGAAGTACGGCGGTTCGTGCCCGGCCTTCCACTTGATGTTGCAGCCGAGGCTCGGGATTTGCTCGGTCACTGGCGGCTTGCCCGCGAGCAGTGCGTCGATCGCCGCACGGAGATCGCTGCCCGTGACGGGCGTCGCCCCGCCAGGTCGGCTCGGGTCGAGCTGGCCCCGATAGACAAGGTGTCGCGCCGCGTCGAAGAGGTAAAAGTCGGGCGTGCAGGCCGCGTGATACGCCTTGGCCACGTCCTGCGTCTCGTCATAGAGATACGGGAAGACATAGCCGCGGTCCTCGGCCTCCCGCACCATCTGCTCCGGTGAATCGGCCGGATGGCTGGAGACGTCGTTGGCGCTGATCGCGGCAAAACCGATGCCGCGGGGCATGAACTCACGCCCCAATTGCGCGAGGTGATCGGCCACGTGTTTCACGAAGGGGCAATGGTTGCAGATGAACATCACGACCGTGCCCCGGGGGCCGGCGGCGTCGGCAAACGTCACCATCCGGCCGTCGACATTGGGAAGATCGAAATCGGGGGCGATCGTGCCGAGCGGCACCATCGTGCTGGGGGTGCGGACCATCGGGAGCTCCTTCGTAGGGGAGCCACATCGTACGCGATCTTCCCGCCGTTCGCCGTGTGCAAGCCGACCGGCCGTGAGGCCGCGGGGAATGCGGGTCGAGCATTGTGCGACTGATGCAGTGCCGGTTTGGTTCGCCGGCGGTAGGCATGCTCGAAGCCGGGGATTTTGCTACGGGATGCCCCGCTGGCCGACTGGGAATCACTCGTGAGTCGCAAACATTCCCGGCTTCTGTGCGTGCCCACCGACCGGCGACTCAGCAGCGGGAGCGTTTCAGCATCTGGAGGATGCTGATTG
>JAUMAF010000012.1:0-9644 GCA_032117045.1 Pirellulales bacterium | reverse complement strand
TCGTCACCGAGATTCCCTATCAGCAGACCCGCGACGCGATCGAGGAGAAGATCGCCGAGCTCGTCAACGACGACCGCATCAAGGGCATTTCGGCGATTCGCAACGAGAGCGACCTCAAGGAGCCGGTTCGGCTGATCCTCGAGCTCAAGCGGGATGCCGATCCCGATGTCGTGCTCAATCAGCTCTATCAGTTCTCGCCGCTGCAGACGACCTTCTCGCTGATCTTCCTCGCGCTCGTCGACGGCAAGCCGCGGATCCTGTCGTTCAAGAACATGCTGGAGGAGTTTCTCCGCCATCGGATGGTGGTGATCCGCCGCCGCACGCAGCACCTCCTCGCCAAAGCCCGCAGCCGCAAGCACACGCTCGAAGGCCTGCTCGTCGCGCTGGCCAACATCGACGAGGTCATCCGGATCATTCGCAGTTCGAAGTCGCAGGCCGAGGCCAAGGAGCGGCTCTGCCAGCTCCAGGCGCCGGCGGCGTTGCTCGAACGGGCACTCGGTCCGGAGGGCTTCGCCGTGCTTCAGGAGGAGCGGGGCGCGAGCGACACCTACGGCCTCTCGCCGGTGCAGGCCGACGCGATCATGCGGCTCACCCTCGGCCAACTCGTCAACCTCGAGCAGGAGAAGCTCGGCGGAGAGCACAGCGAACTGCTGGCGAAGATCGGTGAGTACCGCCGCATCCTTTCCAGCGAGTCCACCATCAAGGCGCTCATTCGCCAGGAACTCGTCGACGTCGAGTCGAAGCACGGCGATGACCGGCGGACGGAGATCAGTGGCGAGGCGGGCGACATCCGCGACATGGCCGAACTGATCACCGAGGCCACGATGGTGGTCACGATCAGTCGTGCCGGCTACGTGAAGCGGACGCCGGCGGACACCTACCGGGCCCAACGGCGGGGTGGCAAGGGGTTGACGGGCGCGCGGACCGACGAGGAGGATCCGATCGAGCACCTGTTCGTGGCCAGCACGCACGACTGGCTGCTCGTCTTCACGACGCTCGGCAAGGTCTTCTCGATGCGGGTCTTCGAACTCCCCGAACTCGCCCGCGACGCAAAGGGCCGGGCATTGGTCAATCTGCTGGAGTTCGAGCAGGGCGAGAAGGTCGCCGACTGCCGGGCCGTGGGCGGATTCGAGGACCCCAATCAATTCCTCATGCTCGCGACCCGCAGTGGCATGGTGAAGAAGACGGCCCTGGAGCAATATCGCCGCCGTCGGACGAAGGGCCTGATCGCCGTCAAGCTCCGCGAGGGCGACGAACTGGTCGATGCGGTGATCACGAAGCCGGGCGACGAACTCGTGCTGGCGACGGCCAAGGGTATGGCGATTCGATTCCCCGAGTCGGATGCACGGCCCATGGGCCGAGATACGAGCGGCGTCCGCGGCATCAAGATCGGCTCGGGAGACCGACTCGTGGGCATGGTCGTCGCCGAGCCGGATGCCACCCTGTTGACGGTCTGCGAGAACGGCTACGGCAAGCGAACGCCCTTCGGTGTGGGCACGCCGCTGTCGGGTCCAGCGCCGGGTGATGAGTCGGTTGGCGAGGAGCCAGCGGGCGGCGAGGACGCCGGCACTGCCGGCGATACCGGGTCCGAATCTCCCGAGGCTGCTGGCGATGAGGCAGACGGCGACGGTGGTTCGAGCGGGATGCGGTATCGCACGCAGCATCGCGGCGGCAAGGGCATCCGCGACATCAAGACGACTGCCCGTAACGGCACGGTCGTCTCCATCGTGTCGGTTCGCGACGGCGATCAGGTGCTGATGATGACGGCCCGCGGCAAGATCCAGCGGGTGAACGTCGGCGAGGTGCGGCCCATGGGCCGCAACACGCAGGGCGTGCGGATCATGCGGGTCGATGACGGCGATGCGCTCGCCGCGGTCGTGCCGGTGCCGCCGAGCGAGCAGGAGGAGGCCGATGCCCCCGACGTGACCGACTCGCCCGCCGAGCCCACCTGACGAGCCGACCCGACGAGCACTGTCTGGCCGGCAACTGGTGATCGATCATTGCGGATGAAAGGGGTTTGGCATGCGGATCGGTGTCGTGGGGACGGGCTACGTGGGGCTGGTGACGGGCACCTGCTTTGCCGACAGCGGGAACGCGGTGACTTGTCTCGATATCAACGCCGACAAGGTGGCCCGGCTTCGGCGGGGGGAGATTCCGATCTACGAGCCCGGGCTCGAAGAACTCGTGGAGCGCAACACGCGGTCCGGGCGACTGCGTTTCACGACCGACACGGCCGAGGCGATCCGTGCCGCTGAGGTCGTGTTTCTCGCCGTGGGCACACCGCCTGCGGCCGACGGATCGGCCGACTTGACCGCCCTCTGGAAAGTGATCGATACGATCGCACCGTATCTCGACCCGGCGGCGGTTGTCGTCACCAAGAGCACGGTTCCCGTTGGTACCTGTGCCGGCATCGAGCGTCGGCTTCAGGAACGGCTCGGCCGCGACTGCCGCGTCGCCAGCAACCCCGAGTTTCTCAAGGAAGGGGCGGCAATCGAGGATTTCCAGAAGCCCGACCGGGTGGTCGTGGGTGTGCGATCGGCCGATGTTGGAGACATCCTGCGAACGCTCTATGCGCCGTTTCTCCGCACCGAGAATCCCTTTCTCGTCATGTCGCCCGAGAGTTCGGAGATGACGAAGTACGTCGCCAACGCGCTGCTCGCGACGAAGATCAGCTTCATCAACGAGGTCGCCAACCTCTGCGAGCGGATGGAGGCCGACATCGACGACGTCCGTCGGGGTATCGGCCACGACAGCCGGATCGGGTTTGCCTTCCTGTTTCCCGGAGCCGGATACGGCGGCAGTTGCTTTCCCAAGGACGTGCAGGCGCTCGCCGCCATGGCCCGCGACAAGGGCGTGGTGCCGCGGATTCTCACGGCCGTGCACGACACGAATGTGGCGCAGAAGCAGGTGCTCGGAGGAAAGATCGTCGCCCACTTCGGCGGCGACTTGAAGGGGAGGCGGGTGGCCATCTGGGGCTTGGCCTTCAAACCCCGAACCGACGACGTTCGTGACGCACCGGCGATCGACTTGATCGAGCAGCTTCTGGCTGCCGGCAGCAGTGTCAGCGTGTACGACCCGGAGGCAATGGACAACGTGCGGGCGATGTATGGCGATCGTCTGACCTATGCCTCGGGCAGTCTCGAGGCACTCGACGCCGCCGACTGCCTTGCGATCGTCACCGAATGGGGCGACTTCCGACGGCCCGATTTCGACGCGATGGCGGCCCGGATGAAGGCCAAGGTCATCTTCGACGGCCGCAATCTCTACGCGCCTCAGGAGATGCGGGCCCGGGGATTCGCCTACCACGCGATCGGCAAGGCCGCGGTATAAGACGAATGGAACCGCGTGTCCACGGCCACAGAGGCTCCTGGGCCGGTGAGCCTCCGGCCATGGCGGCACCTTGCGCGCAATCCCATGGCGGATGTCGTCCATCGCGAGAGACACGCGGTCTCGGCGGCGGTTTGACACGCGCCAGAGGGTCGGGTTCAATCGGCTCCTATGCAGGGGAAACAAGCGGGCGTCAGCCCCCCCCTACGCCGACCGTGGAACTGCCCCTTTCGTCCCTCGTGGAGTGACCGAGATCGTGAAACCCATCACCGTCCTCGTGCCGTCGTGTGTGGCCCTCGTGACGTCGATCCTCTCGGCATCCAGCGTGCTGGCGGCCACGGAGCCGGCGGCCGTGCCCGAACGGGTCTGGCTGCTCGGGCCTTACGGATTCTGGTGGCTCGTGGGCGTGGGCGGAGCCAGCCTCGCGCTCTATCAGGCGTGGCAGTTCTTCAAGTGGATGGAGGCCCAACCGGCCGGCACGCCCCGGATGATCGAAATCGCGGGCTACGTGCGGACGGGTGCCGATGCCTATTTGAAGCAGCAGTACAAGGTCGTGGCGATGTTTTTCGGCGCCATCTTCCTGCTGCTGGCCGTGATGGCCTTCGTGCTCAAGGTGCAGAGCGCGTGGGTGCCGTTTGCTTTCATCTCGGGTGGTCTGTTCTCGGGCCTGGCCGGCTGGTTCGGCATGAAGACGGCGACGCTGGCGAGCAACCGCACCGCGGCCGGCGCTGAACGGTCGCTCAATGAGGGTTTGCAGATCGCCTTCCGCTCGGGCGCGGTCATGGGTCTCACCGTGGTCGGCCTCGGCCTGCTCGACATCATGCTCTGGTTCTTCGTCCTTTACTGGCTCGTGCCCGGCCTCGGCTTCACGCCGCTCTCCCTCGAGGAGATCACCGTCACGATGCTCTGCTTCGGCATGGGGGCGAGTTCCCAGGCGCTCTTCGCTCGCGTTGGTGGCGGCATCTTCACCAAGGCGGCCGACGTCGGTGCCGATCTCGTGGGCAAAGTCGAGCACGGCATCCCCGAGGACGACGCCCGCAATCCGGCCACGATCGCCGACAACGTGGGAGACAACGTGGGGGACGTCGCCGGCATGGGGGCCGACCTCTACGAGAGCTACTGCGGCAGCATCTTGGCCACGGCCGCCCTCGGCGTGGCGGCTTTTCCGGACGACTACCGGATGCAGATGGCGGCGCTTTTCCTGCCCATGGCGATCGCCTCGATCGGCACGCTCCTCTCCGTCTGGGGCATCTTTCAGGTGCAGACCCGGGAAGACTCCTCCCAGAAGGCCCTGCTGGCGGCCCTGGGCAAGGGCATTGATCGCTCGACGATCGCGATCGTCGGCGCCTCGCTCGTGCTCACGTGGCTGCTCGTCGGCTGGTCGCACATCGGTGTGGCGGTCTCGGTGATCACCGGGCTCGTGGCGGGCTGGCTGATCGGCAAGTGGACCGAGTATTCCACGAGCAATGAGTACGAACCCACCAAGCAGTTGGCCGATCAGGCGCTCACCGGCCCGGCGACGATCATCATCGGCGGCATCGCCGAGGGCATGCTCAGCACCTGGGCTCCCGTGCTGATCACCGGGGCGGCGACGCTGCTCTCGTTCGGTTTTGCGAACGGCTTCAACTTCGCCGACCCCAACGCGTTCGCGCTGGGGCTCTACGGTGTCGGTATCGCCGCGGTCGGCATGCTCTCCACGCTCGGAATCACGCTCGCGACCGACGCCTACGGCCCGATCGCGGACAATGCCGGCGGCAATGCCCAGATGGCGGGCCTGCCGGAGATGGTCCGGGAGCGGACCGACGCGCTCGATGCGCTCGGCAACACCACGGCCGCCACCGGCAAGGGCTTCGCGATCGGATCGGCGGCGCTCACGGCACTGGCCCTGCTCGCAGCCTACATCGAGGAAGTCCGGATCGGCTTCGATCGCTGGGGGCACTCGGCCATCCAGCACATCCCGGGCGAGAAGGAGGCCGTCCAGCAGATCACGGTGGACGGCAAGGTGCGGACGCTCTCCGAAGGCGAGTGGGTCAAACTCGCCGGCGGGCTCGCGGTACGGGTCGGGGCGACACCGGCCGCCAACTCCACCTGGATGATCCTCGATAAGAAATCGCTGCCCGATTTCGGTGGCGTGAAGTCGGGCACCGTCGTCGAGACGATGCCCGCGGCCGACGCGGTGGAGAAGCTCGAAGAGGACGGGCGAATCGTGGCCGTCAAACGGGCCCGCATGGCCGACTACATGCGGTTCTATGACGTCACGCTGATGAACCCCAAGGTCCTCGTCGGCCTGTTCATTGGCGCCATGAGCACGTTCGTATTCTGCGCCCTCACGATGAAGGCCGTGGGCCGCGCCGCCAAGGGTATGGTGGAGGAAGTGCGTCGGCAGTTCCGCGAGAAGCCGGGAATCATGGAGGGCACCGACACGCCCGACTACGCCGCTCCGGTGGAGATCAGCACCAAGGCCGCGCAAAAGGAGATGGTTCTGCCCTCGGTGCTGGCACTGGCCGTTCCGGTGGTGGTCGGCCTGCTTCTGGGGGTCGGTGGCGTGATGGGGCTCCTCGTGGGCGGCCTCACGACGGGCTTCTGCGTGGCGGTCTTCATGGCCAACGCCGGCGGCGCCTGGGACAACGCCAAGAAGCACATCGAGAGCGGCGTGCACGGCGGCAAGGGAACCGAAGCCCACAAGGCCGCGGTCGTCGGCGATACCGTGGGCGATCCCTTCAAGGACACGAGCGGTCCGAGCCTCAACATCCTCGTCAAGCTCATGAGCATGGTGAGCGTGGTGGTCGCCGGCCTGGTCGTGCGGTATTCGCTCGAGGCCCTGGGAATCTTTTAGGTCTCCGCGCGGGCGTCGGGGTTGCCCGCGCCCCGTCGCCGGACGTTCGCTGCGGGCATCCTGCCCTCCGCTCACTCGATGCTGCCCGCGCTTCGGCATCCATGCCTCCGCTTGGCAGCAACGCCGCCTCCTGGGGCATGGGCAACCCCTCTGGTCCACTCTGCATGCAGGCCGGATTTTCGTTCAGTGTCGAGGCGACCGATGGAGCGGCTCGGGCGGGCACGCTCACGACGCCGCACGGGAGCGTGCCGACGCCGCTCTTCATGCCCGTGGCCACGGCGGCGACGGTGAAGGGGGTCGACATCGGCCGCGTGGCCGAGACCGGCGCGGGGATGGTGCTCTCCAACGCGTATCACCTGCACCTCCGACCGGGTGAGGCGGTTGTCGAGGCCGCCGGGGGCGTGGCGGCGTTCATGGGCTGGGACGGGCCGACGCTGACCGACTCGGGCGGGTTTCAGGTCTTCAGTCTGGCGCGGCAGGTCAAGGTCACCGAGGAGGGGGCCTTTTTTCGATCGCACATCGATGGAAGCCCGGTCGACTTCACTCCCGAGAACTCGATGCGCATCCAGCAGCGGATCGGCGCCGACGTGGCCATGCAAATGGATCATGTCGTCGCCCTGCCGGGTGAGCGGGCCGTCGTCGCCGACGCGATGCGGCGATCGCTGCGGTGGGCGGAGCGGTGCCGCGCGGCGCACACCCGGAGCGATCAGGCGCTCTTTGGCATCGTGCAGGGCGGACTCGACCCCGAGCTTCGGCAGGAGAGCGCCGAGGGGCTGCGGGCCATCGGTTTTCCGGGGTATGCCGTCGGCGGGCTCTCCGTCGGCGAGGGGCCGGAGGCGATGGTGCGGGCGCTCCAATCGACGATGCCCCACCTCCCGGTTGACCGGCCCCGGTATCTGATGGGCGTCGGCCAGCCCGGCGACATCATCGCCGCGGTCACCGCCGGCATCGACATGTTCGACTGCGTGCTCCCCACGCGATGCGGCCGCAACTCCCTCGTCTATACGTTTGCCGGCCAGGTGCGGCTGCGAAATGCGCGGCATGCGGCCGAGGCCGGGCCGCTCGAGGAGGATTGCCCCTGCGTCGCCTGTCGCCACAGCCGGAGCTATCTCCGCCACCTGTTCCTCGCGGGCGAGATGCTCGGACCAATCCTGGCATCGATCCACAATCTCACCTTCTACCAGCGGCTCGTCGCCCGGCTGCGGGCTGGGATCGTCTCTGGCCGTCTTACGGAGACGATTCGGACGCTCCGCGAGGCCTTGGGGGCGGCCGATCCGGGACCGGCCGTCTCGTGAGCCACCCTGCGTCGCGTCCGCACGCGGCGCACCGCTCTTGTCGCTCGTGCGCGGCGGCCACTACATTTGCGACTCTGGCCAGACGGCTGCCGTCAGCCGTTTTCGTCCGCCCACGCCGGTTGTTGCCCGCATGATCGCCCTCGTTCCGACAGCCTTGCTCGTGCCGCTCGTGGCAGCGGCTCCATGTTTTGCGCAGGGTGCCGCCGACCGGCCGGAACTGCCCTTCGTGATGCAGTATCTGCCGCTCGTGGCGATCGCCGCCGTGGCCTACATGCTCCTCTTCCGCCCAGAGCGTGAGCGAATGCGAAAGCAGCAGGAGCTTCTCTCCACGCTCAAGAAGAACGACCGGGTTGTGACCTCGTCCGGCATCTACGGCACGGTCGCCAACGTCGAACGCGAAGCCGACAGGGTGACACTCAAGGTGGACGATGCGTCAAACGCCAAGATCACCGTGACGCTATCGAGTGTTTCCAGGGTGCTTCGCGACGGGGAGACCGACGCTTCTGGCGGCTCCTGAGCCGCTGGTGGGTAGCGACCGGTCGTGACCGGCCGTGCGGGTGGCCGCCACCCATCCATTGAATGACCAACAATCGCAGGGAACGAGTGCAGGCATGAACATTCCGACGATCGCGAGCGGTTTTCTGGCTCAGGCCATGGCGGTAACGCCCGCAGCGGCGACAGCCGCCGTGCCCTGGTGGCGCGAGAGTTGGGCCATGTGGGGCATCGCGATGCTCACGCTGGCCGTGCCGACCCTGATCGCCTGGCTGATTGCCGGCCGGCTGCGGGCCGCCGACATGTGGGGGCGGATCGCGGCGGTGCTGGTGGCGCTCACGATGGGGCTGGTGATCTGCTGGCTGGGCTGGCCGCCGCGGCTGGGCATCGACCTCAAGGGTGGCTTGATCCTCGTGTACGAGGTGGATAACTCGAAACAGTCGGCCGCTCGCGTGGACGACACCATTCGGCGGGTCGAAAGCATGCTCGCGACGCAGGAGGGGGCCCAGGGAACGCTCCGTCGGCGGTCGGGCGGTCTGACAGTACGGATGGCGACGGACGATGCCCGGTCTCGCGAAGCCTTTGTGGCGGCGCTCAAGGAGGCTGAGTTCGACCGCGTCGCCGTGCGCGAGGTCGGTCGCCGCGACTCGGCCGACGTCCTCGAGGTCGACTATGACGTCGTGCCGGAATCGGCTTCGGTCGCCATGGACAAACTCGTGGCGGCCGTCAGTCGCCGCGTGAATCCGGGCGGCCAGAAAGAGGTCACGGTTCGGCAGTATGGCCTCGATCAGATCGAGGTGATCATTCCCGAGATCGAGCAGTCGGAAGTCGATCTGATCAAGCGCATCGTGTCGAGCGCCGGCGTGCTCGAGTTCCGCATTCTGGCCAATCGTGACGATGCCCGTCATCAGGCCGCGATTACGGTCGCCAAGCAGACGGCCGGGTCGACGGTCCGGCAGAAAGAGGAGGTTCTGGCACGGTGGGTGCAGATCGATCCCCAGAAGATGGACCCGTCCGACGACGCCCGGCTCGTGACCCGACAGACGCCCGATGGCGGTGTCGAAGTGCTGGTGATCAACGACCCCTTCAACGTCACCGGGGGTGATCTTGGGAGGGTGAGTTCGAGCCTCGATGAGAGTCTGGTTCCGTGTGTCAACTTCACGTTCAACACCAGCGGCGCAGCAAGATTCGGTCTGCTCACCGGTCGCAACCTCCCCGATCCCGCCAACGGCCTGCAGAGCCGGCTTGCCATTCTGCTCGACGACGTCGTGCAGTCGGCGCCGGCGATCAAGAGCACCATCACCTCGTTCGGCCAGATCACCGGTAACTTCAAGCAGCCGGAAGTCGATTTCCTGGTCGAGGTGCTCAATGCCGGCAGCCTGCCGGCCGCCCTGCGGAGCGAGCCGATCAGCGAGCAGCGGATCAGCTCGCAACTCGGCGACGACACGATCAAGTCGGCCCGCATGGCCATGCTTCTGGCCACGATCCTCGTGCTGACCTTCATGCTCGCCTATTACCGATTTTCTGGGATGGTGGCCGATCTGGCCGTGCTGCTCAACATCGTGCTCGTGATCGCCGTCATGATTTCGTTCAAAGCCGCCTTCACGCTCGCCGGCCTTGCGGGGCTCGTGCTCTCCGTGGGCATGGCCGTCGACGCCAACGTGCTGATTTACGAGCGGATGCGGGACGAGATC
>JAUMAF010000011.1:0-4466 GCA_032117045.1 Pirellulales bacterium | reverse complement strand
TGCTCGAAGAGCGGCTCCACCAGCGGGTCGTCGGCCAGGACGAGGCGGTCGAAGCCGTGAGCGACGCGGTCCGCCGCAGCCGCGCCGGCCTGCAGGACCCGAATCGACCCATCGGCTCCTTCATCTTTCTCGGACCCACGGGCGTGGGAAAGACCGAACTCTGCAAGGCCCTCGCCGAGGTGCTCTTCGACGACGAAAACGCCATGATTCGGATCGACATGAGCGAGTTCATGGAGAAGCACACCGTCGCCCGGCTGATCGGCGCCCCTCCGGGCTATGTCGGCTACGAGGAGGGGGGCCGGCTGACCGAAGCGGTTCGCCGCCGTCCGTATTCCGTGGTGCTCCTCGATGAGATGGAAAAGGCCCATCGGGACGTCTTCAACGTGCTCCTGCAGGTGCTCGATGACGGTCGGCTCACCGACAGCCTCGGCCACACGGTCGACTTCACCAACACGATCGTCGTGATGACGAGCAACGTGGGCAGTCAGGCGATCCAGGAGATCACGAGGGAGGGGGGCAGTGAGCAGGAGGTTCGCGACGCCGTGAAGGAGGCGCTCACCGCCCGATTCCTGCCCGAGTTTCTCAATCGCATCGACGAGACAATCGTCTTCCACCCGCTCGATCAGAAGCACATCCGCAAGATCGTGATGATTCAGGTGCAGCGGTTGCTGGAGCAGGCCGGCAAGGCCGGAATCACGCTCGAATGCACCGAGACCGCCATCGACGAAATCGCCCGGCTGGGCTACGACCCGGTGTACGGCGCGAGGCCGCTCAAGCGGGTGATCCAGCACCAGATCCAAAACGAACTGGCCCGCGAGTTGCTCTCGGGCAAGTTTCCGGAGGGCAGCACGGTACGGGTGGACTTTCAGCAGGACGGCTTCGCGTTCGAGCTGATTTCGTAGCCACGACGGGCCGCTCATGGACTGGCTGGTTTGGCCGGAAGGATCGACCAAGCCGTAGCCTGATCAGCGCTTGCGATCCTCAAGGCCCATCCGGGCGATGAGCAGGTTGCAGCCCGAGGTCATCTTGCGGAGTTTGTCGGCCATCACGAGCTTCTCGCTGGTCGTGGCCTTCTTTGCCTTGAGTTCGAACTTGGCGAGCTTCTGGCGACGGTGCCGCCTCCGCTTCACTTCCTTCATCCGGTTGTTGATTCCGCCCATGGCGCTGGTTCCTGCAGGTGTACGGGAAAGACAGAACTGTAGAAAACCCGCCGGATTCAGTCAAAGGCGGTGTGTCCGGTGGCGGCGGGAGGGCTCTGTTCGCGCGGAACGGGGCTGGATTGCCCTCCATCACGTTAGACTACGCGATGAAGGCGGCGTGGCGCGATCGGCAGAGCGAGCGCCGTTTTGGATGGGTGGCAGAGCGGTTGAATGCACCGGTCTTGAAAACCGGCAGTCGCGAAAGCGGCTCGTGGGTTCAAATCCCACCCCATCCGTTTCAGTCTTCGGCAGCAAAACGCACAGTTCGGCATAGAGACGCATAAGCCGTTCAACGCCATCGAGTTGCGGCAAGTCGAGCGTGCATCGTCTTCCTAATCGATTTCATCGTGACGCTGGCCTACGCCCCAGATAAGTCAAAGTACATAAAGACTTTGGGGATGGCTGGACGCCATTTCTGCCATTCCGGCTCTCGATTTCGCACGATGGGGCCGAGCGGCTCGCGTATTCCGTATTCTTCGCGTTCTTAGAGCGCTTCGAGCGACCCGGATTGTCGCGTCTCTCGCGTTTCGGTATCGGGCTCGCAACGCCGTGCTCGCTGCAACGCTACTGCTACTGCTCGCCGTCTTCTCGTGTAGCGTCGCGATTCTTCATTTTGAAGGCGATGCCGGCGGGAATATCCGAACAGCCCCAGACGCTCTTTGGTGGGCGGTATCTACGGTCACAACAGTAGGCTACGGAGATTTCTATCCTGTGACGTGGGAGGGTAGGCTTATCGCCGCGCTCCTGATGGTCACAGGTGTAGGTGTCTTCAGCACGCTTGCCGGTGCTATGTCGACGTTTTTTCTGAAGCCGGCGGTGAACCACGAGGATCAGGAAATCCGACGTCTGAGTGACGAGGTGGCAAGCCTACGAACTGTTTTGGAGAAGACTGCCCGCCGTGCTGAGGATGCCGAGATAACCAACGCCTAACGCGTTGATCGCCAGTCGCTGAGCATGGCATCTCAGCCATCTCGCTTTCACTGACTTGGGAAAGGAAAACGCAGGCAAGACCCCGCTGGCCCCCGGATTAGGGTACGCACCAGCAGGTGGGCGTCATTCCGGCTTGTTTTTACGCCGTCGTTCCCGCTCAGCCCGACGCCGCTCCCGCCGCTCGTTCATACGGTCGATCGCGGCCTGGGCGACGCGGTTCTGGGCCTCGCGGAGTTCTCGCTCCTCCGCAACTCCCATGCTTAAGAGCAGCGTCAACCAGCCAGCCTCGTAGTCATGCAGCCGGTTCTTCGCGGGGCCATTCATAAGGTTGGTCCTCCGGGGTGAAGGGAGCGATCTGGAACCCGGCATTTGATCAGGATGGAGGGACAACCTTGTATCTTGCCCGAGGCACCTTCAAGCGGCCACATTGAGCCTTCCGTCCATGGTGCTGGGCGACGCCCAGCGACCCCTGACACGGAGACCGGCGGTAGGTCGAACAACCTTCGGCCCTCCAAGGCCGTGACCAAGCGTGACCGCCGCCGGTCTTGTCATAAAAGCCCGAACAGCCGCCTGAACCGACGCCACTCCGGTGGCTCGAGTTCGTATCTGCAAGGAAGGGACTTCTCTATGTCTCATGGGTATGACAAGTACGTCGGGATCGATGTTGCCAAGGAGAGCCTCGATGTCTCTGGCCTGACCGCAGGCTCTCCGAGTCAGTTCGAGAACACGGCCGCAGGCCGTGCCAAGCTTCTCTCGCTCCTGCCACCGGCAGGAGCGTGCCTTCTCATCGCTGAGGCGACGGGCGGGTACGAGCGGGATCTCATCGCCGAGGTGGTGGCCGCCGGTCATCACATCGCCGTCGTGAACCCTCGACAGGTGCGGGACTTCGCCAAGGCCATCGGCCTCCTGGCGAAGACGGATCGGATCGATGCCGGGGTCATCGCCCGGTTCGGGGAGGCCACTCGCCCCACGCCGCAGGGGTTCAGCGAGCAGCAGGAGCAGCTGCGGGAACTCATCGTTCGGCGGCGGCAACTCGTGGATCACCGGACCGCCGAGAAAAACCGCTGTGAACAGGCCCACTCCACGCTCGTCCGCAACAGCGTGCGGAAGTCGATCGAGGGGATCGACAAGGACCTCAAGCGGATTGACCGGGCCATCATCCAGCTCGTCGAGTCGAACGATGACTGGCGGGGCCGGTACGAGCGACTGAAGAGCGTGCCCGGTGTCGGGGCCCAGACGGCAGCCACCCTCATGGCCGAGCTACCCGAACTCGGCAGGCTCAACCGCCAGCAGGTGGCGGCCCTCGTGGGCGTGGCACCGTTCAACCGCGATAGCGGCCAGTTCCGAGGTCGCCGCACCATCTGGGGTGGACAAGCCACGGTGCGCAGCGGCCTCTACATGGCTGCCCTCAGTGCCAAGAAGCACAATCCCGTGATCCGTGCCTTCGCTGCTCGCCTTCTGGCCAAGGGCAAGCCGCCGAAGGTCGTGCTCACGGCGTGCATGCGGAAGCTCCTCGTCATCCTCAATGCCATGCTGCGAAGCGATGAGATGTGGGGGCCTCGCCTGGCGACCCTGGCTCAGTGACATCCCTCTCTCCTGGAACTGCCTTCTTCAGAAGCATGATCTGCACTATGCCCCCCTTGAAAACCAACACAGCCGCTTGGTCCGCGACGGTCGCAGCCAACCGTTGCAGAGTACCCGACTATGACACGCTCCGGGGGGCCGCCCCCCTTGCCGGACCGGTAGAATAACGCCCCGACGCAAGGCTGAGTGACGGCCGGCACGGGGTGACTTCCGCCGACATCCCGCCCCATCCGTAACTGAGAAAGGAATCTCCGCATGAGCCACCAACGTATTTTGACGCTGCATCCCTACCTGCTCGACGGCACCTGCTGGGTGTTTGACGACGAACGCACGGGGCTCAAGGAGGAGGCCTTCGTGCTCGGGATGACCGAGATGATTTCCCGGACGGTGGATGGCAAGGGCGTCCACGACGCTGCCAAGGGATTCGCGTTGTCGTTTTCCGACGGGCCGTTCGACGGCCACGATGTCGAACTGCACTGGCTCCGCTCAGATGGATGCGCGGGTAACTGGTACGAGGGCACCGTCGTGGGCCAGCGCATGGAAGGCTGGCTGTGCCCGGCTCTACTCCTCTACTTCGAGCAGGCTCCCCGACGAATTTTCATCCGCTGCGATCCGCTACCCACCGGGGTGAATCCGATCTGGACGCCAAAGCGCGGCGACACCGTTCGCCGGTTCGTGGAGGCGCCGTAGGTTGCGCGATCCGGGCTTGGAGGCAAGCCAAGCGGGACCGTTGCCGCTCGGCCTGTTTTCGGC
>JAUMAF010000010.1:35844-39253 GCA_032117045.1 Pirellulales bacterium | reverse complement strand
GGGGATCCGTGTCGCCCGCCGAGCCACACCCTCGATCACCACCGGCTCACCACGGTGCGTGGCGAACCACTTCTGGGCCGGATCGATGAGCGGGATCATGTCGGTGGCCCCACGGGCGGCCTGCGCGATCTCGGAGGGCGTCGTTCGCCGCGCCGCCGCCATCACGCCCCAGAAGGCGTCGGCTTCGGCGGCATCGATCTTGCGTCCGTCCACCACGCCATCGAACAGGCCGTAGTTCATTCCCAGCCGCCCCAGTTCCGTCGGCGGATACCACTCCACGACCGGCGCCGCTACAAGCAGGTCGTGCCGTGTCGGCGGCCACGGCTTTGAAACGGGGTCTGTGGCGACCGGCTCCGGCCCCGGCCCGGCGGTGAGCGGCAGGCCGATCACCATCGCGGGCTCGTCGATCGGGGTCCATCGCTTCCAGCCGCGGGCCGCCCGCGGCGTGATCACGTCGACGATGGCTCCCCGTTCGTCCACGATCCGCACCAGTTCGTAGGTCGAACGGCCGGCGAGTGCGGCGATCGCAGGCGGCAGCTCCCACGGCGCGACGAAGATCGCGCGGCCGGCGATCTTCACGAAACGGTCGTCGATCACCGGCGTCGTGCCGCCTTCCGCCACCGGCACGGCAGCCTCCCGCCACGAACCGACCAGCGCTGGCGGGGCCGTCATTCGGGCCATCACCCGCACCAGCATGCGATCCTTCTCGTCGCTCCACGGGCCGGCGGCGACGAGGACCTCGCGGTCTGTCGCGCCGATCCCCTTGGATTCGAGAAACGATTCGAGGCTCATGGTCGGCTCATCGCCTCTGGCCATGGCCAGAGGTGAGGCTATGGCCGCCAGCGACACGATGACGATGAGTGGCGGCATCGTCATGTCCTTCCTACCTGCTCCACGCCGCGGTGCCGACCGCCGACCAGCCGCCCGCATGCCGAACCACGTCGCCGCCATGAGCGTGGCCAGCGTGGCCGCCACCATGAGCGTGACGCCGCCTGGCCTGCCCGCGGCCCCGGCAGGGGGCGTCGGCCGCGGCCGCCAAGTGGGCTCGAGCGTCATGATGACCGGCGCGACCCGGATCGTGTCCGACGCGTTGTAGGCATAGTTCTTGAAGAAATAGCCCGTGACATCGACTGGTTCGTCGATCCGCATCCCTGAAGGCATGCCCCCCGGGAGCGTCAGACACTGCACCACCACCGGCGACGCAGGCCCACCGGCCGGTTCCATCCACCCCTGCCAATAGTCCTCGATGCCGTAGTCGTTTGGAGGCGGCGTGAGCCGCTCCAGCCGGCGAAAGGTGCCCCGCATCCGCACGAGATGACCGCGGAACGACATGGGCTGGCCGAAGAGTTCGCTGAAACTCACCGTCCTCGGCCGGGCCGCCCGCAGGCCGGCCACCTCCGTCTCTCGCAGCGTGTTCCACGTCTGAAACCAGGCGTCGTTGTCGGCCTCACGAAAGAACGTGGCGTCTCGAACCCGCGCGAGCGAGTCGAGCGACGCACTGAGGTCCGCCGCAGGCTCCGGTTCGAGAGGCTCCGCATGCCGCTCGATCACGACCTCGTCGCCCTGCGGCCGTGGCCTCTCGAGGCGTTCGAGCCGCGTATCAAACTGCGGAACGGCCCCCTGCCGGGGAAACCAGGTGCGCTCGACCCATCCCGCCACCAGCATGACCGCGACCGCGGCCGGCATGACGAGCCAAAAGAGCCGCCGCCGCTCGGAGGGGGCGAGATAGTTTCGCGGCGGCGGCCGTGGTGGTGGCCTCGGCGCGGACGATCCTGCGTCCGTGCGGGTCACGGCGGACAATGCCGCGTCCGCATCGGTCGACTCGACCTCGCGTTGGCGACGGTCGTCGCTCACGATGGCTCCGGGCGTGACTCGGCGGCGGATGCGGACGCAGCCGCCGCCTCCTGAGCCCGCTGCCGACGCATCTCCCGCCAGACATAGGCGCCGAACGATCCGGCCAGCGTGAACGGCATCGCGAGCATGAGGAGGATGCTGTAGAAGTAGCCCCGCGCGATGTTGAGCCCTTCCGGATCCGACGTGTTGACGGCGTCCTTGCAGTTGGGACAGCCGATCGCATCGCCGCCGCCCAGCACCACCACCGCCACGAGGCAGACGGCCAGCATCCGCCACGACGGACCAACCGATCGAAGAGCCTCTCGCATGCCGCGGTCTCCGGTGTGATGAACTCCAAGAAAATGATAGCAGGGCCAGTCCCCGCGGCCTCAGGCGAACCAGTGGTAGAGCATCAGATAGATGACGACACCCGTTACCGACACGTACAGCCAGATCGGCAGGGCCACCCGGCCAAGGCGACGGTGGGCGTCGAAACGGCCCCGCCACGCGAGATAGAACATCCGGAGGGCGAGCACCGGCACCGCCGCAGCCAGCAGGATGTGCGAGATCAGGATCGCGAAGTAGACCGGCCGGACGGCCCCTTGGCCGCGGAACGGCACATGCCCCACGAGCCAGTGGTAGGTCAGGTAACAGACCAGAAAGACCGCCGACACGAGAAACGCCGCCACCATCGCCGCCCGATGGCCCCGCACATTGCCCCGCTTGATGCAGCGCCAGCCCGCCACCAGAAGCACCGTCGCGATGGAGTTGAGCACCGCGTTGGTGGTGGCCAGCGGATGAACGCCTGCCGACACGGCCCCCGCTGCGTCCGCGAAGAGGACGGGCACAACGGCCGCGGCAGCCAGTCCACTGAGAGCGGTCATGGCGTCACCTCGGCGGCGGTTTCAGAGGGATCGCCAACGGCATCCGCCGGCTCGGCGAGAACGTCACGAATCAACTTCACGAGCAGGTCCACGCGGTCGGGCTGCAGCAGGTGATAGCCGCCGCGCAGCCGTCCCTTTCGATCGAACACGACGCCGCGCTCGGAATGCACTCCGAGCTCCACCGGCAGCCGAAACACCCGCTGCCCCACCTTCTCGATCAGCTTCAGATCTCCCGTGAGAAACTTCCACCTGGCGGGATCGGCCTCGAACCGTTCGGCGTACTTTGCCAGAGCCTCGGGCGTGTCGTTCTCGGGATCACACGTCAGGCTCACCACCATGAAATCGCGATCGTCGATCGTGCGAAGAATGTCGGCGATCTCCTGATTCTCGCGATAGCACGGTCCCGGACAGTTGGCGAAGAAAATCGCTCCCATCCAGACCTTGCCCTCGAGTTGCGACGACGAAAACTCCTCGCCGGTCTGGTCGCGAAGCGTGAATGGCACATCCGCGAGATTCGGCGCGGTGGCGTCGTCCGCCTCGATCTTTCCCGCCACCGGCGCCGGGCGTGATGCAGATGAGGCCGACGACGGCGCCGATGCCGGCGCCGGTGGCGCGCATCTTCTTGCCGCGGAGGATGTCGAACATCATCCACGTAATCATCGCGCTGGCGGCGGCGGCGTTGGTGTTGAGGA
>JAUMAF010000010.1:12208-35834 GCA_032117045.1 Pirellulales bacterium | reverse complement strand
GCCTGCCTCGCGTGATGAACCGACCTCGGAAACACTCCCGCCGGGGCCCATCGCCGTCGGCTGATTCTCAGACTTCGGCGGCGCACACGCGGTGAGGGCTGAAAGCATCAGGCAGGAAAAGGCCCAGACACACCGCATCGTTGGACCCTCGAAGACGTTGAACAGTTGAGGCGGGGAGGTGGAGGGTCAGCGAACGCTCGAAGAGCGTGATCAGTGGGCGGCCGGCTCGACAAAAGGCCCCTCTGTGGCGGCCTTCTCGAGGAGTTTGAGGTCTGAGCCACGGGCCATATGAAGGGCCCGCTCCTGCGAGACCATGCGGTTTCGCAGACCGACGTCGGGCACCAGCATGATGGCGAGAAAGAGCGCCATCATCGCGGCCGGAATCGTGAGTACGTACTTCCAGTTCGCCTCCCACCAGACGTGCATGAAGAACAGGATCACGAGCATCGCCTTCGTGCACGACACGGCCATCATGAACGCCCAGCCGACCTGCGGCTGATCCCGCCACGGCCACGCCGGGGAATAGGTGAAGAAGGAGAGCGTCGTGAGCCCGCAGAGGGCCAGAAACACGAACAGGTACTTGCCGATCCCGCCGTGGCTTTCGTGTGCATCGTGATCGCCGTGCCCCGCCTCGATCGCGTGGTGAAGCGTCTCGTCAGCCGATTCGCCGGCGCGGGTGACGGGGCCGTGGGTGCCGTGTTCCGACATGAAAAAGCCTCAGAAGAGGTAAAGGAGCGGGAAGAGAAAGATCCACACGAGGTCGACGAAGTGCCAATAGAGGCCGATGTTTTCGATCGCCCCGGCCCGCTTCGCGTTGAGCTTCCACGTGGCCATGATCGCAAACACGAGCAGACCCACACCGACGTGGACGGCATGGAAACCGGTGAGCAGGAAGTAGGTGCTCGCCCACATGTTTCCGCCAGGGATCACCGTCGGCAGTTTCAGCCACGGAAAGGCATCGTTGAGGCCGTGCCCTCCATGCCCTCCGGCATCACCGTGGTCGGCGGTCCCGGTCCCCTCGGCAGGAAGCGGCATCACCTGGTCGGCGACGACGGCCATGTCGAAGGCCTGCTGATCGGGGCTCAGCACCATCTTCTCGATCTGCTGGAGCTTCCGGCGGGCATCCTGCTGCTCGGCCGAAAGCGACGCCTCCGGCGCGTCATAGAGTTCCTTGAGCCGGTCGACGGTCTCGGGCTCCTTCCAGCCGGCGAGGGCGGCCGCCTGCGGGGAGCCATGGTAGCGAACGGCCCACTGATACTTCATCGCCTCCCAGACATTCTTCGGCTCGCGACGCAGCGCCTCGAGCCGACCACGGACCGCCGAGCCGTAGTAGAGATCAGGACGCTCGTAGATGCGTCCCCGGGGAGCGGACGGATAGATGCCGTGCTCGAACTTGGCGGAGTATTCATAGCCCTTCACGCCGAGGAAGAGCGTGCCGAGCAACAGGGTCAGGACCATCCAGATCTTCGCCAGGCCCGTCTTGTTGACCCGTGCGGCCTCGAGGGCCAGCACGATCGTGACGCTCGAGCAGATCAAGACAAAGGTGTTGAAGGCGCCGATCGGCTCGCTGAGGTGCACATGATGCGGCTTGGGCCAGACGGCGGCACCGAACCTGAGCACCACGTAACTCCCCAACAGCGCTGCGAAGAACATGATCTCGGTCGAGAGAAACAGCCACATGATCAGCTTGCCGCGGGTGAGCGGCAGGCCCGGCTGGTACTGGAGCGTGAGGTGACCATGTCCGTCACCATGCCCCGCATGCCCGGAGTGCCCGTGATCCTGTCCGTGGTGAATGGAGGCGGCAGAGGCGTTCATGAATCGTTGCTCTTGAAACAGTGCGAGGGAATCGGGGAGAGGGAATCGGAGAGTGAGGATCGAGATGCCATCAGACGGGCCTTCCCCAGAGGACTGCCGCAGTGAGAAGTCCGAGGAGCGTGGCCAGTGAGGTGAACAGCAGGGTGCGAGCCGAGGGCTCATCCCGTCGGATGGCAAACCGCACCGTGGCCAGAACATAGACGATCGCGGCCACGGCCGCCGCGAGAAACAGTCGGATGCTGCCGGACGGCACGGCCAGCACCAGGCTCGCCGGCACCATGGCGAGCGACGCCGCCAGAGACTGCCCCGCGGCCCGGAGCCCGGAGGGATCGACGACCGTGAGCATCTTGAGACCGGCCGCGGCGTACTGGGTCCGGTAGAGCCACGCGATCGCCATGAAGTGGGGAAACTGCCAGAGGTAGAGCACGGTCGCCAGCGCCGCCACAGCCAAGGCACCACGGGCGTCACCCGTCGCCAGCCGCTGCGGCCCGTCGGCGGCCAGCCATCCGATCGCCACGGGCAACGCGCCGGCGACAGCCCCCACGGCGGTATTGAGCGGGGTGAGCCGCTTGAGGGGCGTGTAGACCGCGACATACAAGAGCCATGTCGCGACCGCGGCTGCCGCCGGCCGCCAGCCGTAGGCCGACCACGACACGACGGAGCCGACCACGAGCAGGATGGCCGCCGCGATCCATGCAAACCCCACCGACATCCGGCCCGTGACGATGGGCCGGGAGGCGGTCCGTGGCATCCGCCGATCGCTCTCTCGTTCGAGGATCTGGTTGGCGATGCTGGAGCTTGCCGCCACGAGCACGGTGCCCATGAGCAGCCACGTCAGCCTGGCAAGGCTTTCAGGGCGTCCCGCCGTGAGCCACATCGCCGTGACGACGGTGGCCAGCACCATCACGGCGATCCGTGGCCGCGTCAGCCGCGACACGTCTGCCGCCCAGGCTGCGGCGGTGCCGACCACCGCACTGCCGTCCAGCGGCCTGTCTGCCAGCAGACCGTCAGCCGTAGCCCGCGGGAGCGATGGCCCGCCAGTGAACTCGGCAGTCATCTCCACGGGTGTCATGCGAACACCCTCGGGGCCGAAACCACATCGCCGCGCGGATGTCGGCAATCACCTGAGGGGCCGGCCATGTGCCGGCCAAAGCCACCCGATTCGATTGCTAGGATGACGGACCCGCCCAGGATCAGCATTCCGAGCACGACATGCCCGGTGACGACGGCCGCGCTCCAGCCGCTCCGAGCCCGCAGCGGCTCTGCAAGCATCCATGCCTCGGGCAACAGGCCCGACGGCAGGCCCCAGCTCACCACCCAGGCGCCAGCCCCGAGCGCCATCTGGCCGATGACAACGGCCACCATCAACCACGACCATCGCCGTGCCAACGCTCCCGCCGACCGCGACGTGACCGCACAAGCGATCGCCAACATCGTGACGGCGCAGGCACCGGCAACATGCACGGCGACGATGGCATGAAACGTCGCCGGGGAGACCGTCGCATCGAGGTGCCTGAGTTGGGCCCCGGCGACGAGTTGCAGATACGATGCGACCAGCAGCGCCACTGGAAGGCGGGTGATGCCTTCCTGCCGGGCCGCTACCGCCGATCTTCGCGACAGGGCCGCGATCGCCACGGCCACCGCAAAGAACAGCGGCCCCGTGCAGGCATGCACCTTGGCCACCGTTTTGTCGTCGAGAAGCACGCGGGCCCCACCGAGCGCACCCTGCACAACGACCAGCGCGACCGCCGCGATTGTCAGCCAGCGAACGACGGGCCTGACGTCCGACCGCCACGCGACCGTCGCAAGCAGCACCGCGACAAGCCCAGTCGCAGCCCCCAGAAGCCTGTGCCCGTGCTCGAGGAACAGATCCCAAGGCCCATGCAGCCAGTCGGCCAGCGGAAACAGGAACATATTGTGGCCGTAGGTTCCCGGCCAGTCGGGCACCGCCATCGCCGCCTCGTAGGTCGTGACGAGCGCCCCGAACGACAACAGCACCGCCGTCACGCCCACCAGCAGGCAGGCGACCAGATGCGTCCAGTTGAAGGCTGCGAGTCTCATGAGTGGAAGCAACGCGGCACACCAGTCTCGAGGCCGGCTGTGGCTCACTGGTCCTGCGGAGGATCCTTTCAGTGTGCCGCCGACGCCGCCGCTGAAGCGACCGCGTTTGGTGGGTCGGTCTGCATCAGGTGATCCTTCTCCACGCCGGGCACGGAGTATTCGTAGGGGCCGCGGTAGACCACCGGTTGATAGTCGAAGTTGCCGTGTCCCGGCGGGCTCGGCGCCGTCCACTCCAGCGTGTTGGCATTCCACGGATTCCGGCCGGCCACGGGCCCCCAGAACATACTGTAGATGAAGTTGGCCGCGAAGATGATCTGGCTCGCCACCATGCCGATCGCGCACCACGTCATAAAGGCGTTGAGCGGTTGGAGGTGATGAAACGTTTCATAGTGGTAGGCATCGGCCAACCGCCGCGGAAAGCCGACGGCGCCAAGGATGTGCATCGTGAAGAAGGTACCGTTGAGAAAAATGAAGGTCAGGAAGAAGTGCACCTTCCCCCAGAACTCGTTCATGGTGCGGCCGAACATCTTCGGGAACCAGAAGTAGATGGCCGCCCACACGCCCATCGCCGTGCCGGCAAACAGCACGTAGTGGAAGTGGGCCACGATGAAGTAGGTATCGTGAATGAAGATGTCCACCGGCGTGGCAGCCATGAAGATGCCCGACAGGCCGCCGATGATGAACATCGACACGAACGACAGGGCGAAGAGCATCGACGTCGTGAACTGAATCTTGCCGCCCCAGAGGGTGCCCAGCCAGTTGAACGTCTTCACGGCGCTCGGCAGGGCGATCATCATCGTCGACACCATGAAGGTGATGCCGAGGGCGGGGTTCATGCCCGACATGAACATGTGATGCCCCCAGACAATGAAGCCGAGGCCGGCGATGCCGGCGATGGAATAGACCATCGGTCGGTAGCCGAAAAGCGGTTTGCGGGCGAAGACGGTGAGGATGTCGCTGACCATGCCCATCGCCGGCAGGATCATGATGTAGACAGCGGGATGGCTGTAGAACCAGAAGAGATGCTGCCAGAGCAGCGGTTGGCCGCCACCGGCGCCCGCGATCGCGTTGTTGACGATGTTGCCCTCGGGCGAGAAAAACCCGGTGCCAAACATCCGATCGGCCAGCTGCATGAAGCCGGCGGCCGTGAGCACCGGGAGCGCGAAGGCCTGCAGCACGGCCGTGATGAACATGGCCCAGATCGTCATGGGCAGCCGAAACATCGTCAGACCAGGCGCCCGCATCAGGATGATCGTCGTCATGTAGTTGACGCTGCCGAGCATCGACGACACGCCGACCATGGTCAGTCCGAGCAGCCACAGCGTCTGCCCCCAGCCGCTTCCCGGAGACGACGCGACGTTCGTCGACAGCGGCGGATAACTCGTCCATCCGCTCGACGCCGCCCCGCCCTCGACGAAGAAACTCGCGCCGAACGCGAAGAACGCTGGCCACATGAACCAATACGACAGCATGTTGAGCGTCGGAAACGCCATGTCATCGGCACCGATCATCAGCGGAATCAGGAAGTTGCCGAAGGCGCCTGCAAGGATCGGGATGATCACCAGGAAGATCATCACCGTGGCGTGCATGGTGAAGAGCATCGTGTAGAACTCGGGCGCCATCTGGCCGCCCTCTTGGGCGAACAGCTTGCCGACGACCGGCACGTCCGACCACGGCCACGCCACCTGCCAGCGAACGGCGAGCGCCAGGAGGCCGCCGATCAGAAACCAGAGCAGTGTCGAAAACAGGAACTGCAATCCAATGACCTTATGGTCCTTCGAGAACACATAGGTCGAGAGAAAATGCGAGAGACCGCCTCTGGGAGCGTGCCCCGGAGCGGTGACGGTGGTGTGGCCGTGATCGACGGCGGGCAGGGTGGCGGCGTTCGGGGGGGTCATCGGTTCATCCTCCGGAAACGGCTCGAGTTCAGCCGGTGGTGCTTGGTCTGGTTGGTCGAAGTGTTCGAGATCGGATACGAGGATCGTTCAATCGGCCTGCGCCACGTCGGCGGCCTCGACCGGCGGCTGGGTGGCCTGCTGTTCGGCATACTTTCGCTCGAGCCAGGTGTCGAACTCGGCCCGCGACTCAAACGTCACACGGCCTTTCATCTTGTAGTGGCCCCAGCCGCAGAGTTCGGCACAGACGATGTCGAACTCGCCAGCCTCACGGGCCTTGAACCAGACCGGGATCTTCATGCCCGGCACCGCGTCCTGCTTGATACGGACGTTTGGCAGGAAGAAGCTATGGAGCACGTCCATGCTCTTGAGTTGGATCAGCACGTCCTCGTCGATCGGCAGATGGAGATCGTTGACGAGAAACAGGTCATCGGCCGTGCCGAGCGTGCCATCCCGGCCAGGATACCGGAGCCGCCACTCGAACTGGCGGCCGACCACCTCGACCGTCGGCTGCATTGCCGGCCGCCGCATCTTCACGTCGGCCCAGGCATTCATTTGGTAGATCGCGAGAAACAGGAGCGTGGCCGCCGGGATGATCGTCCAGACCACCTCGAGCGTGTGGCTGCCGTGGATGTAGGTCGCGGCGCCCTGCCGCTTCGAAGCGTCGTATTTCCAGATAAACCAGAAGAGCAGCCCCTCGGTGGCGACAAACACGATCCCTGTCAGCCAGAGGATGAAATAAAACAGCGAGTCGATGCTGGCACCATGCTCCGACACGTCCTTCGGCAGCCAGATGTTGAAGGCGGGGGCGATCGCGAACGTCGCCACCCCCAGCACCGGCACGGCGAGGAACAACAGCGCCCAAACTATTCCAGCGAGTCGCTTGCCCACGTCGAATCACTCCCTCGTCTACGGTGTGCGTCGGCCGACAGAGCGGCCCTGTATCAACCCTGAAAACTAGAAACGGTCCCTGGCCACCATGGGCCGATCGGCACCGAGTTCGCCGTCGAACTCGTAGGGCAGCGAGCGGATGTAGTTCACGATGTGCCAGATCTCGGCATCAGCGACGCTGCCCTTGCCGCCGGGGCCGGATGGGCCGATGCCAGGCATCGGCGCGCCGTTGATGCCCGTGTAAAGCCGACGGTAGAGATCCAGCGGCCGCCTGCCACCCCGATAGATGCCCTGCCGCAAATTTCGCGGCGGAATCATTCGCGGACGCAACGCATCGCCCTCCAACACTTCCGCAAAAGCGTGCAGCCATTCGGCCCGCGTGCGATGCTCGGCGAGTTTGTCCGGGCTCATGTCGGAGGTGGAGGTCTCGCGGGACGTCTCGAGTCCGCCGGCCACTTCCTTGCTGGCCTCGACGATCGCCTTGTTCCAGTCGTCGTAGTCGTTGGCCTGACCATCACCGAGTGCGGTGACGCCGTGGCACTTCACGCACCCGCCGTCTCCATGGAACAGCGCTCGCCCACGCGCTACGGACTCCCTGTTGGCGAGATCATCACCAGGACGGGAAAAGTCGACCCCCGCAGGGAGGGCCGCGATCGGGATCTGAGAATCTTCAGCCGCCTGCCACTTTTGGACGACCGGGACGAGCACCTCGTCGATGAGAAACTCGCGGCTCGTCGGCAACTGGTCGTCGCCCGACAGCTCCTGCTCGGCATACGTGAACAGCGCCGCTTCGGTCTCGCCGCGAATGCTCAGATACCGCACGTATTCCGCCAGAGCGTCGATCTGGCTCGGCGGCAACAGCGCGAAGGAGGGCATCGACGTGCCGGCGATCCCTTGGTGCAGCACGTGAACGAGATCCGCGTGTGTCGGCTTGGCATCACGCCACGTGCTCTTGAACTTGAACTTCCCAGGGCGGTAGTCACGGGGATACGGATTGAGGAAGGCCGCGGTGGGACCCATGCCGTCCCCTGAGATGCCGTGGCAGTGGCCGCAGTGCTCCCGGTAGAGGCCGTTCTTGCGGCCCACGATATCGCTCCGAACCGGGCCGGCGGCGAGTTGAAGCTTGGCTGCATCGAGACCCGACTCCGCGAGGGCAACGGGCTGGTCCGGAGTACCGAACATGGCCTCGAGAATGGTGGCCACCTGCTTCTGACGTTCCTGCGACCAGGACGACCAGGGCTTCTCCGAATCCCCTTCAGGAGCGGTCGTCTTGGTGGCGTAGACCGTGTTCAGTCGAAAAGAGGCCGGCTGCGTCTTGCCACAACCAGTTGCCAGGAGAGCCGTGATGCAGATCGCGAGCGGTGCGACAGAACGGCACCGCACCAATGTCGAAGCAAATGGCATGATCATGTCGATGATGGAAGCAGGGACGATGATGGAAGCAGAGGCGGTCATGTGCCAAGGGCTCCAGCAGGAACTTCGAGCGTGCCGAGGTCCTTCGACTCGTCGGCCTGCAACGTGACCTGGAATCGCCCCTTGGGAGTCCACTTCAGGTCCGGACGCTCGAGCCCGAGCGCACCGCTCGGGCCGGTCGACCGCGCGTGCCACACCTGAAACTCGAGAGGCTCTCCAGCCGGAAGGTCTGGAATGGCGAACGTGCCGTCTGCCGCGGACACCGCCACATAGCCGTCCTTCCGGAGGATGATGTAAGCCTTCATCCACGGATGGATATTGCAGGTCACGGCCTTCGGGGCGCCCATCTCGGTGTCGGGCTTGTAGGTGGTGCTCTGCCCCGCCGGAATCAACTGATTGAAACTCGTGCCGTCGATGTTCGTGTTGTGGCCCACCGGATCACTGTTGCGAATATCCAGAGGCTGTCCAACGCGAGCGACGAACACCGGCGACAAAAACTCGCAGTTCTTCTGGTCAAATACGAGCGGCGTTTCCGGCACCGGATCCTTGACCCGATTCGACTTGCGAACGAACACGACGACGTCCGCGAGCCCCTTGGTCGCGGAATCGACGCGAAGCGACCGGTCGAACAACTTCGACGACTTGCCGCAGACCTCGGTGTCTTTGTCGACCACCAGCGGCGACGGCTGACCCGGATCTCCGGTGAACACGAATCGACCCTTGAGCAACGCCCAGCCGGAGCCCGAGACCGTCTCTCCAACAGCCGCCGCTGCCGCGGGCGCTGCGGCCACGATGCCCTCACGAATCGTCGCCGCGGCCGCTGCATCAGCTACCGGCGCTGTGGTCCGCTGCGGACCGCAGCCAGATGCCGGCACGAGCCCCAAGACCGCCAAGGCGATGGAAAGCCGGGTGGAGTTCATGGTCACGTTCGTTGACTCACTTCTGGAAGATCGCTGGGGCGAGCACGATCTCGCCCAGATCGGTGCCGGCGGCGGCGACCGCCACCTTCTTGCGGCCCTTGGCCACCTTCTCGGCTTTTCCGCCGATCGTCATCTCGCCAAGGTAGCCCGCCTTCTCGTGCCAGAACTGCAGTTCGAGTTCACCCACGGGAACGTCCTTGATCTCGAACGTTCCATCAGCCTTTGACACGGCGGCGTAGGGATTCGGACGGACCAGGAGCCACGACTTCATCCACGGGTGGATGTTGCAGGTCACCTGCGCCGGGACAGCCTCATCGCTGGTGAACTTCAAGATCGCGTCGCCCCCCGCCGGAATCAGATTGTTCGAGGGCGGGTTCTTGACCGTGGCAACATTGCTGTTGTGCCCGACCGTGTCCGAGTTCTTGACCACGAGCTCCTGACCGATCTGAACGAAGGTGACATGGGGCTCGAAACGGCAGTCGTGATTGTCGAGCACGATTTTCTGGCCCGTTGCGGCCTTCGCAGCATCCGGATTGACCTTCACGCCCTTGTCCCGCACGAAGACCACGACGTTGGCGATGCCTTTGTCGGCACCGACGACGAGTTCCTCCGCGAGAAGCTTGTGCTTTCCGCAGACCTCGACATCCTTGTCGGCCTTGAGTTCGGCGGCCGCCGGCGCATCTCCACCGTAGACGAACTTGCCCTTGATCGACGCCCACTCGTCGGCACGGACGGGCGCACAGACGGCGGACGCGACGGACGCCGCGGCAGCACACAGGGAGAAGAGCGAGGGGCGTTTCATCGAGGAAACTCCAAAGGTGAAAGGACGCTGGACGTCGCGGGCACTTCCCGCTCCACGGATCAGTTTAGTGTGGCCGCGTCGTCAGGGGAGACGACGGCCGAAAGCGGCGGACGGGCCGCTGACGGAGTTGCGGCCGCTCTGGGGGGACTTGGGCTCGCGGGCGGCTGCTCCGTTTGGGCCGGTGGCGGCTGCCTCAGAAAGGCCTCGAGCGACAAGTTTTTCTTCGCAAAGGCGTCAAAATGCATGAGCAAGTCGGTCAGGGCATCCACCTGTTGCTCGCTCGAGCCGCGGTAGAGGTCCTGACTCACCGGGTTGCCATACGGGATGTTGACCGGCATTCCAGTGTAGGGCAGGAATCGCTTGGGATTGGCGATCCAGCCGTGGACATAGTCGGGCCGGAGCCGTTCGTGGACCTGTTGCAACTGCGGGGCGAGAGCCTTGACACTTCCCGCCGGCACATAGTCACCGACCAGATGACACTTCACGCAATAGTTGTTGTTGGTGATGATTTTGAGAGCGCCATCCAGGTGCCCCGGATGGGACCTCTCGGCATCCGCGAGCGATGATTCGTCGAGCCGCGGATCATAGACGTAGGGATAGTCGGCGCCATCGACCGCGGCAAAGTAGTTGACGAGCGCCGCCGCCTTGTCGGACGTGAAGTTGAACTTGGGCATGCGCATCACGGCGGGAGGACGAATCGTGTGAGGATTGAGCAGGAACTTGTGCAGCCAGGCCGACTGCACCTTTCGCCCCTCACCCATGAGCGGCGGCGGGAGCCAGCCCCAGGCATCGTCAGGCTTGACGTTGGGGTTCACCTGCTTCTCGTCGGCGATGACCACCGGGAACAATAGCCTCGCCAGATCTCCACCCCTGCCTGGATAGTGACGGCCAGCCACGACGGCATCCTCCGGCACCACGAGATTCTGCGCTCCGACCGGCCGCGGCTCACCGTCGACGAGGGCATCGTGCCAGAGCGTGAACGGGCGATGGATCACCGATTCCGCATCGCCTTCCTCGATCGGCACACCGTCCTCGTCCACGAGTTGCGGCTTGCCGGTCATTGGATCGAGCACCGGCATGCCCACGAGCGTCGTCTTCCGGCGGCCCTGCCGGTCGATCGTCAGCGAGGAGGCGACCTGTTCGGGGGTGAAATGCGGCGACAGGAACGGGTAATCGGCAATCGCCGGCGCATCGCCGAGCGAGCCGGGCTTGTAGCGGATGTCCCAGCGGTCCATGTGCAGCGTATGGCAGCCGCCGCAGTTGTATTGCTCGGCAACGACGAGGCCGTCGAGCCTGGATTTTTCCTTCGGCGTGGGCTCGTAGATGTACTGCGGCGCCGGCGGTTCGGCCACGAGCCCGAGCACGAACGTCATCACGGCCTCCCGCTGCTTCTGATCAAACGGGAACTGCGGCATGCGATACCGCTCGTTATAGGTCTTGTTCTCGACCTTCTTGTAGTCATAGCTCCGCGGCGCCCGCAGCTTCTGCCAGAGAAAACCCTCCCGCTCGTGGCCCAACAACTTCTGGACGAAATAGCCGGTGTCCGGATCGAGGGATTCGAGATCCAAGTGCTCGTGCCCCTCGGCTTCCGCGTACGCCAAATCGGGCGCAAGCTCCTCATCGTGATGGGCGGCTGATGCCTCGGTCGAGCCGTGCTTGCCATGGCTTCCGTGCAGGTCGTGCGCGTCATGCCCTTGATGACCAGAACGCTGGTGTCCAGAAAGCTGGTGCATCACATGATGGGAGACCTGCTCAAAAGCGATCCGTGATGGATCCTTGCGGCCCCAGTCGGCCAGCGCCGCACCGGCTGGCTTGCCGTCCTCGAAGCCGGGAATGTCGTGGCAGGAGTAGCAGGCCAGTTTGTTGATCGTCTTCTTGCCGACGTAGGCCAGCAGCGTTTGATCACGGTCCGAACCTTCAAGCCCCACCAGCATCCGTTCGTCGCCCTTGATGGCCGTGCCATCGGGCCCCAGCCCGGTCTTCAGCACCTGCTCGGCACGATTCGTGGTGAACCGTTCCTTGAGGTACATCATCGCGAGTTCGTCGAGCGCTGCCCGCTCGTCAGCGTTGAGCGTGGCCGCTGGAATGTCGGTCGGCTTCCAGCCCTCGGTCGACTGCATCAAATACTCGGTGGCGTCCGCCGCGGGATCACTGACACTGCCATCGGCCAGCGTGACGGGCTCGAGCAGCACATTCGGCATGATCGTCTTCGGGTGGTATCTCGCAGGATCGCGCAGCCAGCTGTAGAGCCATTCCTTCCCGCGGGGGTTCGAAACCGCCTTGGCGCCGATCCGCGAAAGGTTCGGCCCGTGCGTGCTCGTGGCTTCGGGAAAATCGGCGTGTTGGTGACAGGCCAGACAGCCCCGAAGCTGGACGACCTTCCGACCACGGCCGGGATCGGCGGCCGCCGTGATGCCCTCGTAAGGCTTCACATAATCAAACGGGCTGCTCGAGGCGGTGAGGTAATGAACCATCGAGCGAATCTCGAGCGGCTCATACCGCTGCGATTCCTCCAAACCCTTGCCCTCGAGGTGATCCCAGAGGCCGAAAAACCGGGGCATCTTGGTCGACGGCCTGAAGTCCTGCGGGTTGCGCAGCCACGAGTAGAGCCAGTCGAACCCGACTTTGCTGGCGACATATCTAAGCGACGGCCCGACCTTCGGAAACGTGCCGACTGTTTCCGGATCCTTGAGCAGGGCTGCCAGTTGGTGGGAACGCGGCGAAAGTTTCGCCTCGGCGCCCGCCGCCGCATCTCGATCAATCGCATCCCGCAGGCGATTCCGCGCCTCCCGGCCATCTGGACTCGACCGTACGTCATCAACCCATCGGACAGCCGTGTCGCCCAGGGCCGCGAGCCCGGGGTCATCGGAGAGGGCCTCGGCGACTTCGTGAAAGTTGGGCTCCAGCCGCATGTCGGGCCCGATTCGCTTGTCGGGGCCAGCCCAGCCATTGATCTCGTGGCAGCCGTAGCAGCCGTACTGTCGGATGAGATGGTAGCCCTCGACGAGCTGCGGTGCCGGAGGCTCGGGGAACTTCTCACTTGGTTCGAGTTCGACGACCTGGTGGTGGCACTTCAGGCAGCTCGATTCCTCGAACCGCTGCGGCAGCATCGGATAGATCCAGTGATGGTTGTTGAACCATCCATGCTCGTCATGCCATTCATGCGCCTGCTTGGGAGAGTTCGGCGAGTGCGAAGACCACTTGAAGCTCGTGGAACTGCCCTGCCCCTGATGGCAGATCGTGCAGCCAAAGTTCTTCATGGGATGGGGGCTCGAGTCGCCCACGAAGAGGTCCAGACGGGGATGCGTCGAGTAGGGCTGCGGCACGCCCCGACGAACCTTCACCTCCAACGGCTTGCCCCACGTCGGCGTCTCCAACAGGGATGCAAAGACCACCTCTCGTCCGAGGGTCTTTCCGCCGTTTACCGCCTCGATCACGTCGCCAGACTGGAGCCCCGCAACCGCGGCTGCCGATTCAGGAACCACGACGCTCACGGTCGGGTCATCCGAGTTGAACAGTCCATGAGCGGCCAACCGCAGTCCATACGCGGCCTCGAGCTGGTCATTCTCAGCCCCTGCTTCGGGTCCGGGCGCTGCGGCCGGGGCCTGCAAGGCGACGTCGATCGTTCGAGCTTCGGGATAGCCCGGCTCGGTCGGAGCACCGGCCATCGACTTGTCCATTCCGCGATGGCACGTGGTGCAGCGATCAAAACGGGCGACATCACGAAAGTTGTTGTTGAGCGTCAGCTGGGGCAACCAAATCTGATCGATTCGCAGCGGACTGTTGAAGGCGTCGAGGACGGGCAGTTCCAGCAGACTTTTTCCCGCGTTCGGCCGCCGCTGTTCAAACGTTTTCTGCAACTGGGTCAGCTTGGAGCGATGATCCGCCAGGGCCTTGGCGGCAGCATCCTCGCCGGCCGTCATTTGCTGGAGCAGCGACTCGAGCTTTTTGCGGTGGGTATTCGACTCCTGGAAAGCCAGTGTCGCCGCCGCCACCTCCGACCGCTTGGCATCGGCAAGCACGAGAAGTTCGGCCTGCCGGTCTGGCGCAGCGTTCTCGGCGACAGCGAGTTCATAGTCGGCACGGTTTTTGTCCAGCTCGGCCCGGCGGAGCTTCAGACCGCCAGCCAAATTATCTTCCCGGAACTTGCATCGCTTCGTGATGTCGCGGAGGCGAGCCAGAAGATCTCCGCGGAGCACGAGCCGCTCCTCCGGATCCTGCTGCGTCTGCAGTTCGTCGATGTCGAGCTCCGCGCGATCGGCGGCCTGAGCGTCTTCGGCGACGGCGCGAACCTCTGCGACAAACGCCTTCGCAATCCCGGGATCGAGATCCGCGCGGCGGGACTCAGCGAGTGAATCCTCCAACTCGAGTCGCCGCGCCTCGTAGGACTTTGAGTTTTGCTCGTCGATCCGCGCGGCGGCGGACCAGGTCTCGAGTTCACGAAACTCCCGGGCGTACTGCTTCCAGGGGCGATTGTGATCGGCGGTGAGCATGAACACCGTTGCGATCAACAACAGCACAGCCGACACCGCGAACACGACGTGCAGGAGTTTGAGATTCCGCCAAGTTTGTTCTGTTGCAGGCATGGTTGGTGCTGTGGTCTATGAAACGCGGACAGTGGCGGGTCACGACGAAACTGATCTCAGAAGTTGAGCGAGAGCTCCGGAATGCTCACGATGTATTTCAGGTTGAAGGTCCACCGCAGGATCATCTTGATCGGCAGCGTCAGCATCAGCAGCATGAGGTTGGCCATGATCATGTAGCGGACGAATCCCATCTTGGCGTAGAAGCCGCGGAAGATCGTGACCGCCAACAATGGCGGCAGGAGCACGAGATAAATCCCCATCACAAGCAATCCCGGAGCCTCGCGGAGCAGGATGTAACCCGCCTGCACAAGGCCGCTGGCGCCCTGCGGCGCCCGTGGCAGAGGCTTGTCGAGCAGATTCACCCAGAACATCTGCGGCAGATCGACGTTGTTCAGCACTTCGACCTTGTAGGGCGTCCAAAACTCGAACGGCCCGAAGAAGTTCCAGTTCGGACCGCGGAGAAACGTGCCCAGAATGATGAGCGTGATCCAGAGCACGAAGAAACCGAACTGGTACGTCAGGTAGCTGAACTTTCGCTCCTCGATCGAGTAGTAGCCGTTGCCCTTCTTGTTGAAGTCGAGATAGGGCATCGCCATCAGGCCGAAGATGACGAGGCTCGGCAGCACCACGCCCGCATACCATGGATCGAAGTAGACGAGCATCTCCTGCAGGCCGAGGAAGTACCACGGCGCCTTGGAGGGATTCGGGGTCTTGACGCTCGATGCCGGCTCCTCGAGCGGGGCTGGAAGGAAGATCGCCCAGACCAGAAGAAACGCCGACACGGCGACCATGCAGATCAGTTCGGTGTAGACCAGATCCGGCCAGACGAGAACCTTTTCATCGTTCTCCTTCTCGACCGTAGGCAGCCCGCGGGCGATGCGATCGTCGTTGACGACGGCCTGCTTCGTGGCCAACCAGGTGAAGAACGCGAGCAGGAAGACGAGCCCCACGATCGGCACGTTGTCGGGCTTCATCACGATCGACGCGAAGTTCTCGTCGGCCATCGACAGCCCCATCAACACGAGCATCGCGTTGAGGATTCCCCAGGCCACCATGGGCTGCACGAAGAACTTTCGGAACACGAACAGGATCGTGAGCAGGCCGACGGTGCCGAGGGTGTAGAGCACGGGCCCCGACAGCTTGTTCACGAGCCCCCGAACCGACGCCGGCAACGACGGCACCCACTCGGGCGAGCCGGAGAGCGCCAGGCTCGCGAGCACCATCATCACCCCGGCGAACACCGTCCAGGTCAGCGCCCAGCCGAGTTGCCCCTTCTTTCGCCACAGGATGTAGGCGGCTACGCCGTTCATGATCGCGATGAACGAGTAATAGCCGCCGAGAAAACCCGCGACGTCCTTCAGAAAAAAACCGGATGAATGCATGAAGTTGGTGTCACAGCGGCCCGCTGATGCCGCCGTCCTTTCGCACGCGCCAGAAGTGGATCGCCAACAGCAGCGCCACCGCCAGCGGGATCGCGATGCAGTGAAGCACGTAAAACCGATTGAGCGTCTCCTCGCCGACGAACCTCGCTCCGAGGAGGCCGAACCTCGCATCAGAGGCGTCGGTGATCATGTCGATGCCGCCGACAGTCAGTAGCTGCTGCCCGGGACCTTCGTACCCGAGAAACGGCGTGGCCCTTGCCATATTGGAACCCACCGTGATCGCCCAGATCGCCAGCTGATCCCACGGCAAGAGATAGCCCGTGAACGAGAGCAAGAGCGTGAGCAGCAGGAGGATGACCCCGATCACCCAGTTGAACTCCCGCGGCGGCTTGTAGCTGCCGGTGAGGAACACGCGATACATGTGGAGCCAGGTCGTGATCACCATCGCATGCGCCCCCCAGCGATGCAGCTCGCGAAGGATGCCGAGGCTCGTGACGTCACGGAGCGCCAGGATGTCGTTGTAGGCCCACTCGAGCGTCGGCCGGTAATAAAACATCAGCAGCACACCGGTGACTGTCTCGACCAGAAACAGGAAGAACGTCACTCCGCCCATGCACCATGTGAACGAAAGGGCGATGCCCTGCTTCTTGATCGACACCGGATGAAGGTGCAGGAAGAAGTTGGTCAGCATGACCACGATCCGGTTCCGCCTGTCGAGCGGCATCGGATGGCGGAAGATGCTCTTCCAGATCTGTGAGTTACGGATGGTCTCGCCGATGGCCATGGTCTGCTCGTGGTCCCTTTATCAAACGGTCCCTTCGTCGGACGTTCAGTGTGTCAGACGGTCACATACGAATCGGGGTCGGCCCACTGACCGAGCTCCTCCTGAAACGCCTTGCTTTTGTCGATCTCGAGTTGCCCATCGTCCGCAATCCGGACGGCATACCGCTCGAGCGGCCTCGGAGCCGGCCCCTCGAAGTTGATCCCGTCCTTGTAGAAGCCACTGCCATGGCATGGACACTTGAACTTTTGCTCGGCCTCCAACCAACTGGGAGTGCACCCGAGGTGCGTACACACCGTCTTGAGGGCGTAAATCTGCTGCTGCCCTTGAAACTCGCTGTTCACGACCCAGACGCCGTACTGGGCGACGAACTTGGTTTCAACTTTGCCGGCAGGAAATCCGTCCTTGAAACCCACCTTGAACTTGCTCGGCGGCTCGGCGAGAACGTTCGGAAACAGGAACCTCGCCAGGCCGAGCGAAAACAGTCCACCGGTGACCGAAAGGGCGGTGAACCCCATCGCCATCGCCGACCCGAGCGCCAGTTGCAGGAAGCTCCGGCGATCCTCGGCCTCGTCTGCCGTTTTTTTGGCGGGCTTCACGGGCTTGGGCGGCATCGTCGCAACGGTTCGAGGGGGCGTCACCCGTTCCTCGGCCGCCTTCGCGGGCTCCCTGGATTTCGCAGCCGGGGGCTTCGCCGCCGGACGCGCTGGGGCGTCGGCCTTGCTCACCGGGCCCGGCTTCGCGCCGGCACGGGCCGCCGCCAGGATGCTCGCGGTATCCCGCTGAACACCGGTTTTTGGACCACCCTGCGAAACCGCTGGCTTCGCAGCAGGCTTGGCCGGTGAGGCCTTTGCGGCCGCGACCTTTTCGGAGGGAGCCTTGGCGATGGCTGCGGGCTTTGTATCACCGCCCTCCCCGCCGCCTTTGTTGGCACGGGCCATGGCCATGATGTCGGCGACGCTCGGTCGGCCGCCACTCGCAGCGGGCTTCGCCGCGGCAGGCTTGCCGGCCGCCGAATGCTTCACCGCAGGTTTCGGCTGCTTGGCTGCGGAGGCTTCGTCGGAAGCCGCTGGCTGTTCGCCTGCGACATCGCCGCCCGCTGGGGCAGCCGACGACTTTTCAGCCGCCGAACCCTTTCCGTCACCACTTCGTGCCGCCGCCAGGATCTCGGCGACCGACATCTTCTTCTTTTCTGCCATCAGAAGCCTCGGCGCGGAACGACCTGAGCCACAGGGAGAAAAACCGTGCAGCCACGACCATGGACCGCGTAAAAAGCATGTTTCGGCCGCGATTGCGCGAGTTCGTGAAGTTTTTCACGAACTCTCATTAACTGTATCGGCGACGTCGGTACTGTCAACGTCGGCTCTGTCTCAATCCACCACCGAGACCGCCGAAATCCCGCTATTCCACGGGTTCATCACCGCCCCCCCCTCGTACGGCTGAGTCGCGTCGAGCGACGCGAGAGCATCGGCCAGACCCCTGCCGGTTCGAAGCGGTGATTTGGGTACAACGTCAGTCCCGTCGCGGCGGTGCACTGCGGCGGACCGCCCCATCCCCCCCTCAGGAGACTGAAGCATCGTGATCCGATCCCGCCGGGTTCTTATCGTGGGCAGCGGGGGACGAGAGCACGCGCTCGCCTGGAAGCTCATCGCGGACGGCGCGGAAGTCTTGGTGGCGCCCGGAAACGCCGGCACCGCGAGCATCGCGGAGAACGTCCCGGTTGCCGCGACCGACATTCCTGGATTGCTCGACGTGGCCCGCCGGCGTGGCGTCGACCTTACCGTCGTTGGCCCGGAAGCACCGCTCGTGGCTGGTATCGTCGACGAGTTCACGGCAGCCGGCCTCCGCATCTTCGGACCGACGAAGCGGGCTGCCCAGATCGAGGGCAGCAAGTCGTTCTGCAAGCAGATCCTCCATCGCGGCGATGTGCCGACGGCGATGTTTCGCGAGTTCCGCTCACCGGCGCGGGCGCGGGAATACCTCGAGGCGCGCGAGGACATGCCCGTCGTCGTGAAGGCAGACGGACTGGCGGCGGGAAAGGGTGTGTTTGTCTGCGGCAATCGCGCCGCGGCCCTCGCCGCCGTCCAGTCGTTGGCGGATGATCCTCAGCTGGCGGCCGCCTCGGGGGGCATCCTCGTCGAAGAGCGGCTTGACGGCATCGAGGTCAGCGTGCTGGCAATCACCGATGGTCGCACCATCGTGACACTCCCGCCGCTCCAGGATCACAAGGCGGCCTACGAGGATGATGAGGGGCCCAACACCGGCGGCATGGGCGCCTACTGTCCTACGCCGTTCGTCGATGCGGAACTCCTTTCCGAAATCGAAGCACGGATCCTCGTGCCCACGGTGCATGCGATGCGGCGGGCCAAGGTGCCGTTTCAGGGCGTGCTCTACGCAGGATTGATGCTGACCGCCCAGGGGCCGAAGGTGCTGGAGTTCAACGCACGGTTCGGTGACCCGGAATGCGAGCCACTGCTGATGCGGATGGAATCGAGCCTGCTCGAACTCCTCGATGCCACGGTCGATCGGCAGCTTGAATCGTGTTCCGCACCGGTCTGGCACGAGGGCGCGGCCCTGACCGTGGTGATGGCGAGCGAGGGCTACCCCGGCACGGTCGAGAAGGGACAGCCGATCCGTGGGCTCGAGGCGGCCGCGGCGCTCCCCGACGTGCAGGTTTTTCATGCGGCCACCCGGGCTGCCGACGGGAAGGTGCTCGCCGACGGCGGCCGCGTGCTCGCCGTGACTGCACGAGGTGTTTCGCTCGGCAAGGCAAAGCTTCAGGCCTACACGGCGGTCAAGGCGATTCGCTGGAGCGGCGCCTGGTGCCGCAAGGACATCGCCGACAAGGGGCTCAACCGCGAGCGGGACATGCTGGCCGCCGAGGCCACGCCGGCGGAGGCCGCATCATGAAGCTCCGGGTCGGCATCGTGGGGCTGGGCGACCAATGGGACTCCCGCTACCTTCCGGCCCTCCGCACACTGGCGGATCGGTTCGAGGTGCGGGGCATTTGCGAGCAGGTGGCGCACCGGGCGCAGCGGGCCGCCAAGGAGCTCGGGGCCGCGTCCGTCGACGGCTTCCGGGCGTTGACCGCCCGCGACGATATCGACGCGATCCTCTACCTGGCTGACCAATGGTTTGGCGCCACACCGATCCTCGCGGCCTGCGACCACGGCAAGGCGGTCTATTCGGCGATCTCGTTTCCGTTCGACGCGGACGAGGCACAGCTGCTGCGACGGCGGGTCGAGGAATCGGGCATCGCCTTCATGGCGGAACTGCCGCGGCGACATGCCCCGGCAACGGCCCGCTTGAAGGAACTGATCGCCACGCGGCTGGGCAGGCCGCGGATGCTGTTCTGCCATCGCCGCGTGCCCCTCTCGTCGCCGCTCCCCCAGGCGGCCGCCCGTGACCGCGGCAGCGAGGCCCGCGACCTCATGGAACTGGTCGACTGGTGCCGATACGTCGCCGGGGTGGAGCCGACGAGCGTGGTGGCGGTGCGGCATGCCGAAACGCCTGGTGCCATCGTCGATGACTACCAGATGATGAGCCTCGACTTTTCAGGCACCGGCAGACCTGGCGACGGTCCGCTCGCCCAGATCAGCTGCGGCTACTACATGCCGGCCGCCTGGGAGGAGGCGGTCACCTTTCGACCACCGCCCGGACTCCAGGTGGTGTGTGAACGCGGCATCGCGTTCATCGAACTGCCCCATACGCTGGTCTGGTTCGACACGGCCGGCCGCCATCAGGAGGCCCTCGAGAGCGAGCGGCCGGTGGGCGAGCAGATGCTCGGACAGTTTCACCGGATGGTCACGAGCCTGGTCCGCCACCTGAGCGGCCTCGATGACACGCTCCGGGCGATGCAGGTCGTGCAGGCGGCGGAGCGGAGCCAGTCGGAAGGACTCCGCGTCAGGCTGGATTGAGCGCCGCCACCACGAGATCGCCGACCTCCCGCGTGCCGTAGCCCATTTTGCCTGCCGCCTGGCTCTTCATCTTCGTGCCGGTGACATGAGCCACCGCCTGGTCGATCCGACCGCCCGACTTCGGATGGCCGCTGTGCTCGAGCAGCATGGCCATCGCGTTGATCGCGGCGATCGGGTTGATCACGTTCTGGCCCGTGTACTTGGGCGCGCTGCCTCCCATCGGCTCGAACATGCTGACGCCTTTCCGTCCATCGGCGAACACGTCCGGATTCAGGTTGGCGCCAGCCGCCACACCCATGCCGCCCTGCAGGATGCCGCCCAGGTCGGTGATGATGTCGCCGAACATGTTGGTCGTCACGATCACGTCGTAGGCGTCGGGATTCTTCACCATCCACATGCAGCACGCATCGACGTGGTTGTAGTCGGTCTTCACGTCGGGGTATTCCTTTGCCACGTCCTGAAACGTCCGCCACCAGAGGTCGTGGCCAAAGGTGAGCACATTGGTCTTGGCGACGAGCGTGAGCGTCTTCTTGGCGCTGTTCCTCCGGCGGGTGTAGTCGAACGCCCAGCGGATGCACCGCTCGCAGCCCTTGCGGGTGTAGATCGCCTGCTGCACCGCGACCTCGTCGGGCGTGCCCTTCTTGAGATAGCCACCGACGCCGCAGTAGAGGTCCTCCGTGTTCTCACGGACGACGACGAAGTCGATGTCCTTCGGCCCCCGTCCGGCCAGCGGCGTCTCCACGCCGGGAAGGAGTTTTACAGGACGCAGATTGATGTATTGATCGAGTTTGAACCGCAGGTCGAGCAACAACCCCTTCTCCAGAATGCCGGGCTGCACGCCCGGATGACCGATCGCCCCGAGGAAGATCGCGTCTTTCGACCGCAACAGATCGAGGCCGCCCTCGGGAATGATCTCACCCGTCTTGAGATAGCGATCACCGCCCCAGTCGAGCATTTCCACGTCGTAGGCAAACCCGTCGATCGACGCGACGGCATCGAGCACCTTCATCGCTTCGACGGTGACCTCGGGGCCGGTGCCGTCACCGGGGATTGCGGCGATCTTCAACGTCGTGGGGGCCATCGTGCCTGCGTGCTCCGTGGGAAAGGGAGGTGCGGATCGTGAGCGGGAAAGAGTACGGCGAATCGGGCGGAAACAAAACCCGCCACCATGTTGGGCGGAACTGGCGAGCCTCGACGGAGGCAGGACGCCCGCGGGGGCCCTCGGCAGCATCGGACCGACTGCCAGCCAGACTGCCGATTGGGGATGAACTCAGTTTTTGCTGAAGTCCAACTGCTTGCCGGTCTTCATGCCAAGCGGATTATTCACGAACCGCTGCCGGCAGGCATCGCAGAGGTCAAACCGCAGCGACCGGGTCATGTCTTCCAGGCGGTCACCATCGCCCTCATCGAGCCGCTCGAGTAGATCCTGCACGTCTTCGAGATGGTCGGCATCGGTCTCCTCGGCGGCCTCGTCATGGCAGCCGCACACCGGTTCATCCACCGCCGGAAAGACCTCGATCTTCACGACATGACGGACGTCCGTGGCCAGGTTGATCGGCCGCTTGCAGGCGTCGCACGAGTAGTGAAGCATTGCTTTCTCCGTGAGGGGGTGAATCGGTTCGGTCGACCGGAAATCGCGAAATCCGCGGAGCGGCGATGGGCGGAAACAACCGGTGAACGAAGCCTTGAGTGTGACCGTAAGCTCCGTCCAAGGCAAGCGGCGGTCATGTCGTGCCGACACCGATTGGCAGGTTGGCGGTCGCCGCGGTAAACTCGGGAACCTCGCCCGGATACGGAGTGTCACCGCCCCATGTCCATGCATGCCCTCGCGCTGCCAGTCTCGCCCCCGACCACGTCGCTGGGCTTGAGTGTGCTCGTGCTCAACCGCTCCTTCGTGGCGGTGCACATCACGAATGTCCGCCGGGCGGTCACGCTCTTGTTTCGGCATCTGGCCGAAGTGGTGCACATCGAGGAGGGGCAGTATGCCGCCTACAACCTCGACTCCTGGCGGGAACTGTCGGCGCTCCAGACCTCGTTTCGCAGTCCGGACCAGGACTGGATTCGCGCCGTGGGCTACGACCTCCAGGCGCCCCGGGTGATCCGGCTCGTCTCATGCGATCGCGGCCCCCGGCAGGGCCTGCGATTCAACCGCCGCAACGTCTTCGCTCGCGACGGCAACCTCTGCCAGTATTGCGGCAAGACCTTCCCCACGAGCGAACTCTCGCTCGATCACGTGGTGCCCCGCAGCCGCGGGGGAATCACGAGTTGGGAAAACATCGTCTGCGCCTGCGTCGCCTGCAACGTCCGCAAGGGCGGTCGCACCCCGCACGAGGCCCGCATGAACCTGATTCGTCAGCCCGTGAAGCCCAAGCGCAGCCCCCTCCTCTCGCTCAAGCTCGGCAATCCGAAGTATGCGAGCTGGAAGAGTTTCGTCGACAACGCCTACTGGCTCGTCGACTTGAAATAGCGCGTGAAAAGCCATCCTGGCCTTTTCACGCTTGGAGGGGCTCGCCATCCGGGCGAGCCGGGCAGTCAACGCGAAGGGTGAAAAGCCATCTTGGGCTTGTTTCACGCCCGCAACTCCATCGTGGCCGTTGCAGGCTGGAGGCAGCCGAAGGGACAGCCGAGGTGTCTCTTGGCTGCCAGGCAGCATCCTCCTGATGCTGAGGAGCCGGTCGGTGGGCACGCACAGAAGCCGGGAATCTTTGCGACTCACGGTTGATACCCAGTCGGCGAGCCGGGCATCCTGTCGCAAAATCCCCGGCGCCGAGCATGCCCACCGCCGGCGAACCATTCCGGCACTCAATCTCTTCACCGAAGCTCGAGACGTCGTCTCCGCATCTCAATCGCGAAAACCACGGGGCTGCTCTGACTTGCTTGGTCCTTCAACCCGCGGCCTCACGGCCGGTCGGCTTGTCCGACACCAGCCGCCTTCCCCCTCAACTCAGCAGAGGGGATCTTTCTTCTCGGTGATCACCGGAAGTTGGGGCGACATCTCGGCGTTGAGGGCCGTGAAATCCTTCCACTCGGCGGGCAGGTTGTCTTCGTGGAAGATCGCTTCGACCGGGCACTCGGGAACACAGGCCTCGCAGTCGATGCACTCGTCAGGGTGGATGTAGACCATCTTGTCACCCTCGTAGAAGCACTCCACGGGGCAGACCAC
>JAUMAF010000010.1:0-12198 GCA_032117045.1 Pirellulales bacterium | reverse complement strand
CCACGCAGTCGGTGTACTTGCAGGCAAAACACGGCTCGGCGACGACGTGGGTCATAAGTGACTCCTGTGGCGTTGATTCCGACACAAACGACGAACAGCGTGATCCAAGCGCGAAACCGTCTCTTCTCGAACCACGTTCATTCGCTTCCTGCGCGGAATGGTAGGTGGGCCGCGAAAGCCTGTCAACGAACTGGACACCGACCGAGGCGGCCAGGCCGCGGAGGCACCGGGAAACGCCGTTTGGTGGACCGCGACCAGCGGCCCTATGATGGAAAAGGATCGGCCGCTCGGCGGAAAAAAATGAGCCGGCGACCGGAGCGATGTTTCCGGCGGCCCCGCCCATGGCCCAAACGCCGCCGCAATCCGCCGGCCGTGACGATTCTGAGCAAGGGTTGAGAGGGGTGCGTGTCGCCGTGACGAGCCCAGCGCTGCCGCCCGACGCCCCCCCGATTCTGACGGTCGAGGACCGCCAACTCCTCGATGCCTGCATGGCGGGAACACGCGGCGGCTGGGAGGCGTTCATCCTGCGGTTCGCCGGGCTGTTCGCCTACGTCGCTGCCCAGACCGCCAGGCAGCGCGGGCTCGCCCTGTCGACGAGCGATCGTGACGATGCCGTGGCGGAGATCCTGTTCGAGTGCCTCCGTAACGACAACGCCGTGCTGCGCGGCTTCGCGGGCCGTTCGAGCCTGCCGACCTATCTGACCGTGATCGCGAGGCGAGTCGCAGTGCGACGCATCCTGGCCGCTCCGCGGCTGGCGACGGGCCCGGTCGCAGAAGGTCGCCCGCATGGACATCCAGCGCACCGCGCGGCCGGCGACGACCGGGACGAAGTCGCACGGCTCGCGGATCGCCAGCATGTGGAGTCTCTGCTTGGCGTGCTCGACCACGACGAAGCCCGGCTCGTGCGGCTCCATCATCTCGAGGAGCGGAGCTACGGCGAGATCAGTCACCTGACGGGCATGCCGTTGGGGTCCATCGGGCCGGCGCTCTCACGCGCCCGCGAGAAGATGCGGCAGGCGGATCCGGCGACACGCTGAGCCGGACGCCCGCCTACGGCGTCTGAGGTGGTGGACCGATCACCACCGAAGGATCCGCGAGATCGACCGGCTCGAACCCGGGATACGCTGGCATCTGCCAGAGTTGGCCCGGGTCGCCGCTCGACGTATTTGTGGTGATCGAACTGATCTCGATCTTGAAGTCAACGCCCGACACCGGCCAGGAGACCTCCACCAGATGCGGCAGCGCCGCACCTGATGGCGGATCGACGCGATGGCGGCTTGTTCGCACGCTGGCCAGCCGCTCACCTGTGGAGGTGAAGAGGTGCTGTTCGCTCACGAGCCCCGTCGTTCCGTCGAGGATGGTCGACTTGAGCAACTCCCCCTCGGGAGAATCGATCGTGCTGCGAACCTCGATCCTGCCGTCGGGTAGCGGAAATGGACCCTGATGCCGATCTTCGGGCCGAAAGTTCACGAGGCCCAGGATCTCGGGCATCCAGTCGGCGCGGATGGGGAGCAGGCGGCGGGCGGCCGATTGCGCGTATTGGTCGTGGCGGCAGAAGGCCACGATCGGCGGCTTGTGCTGCCGCAGCCAGAGCCAAAACAGGTCGTCGTTGCTGCCGATGTCGAGTTCCGGCCCGGTGATGGCCGTCTGGGCCTGCAGGCGGAATCGACGTGGCGGCTCGCAGGCGACACGGGCCGAGAGCCGCGGCACGCCGGGCACGACCAGCACGGCCTGTGTGGCGGCGCAGCTTCGCACCCGCTGCGTGTTGTCGTGCACGGCGGCGATGATCTGCTCGAGTGACGGCTGCGCGGGCAGCGTCCGCGGCAACGGCATGGTGCCGACCTGATACCCGCGGAGCACCTGCGGACACGAGGCGCCGCTCGATGCGACGGAGGCGACGAGAAGCACAAGCGAGACGGCCTGCATGCGCGCGACCGAAGGCTTCGCCGAAGCGGTCTGATGCCGGTCGGTCATGCGGCACCTCCTGACCAGAGCAACGCGGCGAGCCGGCTCTCGACGCCGTCGGCGGCCGCCTCCGCGGCGGTGATGGTCCGTACTCGGTAGTCGCGGCCCCGCTTCCGGCAGGTGAACACGACCTCGTCGGCGGCCTGCGTCGCGCCACTCTCGTCCACGATTCGCAGCACCCTCCGGCGGACCAACTGGAGGGCGAGCAGATACCGGAGCGGGGCGTCGCCGGCACCCTCGAGTCCGTCGAGGGCGTCGAGCAACACGTCGACCGGCGCGAGGATCGGGCCCGCTTCGCCAGCAGCCGGATAGATCGATCGCCACCAGGCGATCGTGTCCTCGGGCGGCCCCTGCCAGGCGTCGGCTGAGACATCGACCCGATCGAGGCTGCCCGCAGCGCGGACGAGAGCCGAATACAGGATTTCCCCGGCGACGAACGGACGGCCCGTGCTCGCGCACGCGGCCTGTGGGCAGTGAAGTCTGAAATCCATGCGCGTCGGCAGCCGGGGGTTCGCGGGGCGGGACGATAGAAACAGTCCGCTCCTGCCACAAGAACGGCCCTCGCAAAGCCACGCAGACTAGGCAAGACGGGCGAGGATCATGTCGGCGACGTCGGCGATTCCCGGGCCGTCATTTGTGCCCACCACGGCGTCGGCCACCTGCACGACCTCGGGCCGCGCATTGCCCATCGCGATGCCCAGCCCGGCGGCGCGAATCATCGGTAGATCGTTGACGTCGTCTCCCACCGCGCAGATCTCGTCGGCTGCAAGACCCCAGCCGGTGGCAAGCGCCATCACGCCCGACCACTTGGTCACGCCCGCGGGAGCGATCTCGCACATCCAGTCGCGGTACCTTGGGCTTTTGATCGTGTGCAACGAGAGCTGCCCTGGCAGGCTGCTGGCGAGCGCGGCTTCGAGCCCTGCCATCTCTTCATGCGGTCCCATCACGAATCCGGCGAAGACGCCATCGGGGGGCGATTCGTGCAGATTGGGCATGACGTCTGCCACGTCTCGGTTGCGACCGAGATACTCCCGGTATCCGCCGCCGTAGCCGCCGGCAACGTCGACCGCGTCAGCGAGGCTGCGACAGTGAAAGTCGATCCCTCGGGCGTAACTGTCGCTGTAGAGGATCGCCTGGTGACCGTGCGCCGTCACGATCCCGAGCGCGGCGGGCAACACCCCGGCGGCAAACTCCGCCCGGGCCAAGGTCTCATGATCGGACGGCCGTTTCACCAACGCCCCCGACGCCGTCACGATCGGAACGTCGATTCCGAGCCGCGCGGCCACGGCGAGCGTGTCGCGATACCGCCGACCGGTCGCCAGCATCACCCGCACTCCGGCGGCCCGCACCCGGTGCACCGCCTCGAGGGCCACCTCCGACACCTCGTGGCTACTGGTCGTCAGCGTGCCGTCGACGTCGAGGACGAGCAGGCGCACAGGGCGGTGCGACGCGGAAGCGGGAAGAGCGTTCATGCAGGTTATGATACCGGTGGAGACCTCATTGATGACGCCCGCAGCCGACGACGCTTCCACCATCCCGTTCACACCAGTGGCCCGCGTGGGCGATATTCCCGCGGGCGAAGGCCGCACGTACGAGGTCTCCGGCCGGCTGGTCGCGGTGTTCTTCGATGGAAAGCACTACCACGCGATGGACGACCTCTGCCCCCACATGGGCGCGTCGCTCGGCTCCGGCCCCTTCATCGACGGCGTCGTCACCTGCCCCTGGCACGCCTGGCGGTTTCGGGCCTGCGACGGCGCCTGGTGCGACAACGAGAAACTGAAGGTCGACGTCTTCGAGGTCCGCGTCGCGGGCGACTCGATCGAGGTCCTGGTGCCGCCGCCAAGGCCGGTCGAGATCCCTACGCAAGCGTGATCGACCCACCTGGCGCGAGCACCTTCGCCAGGCTGAAGCCCGCCGCGGCGACCTGCTTCGCCCACGCGGCCGCGTCCTGTTCGATGGGTGGCCAGGTGCCGTAGTGGCTCGGCAGCGCGAGAGCTGGCTTCAGGAGGTGAATCGCCTCGATCGCATCCTCGGGCCCCATCGTGAAGAGGTCGCCGATCGGTAGGATCGCGACGTCGAGACCGTGGCCGCCACGGGGCCTGCCGATCCGCTCCATGTCGGAGAAGAGCGACGTATCGCCGGCGACATAGATCCGCTTGCCGCCCACGTCGAGCACCCAGCCGCAGGGATTCCCGCCGTAGGTACCGTCGGGCAGGCTCGATGAATGATGGGCGAGTTCCATCTTTGCGGTTCCACCCGGCACGGCCGCCGTCCCGCCGAGGTTCATGGGCTGCACGTTCTCGATCCCGTGCTTTCCCAGCCACTGACCGATCTCCCAGTTGCAGAAGACCTTCGCTTTCGTCCGCTGGGCGATCGCGATCAAATCGCCCACATGATCGACGTGGCCGTGCGTGACGAGGATCGCGTCGCAGGCCACGTCCTTCGCCTTCATGCTCGCGGTCGGGCACTCGTCGAAGAAGGGATCGACGAGCAGGATGCCATCGCCGGTGTCGATGAGCCACGTCGCGTGGCCGGTCCAGGTGATCGTGACGGACATAGAGGATGCTTCTCCGGAGAATGTGAGGAACGAACTATACACGGGCGCGCGCGGGGAGGATCGCCGGACTGCCTTCCGCTTGACTGCGTGGCAGGTGGAAGCCGACCGGTGCGTCGGCGTCAGTGGGGCCGCAGCCGCTTCATCATCAGCTTCTTGTAGTCCTCGACACCGGGCTGGCCGTAGGGATTCGTGCCGACAAGTCGGCCCTCGACGACGGTGGCGAGCATCAGCATCTGCAGGAGCTGGCCGACGACGTGCTCGTCCACCCGCGGCAGGAGGATGTCGGCCGTGGGCCGCTTCGCCTGGGCGTAGGCCTCGTTGGTGCCGGCGACGGCGGCGGCAAGCATCTCCGGCCAGGTCTTTCCCACGAGGTCGTCGAGCTTGTCCTGATTGGCGCCGTAGTCGCCGAGCGGAGGCAGGGCGAGCGGATCGCGACGCGGTGCGCCCACCACGAGGTTCGTGATCAGCTTGTCGCGGCGGCCGTCCTGATGCTGCTGGCCGCGGGAGTGGAGGTCGCGGGTGGTCACGGCCGTGAGAGGCGTGGCCCCCTTGCCGTCCTTGCCAAGGCTCTCCGAGAGGAGCTGGTCGTACCACAGTCCCACCGCCTCGAGTCTGTTGCTCCAGCTCGAGAGCACGCGGATCGTGGCGCCGCCATCGACCTCGGCGAGATGCGACACGGCCACGTACTGGAGCACCGGGTTGTCCGCGACCGGGGCCTCGCGGAACCGGCGGTTCATCGCCGCGGCGCCCTCGAGCAGACGCACCACGTCGATGCCCACGATGGAGGCCGGCAGCAGACCCACCGCCGTGAACACCGAGAATCGTCCGCCGACGCCGTCCGGGATGTCGAACACATCGGGGCAGCCGATTGCCTTGGCGAGCTCCGCGAGCCGGCCTGTCTTCCCCGTGACCGGCACGACGAGCGGGGCCAGCCGTGCCACGTCGCCGCCGACGGCGTCGAGCAGGGTGGCGAGCAGGCGGCGTGTGGCCACTGCCGTCTCGAGCGTGCCGCCGCTCTTGCTGACGACGAGCATGGCCCAGCGATCGAGGAGGTCGTCGCCCCGCGGCCTGCCGGCCGGCGCGACGAGATCGAGCAGGCCCTGCGCCGAGTCGTTGTCCATGTTGAAGCCCTCGAACGAGAGCCGAGGACGCCCACCCCGCTCGCCGCGGGGAAGTTCGTTGTGGCAGGGATGGCAGCAGGCTTCGAAGACCGCCCGCGTGCCCATGTAGGAGCCGCCGATGCCGAGCACAATCACGCGATCGACCGCGTCGCGAATCCGCCGGGCCGTCTGCAGGATCGCGTAGAGTTCGCTCTCGGGCCGCGCGGTGCCGTAGGCGGCGAGCAGCCTCTCGGGCAGGTCGATGAACGCGGGATCGAGCGACTCGCCCGGCTTCGCACCGCCGCTCCGCCAGCGGTCGAGATCGGCGAGCGACTCCGCCCGGGCCGCATCGAGCCGGCCAGCGAGGCCGGCGACCGCGGCGGGCGAGACAGTGCCCGCGGCATACACGGCGGCCGGGTCGTACTGGATCGGATCGTCGGAGTGTCTGGGGCGGACGACGCTCATGGGGGCCTCGTGATGGAGGGCTGTTTCGGGCGGGGCGAGCCACCGTGTAGATTCTGGCGGTCGAACTCTAGCCGATCTCCGCGACGGCCGCCAAGCAAACCCCGCCCAGGAAGACCCACCGTGAAAGAGCACGAACTCATCCGCGAACTCGCCGAAAAGAACACGTCCAAGATCGTGATGCTCGTGGCCGACGGCCTCGGCGGCCTCCCGATGCAACTCGACGGAAAGACGGAGCTGGAGACGGCCGCAACGCCACATCTCGATCGGCTCGCGTCGCGGGGCACGAGCGGATCGAGCGTGCCGGTGCTGCCGGGAATCACGCCTGGCTCCGGCCCCGGTCATCTGGGCCTCTTCGGCTACGATCCGCTGGAGTTCAAGATCGGCCGCGGTGCGCTCGAGGCGACCGGCATCGGCTTCGAACTCGGCCCCGACGACGTCGCGGCCCGCGGCAACTTCTGCACACTCGACGCCGCAGGAAACATCGCCGATCGCCGCGCCGGTCGCATTCCCTCTGAGGAGAGCTTCGCGGTGGTGGAGCGGCTGCAGGCCGTGAAGATCCCCGGCGTGGAGACGTTCGTGAAGCCGGTGAAGGAGCACCGATTCGTCGTCGTGTTTCGCGGCAAGGGCCTCGACGGCCGCGTCGCCGACACCGACCCGCAGGCCGTGGGCGTGCCCCCGCTTGACCCGCAGCCCGTCGATTCGGCGGCGAAGAAGACGGCCGAGGTGGCGAAGGAGTTCGTGCGGCAGGCCCGCGCGATCCTCGCCGACGAGTCCAAGGCCAACGGCATGGTGCTCCGCGGCTTCGCGGCCAAGCCCGCCCTGCCCTCCTACGACGAACTCTACGGCCTTCGCGCCGCGGCGATCGCCGTCTACCCGATGTACAAGGGGCTGGCCCAGCTCGTCGGCATGAAACTCGTGGGCAAGGCCCAGTCGCTCGACGAACAGATCGACGAACTGTCGAAGTGCTGGAACGACTACGACTTTTTCTTCCTCCACTTCAAATACACCGACTCCACCGGCGAGGACGGCGCGTTTGAACAGAAGGTCAAACGGATCGAGGAACTCGACCGCTCGATCCCGCGGATCGAGGCCCTGAAGCCCGACGTGCTGATCGTGACGGGCGACCACTCGACGCCGAGCCGGCTCAAGAGCCACAGCTGGCATCCGGTGCCCACGCTGCTCTCGGCCGACACCTGCCGGCCCGACGGCCTGACGAAATTTTCCGAGCGCGACTGCCTCCGCGGCGGCTTCGGCATCTTCCCGGCGAAGCACCTGATGCTGCTGGCGATGGCCCATGCTCAGCGGTTCGGCAAATATGGAGCCTGATCCGCTGCTTGTCCTTGACGTTCGTGCGTCATCGCCGCGCACTGCCCGCGGCCTCACGGCTGATCGGCGTGCACCGGGCATGAACTCAGCGAGGGGCTGCCCGTGCCCCGCGAGCCGGCGTATGACGCCAAGCGCAGGCAGGATGCCGAAGCGCGGGCGGCATCCGAGTGAGTGAAGCCCAGGATGGGCGCAACGAACGTCCGGCGACGGGGCACGGGCAGTCCCAGGCCGCGCGTCAGGGCTGCCCACGGCCTTACGGCCGTTCGGCTTGGACGCCTCACGGCCGGTCGGCCTGCACGGGCACGAGCCGCGCGGAGGCCAGTTTTCAGGCGGGACTAGGGTTTCGGGCACATCGCTACTAGAGTCGAGGGATACCGCCCCGGAGTGCCACACGCCCGATGCCCCGTCCTCCCGACGACGATCTGTTCCAGAGTTCGACGATGACGTTCGGCGAACACTTGGAAGAACTCCGCACCTGCCTGATCCGGGCCGCTGCGGGATTGGCGGTCGCCGTGCTGCTCGGATTCTTCGTGGCCCGACCGGTCGTGCATCTGATCGAGGAGCCACTGCGGCGGGCGCTCGGCGACTACTACTCGAAGCGGGCGATCGAGACCGCCGCCGACTGGCAGCCCCGCACCGCCGGCGGCCCCGCCCTGCCCTACTCGCAGGACGAGATCCGCGACGCCGTTGAGACACACGGCATGTCGTTCGAGCTTCGTGAGATTCATGCCGATCGGCTGGCCCGCGTGCTCGGCCGCGAGGTGGCGGCGGACGAGACGACGGACGCGGCTCAACGCGAAACGGCCGACGGCGGCGCGAAACCCGCGTTCGACACCGATGCGCTCGTGCCGGTGCTGCTCTGGCAGCCGCTCTCCCGAGACGCCCGGGTGAGCATCACCACGCTCTCCGCCCAGGAGGCGTTTGGCATCTACGTGAAGGCGGCGCTGACGGTGGGGCTCGTGCTGGCGAGCCCGTGGATCTTCTACCAACTCTGGACGTTCGTCGCCGCGGGGCTCTACCCGCACGAGAAGAAGTGGGTGTGGATGTTTCTGCCGATCAGCATCGGGCTGTTTCTCGCGGGGGTATTCATCGCCTTTTTCTTCGTGTTCGACTTCGTGCTCGACTACCTGCTGCAGTTCAACGACTGGCTGGGACTGGATCCCGATCCCCGCATCAGCGAATGGCTCGGGTTCGTGCTGATTCTTCCGATCGGCTTCGGACTTGGCTTCCAGCTGCCGCTCGTGATGCTCTTCCTGGAACGGATCGGCATGTTCGACGCCGATGCTTACGTCTCGCAGTGGCGGGTGGCGGTGCTGACGATCGTCGTCGTTTCGGCGATTCTGACGCCGGCCGACCCCTACAGCATGCTTTTCCTCGCGGCACCGCTCTGTCTGCTCTATTTTGGGGGCGTGGGCCTCTGTCGCTGGTTCGGTCAGGCCGAGCAGGCGGTGGTCAAGCCGCGACTGGCTCAAGCCACGAAGGCGAGCCAATAGAAGATCACGCCCGTCACAGCGGTGAGCACGAGGTCGGCGGCGGCCAGGCGGGCCATCACGCGATGCCGCGGGCCGTGTGTGCCCGGGGTGGGCGGCGAAGGAAAGCGGACGATCGCTTCCCAAACGACCCACGCCAAGAGCACGAACGTCGTCACGGCAAACACGAGATGGATGCCGAGCGCCACGAGCACGCCAGCCGGCCACCAGGCGTTGGACTCGGTATCCCACGGTGGGCCGCCGGCGGCCCGGACCTTCCAGTCACTCAGGAGCCGGACGTCGATCTCGAAGACGACGATGGCCGCGAAGAGGGCTGCCACGATGAAGAGTTGCAGCCGCTTATGGGCCAGATAGCGGCCGCGACGAACGAGCACGACACTCCACGCCAGCACGGGCAGGAGCGCCAGAAGCCCCACGAGCACCACGTCCATGCCGATCGAGGCCCGCGTGCCCAGGAATCCATCGATGCCCCGGGCGGGCATGACGGCGGTCTCGACGGCATCGCTGTTCAACGTCTCTTCCTCGGGTGGCGGCCGGACAGGTAGTGTAGTGCCGGCAGGCATCTTCGGCCGAGTGGCGAAACTGGCAGACGCACGGGACTTAAAATCCCGTGGAGAGCGATCTCCGTGCGGGTTCGATCCCCGCCTCGGCCATTGCAGGGCGCATCCGATCCGGGCTTGCCGCGGCCAGCGGTCGGCGGCTATCACTCCCCCGCTCGAGCGTCCGCGATTCCTCGTCGAGCCACCACCGCGAACCGTTGCATGCCCCTGCCACCGCAGACCGTCATCGATCCGCCCACGGGCCCTGGCAGTCGCCGGGCCCCGGTCTGGCTGCCGTGGCTGCTCGCCCCCGCGTTCCTGCTGTTACCGATCGGCGGCTGCGGGGCGGCTGCGGCCCTCCGCCAGCCCAACGCTCCCGTCGCGGCGGCGACCCCGCAACGGCCTCTGCCAGGACCGGTGGCAACGGTCATGACGGTGGCGCAGCCCTCCCGGTGACTTCCGAACCCTTCGGTGGCGTGGCGCCGGCCGGCGCACTAGTTTTGCTGGCGGAGTCCGGGTCCGGACTTCGCGGAGAACGTGCATGTCCCTTCGATCTCGGATCGCGCTGGTGGCAACGGCCTTGGTGCTGGCTGCCGTCGCCGTGAACACCGGCCTGCAGACGCTCGCCGCCCGCCGCGCGATTCTGGAGCAGACCCGCGCCGGAGGCGACGGCATCGCCGGCATGCTGGCCCGAGTGGCCGCATTTGCCGAAGACGTGCCAGGATATGTCGAGGACGAGATCGGACGGCACATGATCGCCGAGGCACGGCTGCTGGCCGCGTATGCCGCCGTCGCCGCCAAAGCCGGCATCGGCCGGGAGGCGATCGTGGACCAGCTCCACAAGATCGCCGACGAGACCGTCATTGACCAGTTGCTGGTCACCGACCCCGAGGGCGTGGCCTCCATCGACACCGAGGAGCCTGCGAAGCCGTTCGTGTTCCTGCCCGATGCCGCGAAGCAGCCCGAGGCCCATGTCTTCCACCGGCTCTTGAAAGGCGACGTGCCGAGCGTCGTCCAGAAGGCACAGCCGCGGGATCAGGACGGCAAGGTCTTCAAGTACGCCGGCGTTGGCGGCGTCGATGCTCCCCAGATCGCCGAGATCGGCATGGAAGCGACCTTCCGCGAGCGGCTCGAACAGAATCTCGGCGTGCAGCGGCTCGTCGGCGAACTCGTGGGGGGCGACGTTCGCGAGGTGCAGATTCTCGACCGTCAGCTGGCCCCGGTGGTGACGCGACGAGTCGATCAAACCGGATCCACCACCGACGTTCCCCTGGCGTTGCAGCAAGACGATGCGGCCCTTGTCCGCGACTGCATGACGGAAGGCAGACCCGTGGGTCGATTCACGGCCGATGCCTATCGGGTGGCCGCGCCGGTGGCCCGGTCCGACGGCCGGTCATCCGGGGCGGTGCTGGTGAGCATCGCCACGGAATCCAGCCGCGATGTGCTCTGGTGGCAGGCCGCCGGAGCGGCGGCCTCGGCGGTATTCGTCGGACTTCCGGCGGTGCTGGCCGCCATCTGGCTGGCCCGTTCGATCGCCGGCCCGGTGGCCAAGGCGCTGGCGGTCGCGGAGTCGATTGCCGCGGGTGATCTCACGCAGCGGGTGAAGGGCGAGGGCTCGCACGAACTCGGCCGGCTGCTCGGCTCCTTCGAACGCATGAGCCAGTCGCTTGGCGGCCTCATCGGCAGAATCCAGGCGGCAGGCGAGCGGCTCTCGAACGTCGAGGCCGACGCGACGACGGCCCTGGCCCGCCAGGAAAAGGCCGTCCGCGGGTTCAGCGGTTCGGCCAACGAGATTTCCGCGGCAGTGACACAGATTTCGAACACCGGCGACCAGTTGCTCGAGGCGACCAGCAGCGTCACCGGAATCGCCCGGGAGGCGGCGGTCGTCGCCGATCAGGGCCGCGGCGGCCTGGAGAGCATGACGGCCTCGATGGAGCATCTCGACGAGGCGATGAACGCCTTCACCAGAAAACTGGCCACGATTAGCCAGCGGGCCAGCGGTATCACGTCGGTCGTCACGGCGATCGCCAAGGTCGCCGAGCAGACCAATCTCCTTTCGGTGAATGCCACGATCGAGGCCGAAAAGGCGGGCGAGTCGGGCCGCGGGTTCCGGATCGTCGCCCAGGAGATCCGGCGGCTGGCCGACCAGACAGCCCTCTCCACCAAAGACATCGAGCGGATGGTCCGCGACATGCAGGCGGCCGTGGCCAGCGGCACGATGGAGATGGATCGGTTTCGCAACGAGGTGAGCGGCCGGATCGGCGAGGTGGCTCAGGTCAGCGAAAAGCTCGGCCGGATCATCGAACCGGTGCAGTCGGTGACCCGATCGCTGGAGACGGTTCACCGGGGCATGGAGTCGCAGTCGCAGGGTGCGAAGCAGATTCGCGACGCCATGGAGACGCTGCGGGCCGACGCCGGTGAATCCGCCGCCTCGTTTGCCGTGTTTTCGACATCGCTGGCCGAGCTCCGGCGGTCGATTGCCGAACTCAACGCGGAAGCGTCCCGATTCCAGACCCGGCCCGACGATGCCGCCGCTGCCGACATCGCGAGTTGATCGCGTCGGGAAGCGTTCCTCGCGGCAGGGCAGCCCGCGGCCTCACGGCCGGTCGGCTGGTACGGTCATGAGCTCAGCGAGGGGCTGCCCGTGCCCCGCGAGCCGGCGTATGACGCCAAGCGGAGCCAGGATGGCGAAGCGCCGGCGGCATCCGAGAGAGTGAAGCCCAGGATGGGCGCAACGAACGTCCGGCGACGGGGCA
>JAUMAF010000009.1:0-10157 GCA_032117045.1 Pirellulales bacterium | reverse complement strand
GTCTCTCGTCGATACTCCAAGAGACCTGGTCCGTCTCCTGGTCCTGAAGACACGGCGCGTCCACCCGGGCGCGCCGTGTTTTTGTTTGTTGAGAGCATGGGAACGGCGGTCGCGAGGGGACGGCGCTGGGCTTGTGCCGAGACCCGTATCAGCCGACGTCGCGGTGCTGAAAGAGCAGCACCGCCAGACTGAGCAACGCCGTGGCCACGAGGGCCGCGTAGAGCGTGACCGTGCCCAGGTACGAGATGGTGATTGGGTGCCCCTGGGTGATGGCGTCGGCCGGCCAGAAGAACTGCAGGTTGGGCACGGCCGCGTACAGCGGCCAGCATGCTGCCCGCACCCATGCCGGTCGGCTCACGGCCTGTTCCACGACCGAGCCCAGGAAATACTCGCTCACGAGGCCGGTGCCGAAGACCGCAAGGCATGTCATGAGCGTGGTCGCGGGTCCGAGCCGCGTCGAGGCGGCGATGGCGACCGCGGCGAGCACAAGAATCGCCTCGAACACCAGAGCCAACGCGATCATCAGCTGCGGTCGCCATTCGACGAGCGGGCTCTGGAACCGCCAGCCGCGGTCGATGCAGGAGACCACGCTGACCGCCGCCACAGCCGCCACGGCGAGACTCGTCACGAAGGTGCTGGGAAATGGCCGCCGGAACAGGTAGTTGGCCAGGCCCGCGCCGAGCACCGCGAGCCCGCCGAACAGCACCGCGAACACCAGCACGGGCAGGTCGAAGGTGTCGTCCATCATCACGCTTGACTGCACGCGATGACGAACCGCCAGCAGAAACACGGCCGCGAGGGTCGCATACCCGACGGCGAGCGCCGCAGCCACGCCGAGGTATTTGCCGATCACGACCGCCGGCCGTGAGACGGGCTTGCTCACGACGGTCAGCACGGTCTTGTTGTCGATCTCACGAGTCAGCACGCTCGTGGCGGTGAATACCGCCAGCAGCAATCCCGTGAGGAACAGCGTGCTGAGGCCAAGGTCAAGAAAGAGCTTGTCGTCGTCTTCGAGCGTGAAGGCGGCGAGGTTCAGGTTGAGCACCAGCCCCGCGATGCCCGCCATCAGCAGCACCGTGAAGACCGGCTGGCGGATCGACTCCACGAAGGCGTTGCGGGCGATGGTGAGAAAGGGCATGGCGAAGCGGCGGTGCTGACGGGTTGACGGACGAGCCCACACCTTACCAGCCCCATGCGTGGCCGGTGCCACCCGGCCCCGACTTCGAGAGGGTGGAGCCAGGCCGCCCTCGCCGGTCGGGCGGTCTGGATTCATCGGTGCTAAACTTCCGGAGATGGCCATCGCACCGGGTTTCACCGGCGCACCGCTGGCGACCGACATGGCGGATCCCCGTTCTGTGACCGACGATCAACTCGTATACCGTCGCGGTACCACAGCCGCTCTCAGCGGTCTCGTGATCCAGGTGGTGCTGACGGTGGCGACCGCCCTGATCGGCCTCTGGACGCAGAGCCCCGCGATTCAGGCGGCCACCTGGCACATGCTCGGCGGCCTGCCGATCTGGATCGTCCTCGCCCTCATCTACGCGCAGCATGCGTCGGAGCGGCGGGAAACGCTCGCCTCCGAGCGGGTCGCCTTGCAGGACGCCACGGCATCGGTGTTGTTTGGCGACCTGTCCGACGAGCTCCAGCAGTCGCGGCAGCGGCTGTCGAATCTCCTGGGCTATGGTCTGCCGGGGGTGAGCTTCAGTGTGGCGGTGTATCTGATCGTCGCGGGAGCGGTGCTCCTTTGGCGGTTTGCGCGACTCGTGGCGAGCGACGATCCGCGGGTCGTCACCACCGTGGCGACCGGGGCGAATCCGGTGGCGTTGCTTTTCCTGTCGGCGGCCATCGCCTTCGTGGCGTTCATCGCGGCCCGCTGGATCAGCGGCTATACGCGGGTGCGCGGCTGGCAGCTGCTGCGGGGCGGGGCCACCTACCTGATGAGCTGCTTCGTGATGGCGGCCATGGTGCTCGTGGCCGCCATCGTCGCCGCCCTCCTCGACGACACTACGTTTTTCCGCGTCGTGGCCGTCGCCGTGTCGGTCGTAATGATGCTGATGGGCGGCGAGATTCTGCTGACAAGCCTGCTCGAGGCCTATCGTCCGAAGCGGCCCGGAGAGATCCCGCGGCCGGCGTTCGACAGCCGGATGCTCGGGCTGCTCACCGCACCTGAATCGCTGGGAACGGTGGTAGGCGAACTGATCAACTACCAGTTCGGCGTCGAAGTATCGCGGAGCTGGCTCTATCGGCTGCTGGGCCGCGCGGTGACGCCGCTGACGATCCTCGGCGGCATGGTCCTGCTGGCCCTCTCGACGCTGGTCGTCGTCGGTCCCGACGAGCAGGGCGTCGTGACGCGATTCGGCGCGATCGAGGGGTCCGCTCGTGGCCCCGGCATCCACCTGAAACTGCCCTGGCCGATCGAGACGGCCGCGACCTATCCCGTCGGGAAGGTGCTGCAGATCACGGTCTCGAGCGATCCCGCGGGACGCGGTGCGAATGACGAGGCGATCCTCTGGACGACGGGCGATGACCGGCTGGCCCTGATCGGCATGGAGTATTACCCCACCGCGCTCGACACGCGGACCGAAGGCGCGAGGGGGGGCGGCCTGGCGCTCGTCAGCGCCGACGTGGTCGTTCAATACCGGGTTCGCAATCTGCTCGAGTTTCTGGAGGGCTCCCTGACGCCGCGGGAAACACTCGCCGTGATCGCTCAGCAGGAGGCGACCCGCTATTTCTCGAGCCGCGACCTCGACGCTGTGCTCGGCCGCGGCCGAACCGAGGGCGGCGCCGCGCTCGAACAGACGATCCAGGAACGGGCCGATCGGCTCCGTCTCGGCCTGGAGGTGGTCGGGGTGTCGGTCACGTCGCTCAAGCCTCCGGGAGGGCGGGTAGCCAGGGCCTTCCACCGTCAGATCGGTTCCCAGCAGGAGCGGGAGACGCTCATCCAGTCGGGCTGGAAGGAGGCCGTCGCGACCCTTGCCACCGTGGCCGGCTCCGTCGCGCACAGCAACCGGATCAACGCCGCGATCCTCGACCTCGACGCCCTGCGGGCGTCCGGCGGGGACATCGACGAGGAGACGCGGCGGCAGATCAGGATCAAGGAACTCGATATCGAGACACTGCTCGGCGAGGCGCGGGGCGAGGCTGCCGAACTGATCCACGCGGCACGGGGATATCGCTGGACGAAGGCCGTGGGCGAGCGGAGCGCCCGCGAGCGGTTCGCCGGTGAACTGCTGGCCTTCCAGAAGTCGCCCGACTACTACCGGGTGCGGAAGTTCCTCGAAGTGCTCGCCGACGGCCTGGCCGAGCGCCGGAAGTTCATCATCGCGGGCGATCAGGGAGATCTCCCGATCCTCCAGATGGACTTCAGTGATCCGACCTCGGCGCTCGACACGCTCCTGGAACCGTGAGTCTCTGGAACCATGACGCCCTCGATCACGAAGCCCCTGCCGACCTCGACCCCGCCCGATCCCACGGGCCCCCATATCCCAGATTTGCCATGAAAAACTCGTTCACGATCCTGATCGCGGCCTTGATCACCGCGGCGCTCCTGTCGCACATGTTTCTCTACCAGGTCCGCTACGACCAGGTGGCAGTGCGGACGACATTCGACAAAGCTGATGAGGGAAGCGTCGTGAGCACGCCGGGGCTGAAGTGGCGGCTGCCGTGGCCCGTCAACAAGGTCACCCACTACTCGACCCGGCTACAGTTGCTCGATGACAAGATCGAAGAACTGCAGACGGCCGACGGCAAGAGTGTGATTGTTCGCACCTATCTCACCTGGCGGATCAAGAATCCAGCCGGCTCCGGGAGATCCGCGGCATCATCAGCCGCTACCGGCTCGACGAGTTGGTCAATCTCGATCGAGACAAGCTCAAACTGGCCACGATCGAGGAGGAGGCGAGACAGGCCTTGGCGGAGTCACTCGTCCAGTCGGGCTATGGACTCGAGGTGGAAACGGTCGGCATTTCCAAGATCGTCCTCCCGGAGGCCACCACCGAGAAGATCTTCGAAACGATGATCAAGACCCGGGAGCGGCTCGCCGAGAACGCGCTTCAAGAGGGGCAGGCCCAGGCTTCGGCGATTCGCAGCGAGGCCAAGAGCTCCCGCGATCGGATCCTCGCATTTGCCGAGCGGCGGGCGCAGGCCATCCGATCGCAGGGGGATCGAGAAGCCTCGAAGGAATACGAGAGCTTTGCCAAGAACGAGGAGTTCGCGATCTTTCTGCGAAAGGTCGAGGCGCTGAAGAAGATGCTCGATCACAATACCACCTTCGTGCTCTCGGCCGACAGTCTCGGCATCCTCGACTGGTTCAACCGTGATCCCGGTCAGGCGGATCCCCCGGGCAGTCCGCCCGGCAGCCCGGCTCGGCCCACCGCCCGGGGAACTGGCCGATGAGCGTTCCCACAGGCAGCCCACGGAACACCTCTGCGGACGATGTGGAGCCGCTCGACCCGGCCCAGCAGTCGCTCGCCGAGGCGCTTCACGTGAGCTTCACGATCCTCAAGGTGGCGATGGTCGCCGCGCTGGGCGCCTATGCCCTCAGCGGCACCTTCAGTGTCGGTTCCAACGAGGTGGCGGTCCGGCTGCGATTTGGCGACTACGTCGGCCCGCCGGGCGAACGGGTGCTGGAGCGGGGCACCTACCTTGCCGCCCCGTTTCCCATTGAGCAGGTGATCAAGGTCGATACGCGGCCCACCACGCTCGCGCTCGACAAGGAGTTTTGGTACGAAGTCGGCGTGGATGACCGGGGAATGACGAGGGAACAGATGCGGCTGTCACGGGCCCGGCCGCTCGATCCGGTCCGCGACGGGTCGCTCGTCACCGGCGACCTCAACATCGCCCACGCCCGCTGGACGGTGACGTATCGCGTGACCGATCCGGTGGCCTACGTGACGAGCGTCGGGGATACGATTCTGGCAGAGCGGCTCGTCCGCTCCGCGATGCAGCAGGGAATCGTGCAGGCCATGGCCCAGCATCCGGCCGACGACCTGCTCAAGGGTGTTGTCAATCGCGAGGTGGCCACCGGGATCGCGCAGCGCACCCTCACGGACATGGCGACGGGGCTCACGATCGACCAACTGACGCTCGACAAGGTGTCGGCCCCGTTGAGCGTCGTCGGCAGTTTTGACGCCGTCACGACCGCGGAGACCGACCGCACCCAGCGGATCCTCGCGGCCCAGCAGGACCGCGCCCGCATCCTCGGTGAGACCGCGGGGGAGGGGAGCGAGAAGCTGGTGGCCGTGCTCGACCGGTTCGAGCGGGCTGCGGAGGCCGGCACCCCCGAAGAGGTCGCCACGGCGGAGCGGGAGATCGACCTGGTCCTGGGGGATTTGGAGGTGGAAGGCGTGTCGATCGGAGGGGACGTGGCGCAGGTGGTCAATGCCGCGAAAACCTACCGCACCCAGGTGGTCGAGCGGGTCAAGGGCGACCGCGAGACCTTCGAGCGGCTCCTTCCGCAATACGAGAAGAATCCGCGGATCATCCTCTCGCGACTCTGGGAGGATGCCCGCGAGCGGATTCTGACCGGCGACGTCGAGACCTTCTACACGGTGCCCGGTCAGCTCGAACTGCAACTCGATCGCGACCCGGTGATCCAGAAGGAGCGGCAGCAGGAGCAGATCCGGTCCCGCAAGGAAAAGCAGGCAGAGTTCCGCAGGTAAAAGACGGGGTCCGCGATGCCCGCAGTGCGATGCCGGAGGAAGTGATGAGCGACCGGGTAGAGGTGACGGATGGTTCGGCGTTGGTGCCGACGGCCGACGCCGTCGATGCGGCGGCGGGCGTCGACATCAAGTGCGTTGGTCTCACGAAGACGTTTCGTGACTTCTGGCTGCGGCCGCGAGTCCGGGCGGTGGAGGGGATCGATCTCGAAGTGCGGCGGGGGCAGGTCTACGGCCTGCTCGGGCCCAACGGCTCGGGAAAGAGCACCACGATCAAGATGATTCTCGGTCTGCTGACGCCGACATCCGGCAGGATCGCGGTGCTTGGTCGTCGGCCGCGCGATGTGGCCTCGAAGCGGAACATCGGCTATCTCCCCGAGGAGAGCTATCTCTACCGCTTCCTCTCGGCCCGCGAGACACTCGACTATTACGGCCGGCTCTTCCGTCTCCCTGCCCGCGTGCGGCGGGAGCGGATCGACATGCTGCTGGAGATGGTGGGGCTCGATGCCGTCGAGCATCGTCCGGTGGGGGATTTTTCCAAGGGCATGCAGCGAAGAGTGGGACTCGCGCAGAGCCTGATCAACGATCCACAGCTCCTGATCCTCGACGAGCCCACCAGCGGCATGGATCCGGTCGGGGCGCGGCAGATCAAGGACCTGATCGCCGACTTGGGCCGCCGTGGCAAGACAGTGGTGTTGTGCACGCACCAGCTCTCCGATGTCGAGGATCTCTGCGATCGGGTGGCGATCATGTTCGGTGGTCGCGTCAGGGCCGAGGGAACGTGCGACGAACTTCTCGTCGAGGAGGATCGCACCACGATCCGCACCGAGGCGTTGCCGCCCGGCGTTGTCGGAGAAATCCGCGGTCTGCTCGCGCGGCATGGGATCGAGCATGTCGAGGTCGAGCGGCCACGGCGGCGGATGGAATCGCTGTTTCTCGAGATCGTCGACCAGGCCCGCGCCGAGGGTGCCCGTACGAGCGGTGCCGGATCCGGCGGAAAGGTGGCCGAGTTTCTGCGGGGCGACATGCCACGGGCACAGCCCTCGGCGGCGATTCCCAGCCACGAGCACGAGGCCAGTCGCCGGAACGAGCCCGGCCTGCCGCAGGAGACCAGCCCGGTCGATACGGGTCTCATCGACAGCCTCGTCAAGCGGCAGCCCTGACGATCCCACGAGGTCATGATCCGTGAAACCCGCCCGCTTCGGAGATCGAGCCGCCGTCATTCGGGCTACGTGTTCGGCCACGGCGTGGGGCGTGCTCGCTCTGGGGGCTGGCGTCGCGGCGGCCGAGGGGATCACGTGGCTCGGCGGCGAATCCATCGGCATCGGTGTCCAGGCGGTCATGGCCGCGCTCTCGGCCTGGTGCGTCTGGCGGGCGTATGCCGCGGCCCCGCAAGGGCGGCTGACCGCGACCGGCATCGCCCTTACGGTGGCAGCGGCGACGATGGTTTGGCACATGGCCCGGCATGGATGGACCGTGCCGGCCACCGGCCTCGCGGGCATCACCGGCATGGCCGTGGGCTGTGGGCTGGGGCTCGCCGCCATTCGCCGGCTGCTGTCAAGCTCCACCGGAATCGCGGGCATCGCCTGCACGGTGATCGACGAGGCCGTCCGCATGAGGGCGTCGCTGGTGCTGCTGGTGCTGGTCGTGCTGCTGATCCCCACGCTGCCGCTCGTGCTCGATCCGACCGAGCGGCTGCAGTATCGGGTGCAGTTCGTGCTGAGCTGGGCACTCGGCGGGGCCGGCGTGATTCTCAGCGTGCTCACGATCGTACTTGCCTGCGGCACGATCTGCGGCGACATCGATTCCGGCCGGATCCACATGACGCTGGTGAAGCCCGTTCAACGCTGGGAGTATCTCCTTGGCAAGTGGCTGGGGATCGTGTTGTTCAACCTGCTGATGGTCGGACTGGTGGGCGCTGGAACTGCGACGTTCGTCCGGGCGTTGGCCGCGAACACGGCGACGGACCGAGATGATCGGATCGCCGTCGACGACCAGGTGCTCACCGCCCGGGTCGCCCTGCAGCCGGAGCACGACCGCCCGGACGACTACGAAGCAGTCGTCGCCGAGGCGATCCGACAACTGGAGCAGGATGACCCCGATAGCTTTGCCAAAGATCCGCCGGCAGCCCGGCGGCGGATCCGGCAGGAATACGACTGGCAGTGGCACACCGTGACACCCGACATGGTGTCGACCTTCGTGTTTCGCGGGCTGTCCGGGATCGATCGGGCCGGCCCCCCGCTGCAGCTCCAGCTCCAGCCGCGGGCGTTCAATGTCGGCGTCGATCTGGCCGACGTTCGGTTCGTCCTCTGGCTCAACGGTCGGCCATGGCCGGTCCGAGACGGCGCTCACCTCGAGCAGACCCTCGCGACGCAGGCGCTGCACGTGATGCCCATCCCGGCTGACACCGTCGATGAGGAGGGGGTGCTGCGGCTAACGATCGCCAATCGCAACCTCGTGCCCCCTGGTGAAACGCAGGCCACCGCCATCACCTTTCCGCCCGGCGACGGCCTGCGACTACTGCATCGGGCGGGCAGTTTTACCGGGAATATCGTCCGCTGTCTGGCAGTGATCTGGATCAAGCTGGCCATGGTGGCCGCGGTGGGCATCGCAGCCTCGACCTGCCTCGGAATGCCCATGGCGGTCCTGCTGTCGTTGGTGGTGTATGTCGCGGCACTCGGCAGCGGCTTCCTCCGAGACGCCCTCGGGATCTACAACATGTCGTCCACCTCCCCGCTGGCGGCGGTGGTGGAACGTCTTACCGCCACCGCCGGCCTGGTCGCGGAGGGACGACTCTACGAGGCGGTGCGGATGCTGCTGGGATTTGTCACCGATCTGGTGCTCTGGATGACGCCTTCATTCGCCGACTACGACGCGGTGGGAAGTCTGGCCACAGGGATCGCGATCAGCGACGGGAGCGTCTGGTCGTGCCTGTGGAAGATCGGCCTCGTCTTTCCGCTGGTGCTCGGAGTCGGCGGCTGGCTTATCTTCGAGCGGCGGGACCCGGTCCGGTCAGCCACCTGATGTGAAAGTACCTGGCCTTCCATGAACGACCGGCTCGTCCAGATGATCGCCGCCACGGTGCTCGTCGGCAGTCTCGCGGCCACCGGACTGGTGACGCGATCGATCGCCCGGCAGCGGCAGGAACTGCAACTGGTGGTCTCGATGGAGGGCACCAGGGGCATGCCGCCGCACGTGGCGTTGGCAACGGCCGCGCTTGGAGCGTTTCGGGGACTGGCCGTCGACGTGCTCTGGGCCCGTGCCGATGCGCTCCAGGACAGGGGGGAGTTTTTCGAGGCGCAGACGCTCAGCCAGTGGATCACGGCGCTGCAGCCACGATTTCCCAAGGTCTGGGGATTCCAGGCCTGGAATCTGGCCTACAACGTCTCGGTCTGCACGAAGGTGCCAGCAGAACGCTGGAGCTGGATCAATCGCGGGATCGACCTGCTGCGGCAGCGGGGCATTCCGCTCAATCCGGCTGATGCCAACCTGCCGATCGAACTCGGCTGGATCTTCTTTCACAAGATCGGCGGCAAGACGGACCGGGAGCACTGGTACTACAAGGCCCGACTCGTGCGGGAGTTTCGCGAGGTGCTCGGCGATACGACCGGCGGCCAGACCTCGGCCGAGGCGATCGCACGCTTCCGCCGAATCGCCGACGCGGCAGACGATCTGGGCTCGTTGCGAAAGGATCCCGACGTCGCCGTAGCACTGGGACTGCTCGAGGAGCACGGCGAGCAGCCGGGCGAGGAGTTTCTCCGGATGCTCGGCCGCGCGGCGCTCTATTCCACCTCGCTCGACACGAAGCTCCTCGCGGGCAGGGCCTTGCCGACGGGCACGAATCGGGAGCTCATGTCGGCCCTACTCGCCGATCCACAACGCTCGACGGCGGTCTTCGAAAGGCTGGTTCCCCATCTCCAGAAGCGGGTGCTCATCGACCGCTATCACATGGACCCGTCGTTCATGCTCGAGCAGATGGAACGGTATGGGCCGCTCGACTGGGGGCATCCGCATGCCCACGGCATCTACTGGTCGGAGCGGGGGCTTGCACTGGGCCGGCAGGGGTCGCAGCGGGGGTCGCTCAACGAGCTGAGCATCATCAAGACGCGGCTTGGCAACCTCCAGTATCTGATGCGCAGCGGCCGGATCGAGTTCGATCCGCTCTCCGACCGGATCGACATCCTGCCCGACCCGCGGTTCATCGACGGTTACGAACGGGGCATCCAGAATGCGATGCAACTCATCAATTCAGCCGAGGGCGTGTCGGCTGCGGAGTTTGGCCGGGCGACCGTGGACGACCTGCTGCGGGGCTACGAGTCGTTTCTCGAGCAGGCGACGGTGTTCTCGTTTCTGTATGGAGACGAACCGCAGGCCGCCGGCTGCTTCGGCAAGCTGCTCACGATCGTCGAGGAGTCGGGTCGGGCCGGCCAGCCGCTCTATCGCGAGGGTCTCGAAGGGTTTCTGGTGATGCGGCTTGGTGAGGTGATGGACATCGATGTC
>JAUMAF010000008.1:0-36858 GCA_032117045.1 Pirellulales bacterium | reverse complement strand
GGATTGCTCCAAATAATGGCGACGGTAGCCTAGATCAATTCACCCCCGGCTCCCGCATCACCCTCCGCCCCCGACCGCCGCTGCCTCCCTCCGACCGCGAGTACACGCCCGCCCGGTCCGCCGACAGGCACCGGCCCGAGGCCCACTGCCGAAGCGACTCGATCTTGTCCCCAGCAGTCACGGCCACGGGCACGACGTTCTGGGCGGCCTGAACGAGCGGCACGTCCAAGAGCGACGCCAGCCTGCAGCACGATTTGATCTCGGCGCCGGTCCAGTTGGTGTCATCGGGCAGGTCATTGATGTCGCGAGACCACCACTTTGAGGCCGTGGTGTCGGGCGGCGCGCCACAGATCCCGGAGCCGTCGTCGGCCACTGGGGCGGCGGCATAAACCCGCGGCAGGACGCCGCGAAAAAAAAGCCCGCCGGGGCCATGGATGGCCCGGCGGGCGTAAACCCGCGGCAGGACGCCGCGCAAAAAAAGCCCGCCGGGGCCATGGATGGCCCGGCGGGCGTAAAGTGGCGGGGACAGGATTCGAACCTGCGACCTCGAGGTTATGAGCCTCGCGAGCTACCGGGCTGCTCCACCCCGCGACAGTGTTGGGTGATCAATCGCGTCGGTTGGCGTTCCCGATCGATCAACTCTTGGAGATACTACACCACAGAGAGTGAGAAAAGAAGCCCGGAGTGGAACTCCCGGCCTAACCCCCAGGTTTCACAGGCCGCACGGATGAAATCGCCGCCGCCACCGCCGCGTGGCCTCCCAGCCTCCGGCGGCACGACACTCGTGGGCGGCACGCCATGGGCCGTGCCGCCGCCTTTGAACTCTCGCGAGCCGCCGGTGGTGCCCGGAATGCCGGTGGTGTCTGACGCGGCGGGGCGGTCAACCGGGCGTTCACGAGGGGCTGTCGCCGCGGATGCAGGGGCCGAGCCGGGGCGGTTCGAGGAGTGGGTGCGACGGAGCCCCCCGCTCACGCTCAGCCTGTCGCTCCACATTCTCGTGCTGCTGGCGCTGGCAGTGTGGATCGTGCAGCCGCGACGCGAGGCAAAGCTCGTGCTCGATCTCTCCTTCGCATCGCCTGAGGTGGTCGAGGCGGCCCGGCCGGGCGTGCAGGTCGTGCCCCAACCCGTGCAGGAGCCCGAGCCCGAAGACGCGAAGACGAAGGAGCCGCCGGTGGAGAAGTCGAATTCATCTCCACCGAAGATGACGGAGACCAACGACGCCCCCGGTGCCGCAGTCGCGAAGGCCACGGCGCCCGCGGTGGCGGCGCTGCTCGATGGCCGCGAGGAGGGGCGACGGGCGGCGCTCGTGCAAGCGTTTGGTGGCAGTAATGAGACGGAAGCGGCCGTGGCCAGGGCGCTCGCGTGGCTGGCAAAGCAGCAGGACAAGAAGGACGGACTCTGGAGCCTGCAGGGGCCCTATGTTGACGGCGGGTCGCAGGAGAACCGGCTCGCTGCGACCGCGATGGCACTGCTCGCCTTCCAAGGAGCCGGCAACACACCCGGTGCGGGAAAATACAGCATCGTGGTCAAGCGGGGCTGGGAAGCACTTGTCAAGAAACAACTGGCCGACGGCCGTTTCGATTTCACGCCTCCGATCCCGTCGCATCACGCGCTCTACTCGCACGCGCAGGCGACAATCGCGGTCTGCGAACTCTCTGGGATGACCAGGGCCCAAGCACATGCGAGGCCCGCCCAACTGGCGCTCGACTACGCCATCGCGGCCCAGGGAAGCAACGGTGGCTGGCGGTATGAGCCCGGCCACGACGGCGACATGTCGGTGACGGGCTGGTACATGATGGCGCTCAAGAGCGGGCAGATGGCCGGGCTCGAGGTGCCGCAGGCATGCTTCGACCGCCTGGAGTCGTTTCTCGAGAGCGTGGCTGTTCAGGATGGATCGCGGTATGGATACCGGGTCGAGGCGCCGGACCGGCAGCCCGCGCAGGTCACCGATGCGATCTCCGCCGAGGGCCTGCTCTGCCGACAGTATCTCGGCTGGCGGCCCAGCGACCGGCGGCTCTGCGCAGGACTCGAAGTGCTGCTCGCGGCCAAGCCGTTTGACTGGGAGAAAGATAAGGACGTGTACGCGTGGTACTACATCACCCAGGTCGCGCATCACACCGGTGACGGGCCCTGGCGGCGATGGAACCATCGCATGACCGCGGTGCTGCCCGCCGCGCAGGTGCAAAAGGGCGCCGAGGCAGGCTCCTGGGATCCCGCGCTCGACAAGTGGGGCCACATCGGCGGCCGGCTGTTTACCACCTGCTTCTGCACCCTCATGCTCGAGGTCTATTACCGCCACCTGCCGCTCTACGCTGATGAGGCGGTGCCGGCTGGCATGACGAGCCGGTAGCAATCGCCCTTGTCTGAGCAGCCTGCGGCGGCCCTGTGAAATCCGGGCTCTTGGGTAGACCCTGCGGCCAGCGGCGTTCGTGCCAGACCGAGGTGGCCTCAGTCATCTCCGGGGACGCCATCGGTCGATTCCTCAGGACACACCCCGAGGAGACCTCCGCCATGGCCAGCCGCAAGAAGAAGACGTCTTATACCCAGCAGCTCGCCGGCGTGGCGACGATGGGACTGCCGGCACCCGTGCAGAAGGTCGCGACGTCGAAGCTCGGATCGAAAATCCTCCTGCTTCTGATTCCGATCTTGATTGCCAGCGGGGTGATCACGATCACGTTCAGCGGCGGCATGCCCACGATCAACGTCAATAAGGACCGGGCCGCGGCCGTGGGCCGCGACCTCGAGGCCGAAGCCTACAAGGCGGCTCAGCGGGTGAAGCAGTACGGCGACAGCAGCTACCGCTAAGCCTCGGCAGTCCCTCTGGCGTTTTCCATGCGACTCGAATCGGGCCTCGCCGCCGCGTTTGCCCGGGTCGCACTCGCCAATGTGTCGCGGCCGTATCCGCATAAAGTCGACCATCTCCTCGTGGATGGTCCCGAGCCGCGGGCGGGCGATCCCGTCGGGCTGCATCCGGTGTTTTTCGGCAGCTACGACTGGCACTCCGCCGTGCACATGCATTGGCTTCTCGCCCGGGTGCTGCGGCTGCATCGAGAGGTGCCAGAGGCGGTGGCGATCGGAAGCCTGTTCGACGAGCGGCTTTCCACTGGTTTGCTGGAGGTCGAGCGGGCCTACGTGAACTCGCCGGCCGGGAGAACCTTCGAGCGGCCGTATGGCTGGGCCTGGCTCCTCGAACTCCGCGCGGAGCTCGAACGGCTGCGGCCGCACGACACGCGGGCCGATGCCTGGGCGGCGGCCGTCGATCCGCTGGCTCGTGATCTGGCCGAGCGATGTGGGGCCTTCGTGCGGTCGGCACCCTATCCGATCCGCGCCGGCACCCACGGCAACACCGCCTTCGCCGGGATTCTCGCGCTCGACTATGCGCACACCTGCGGGCATGGGGAACTCGAAGCGGCGGTCGAGGATGCGGCCGTGCGGTGGCATGCGGCCGATCGCGACGCCGCCGTGGCCTACGAGCCGTCGCTCACCGATTTTCTCTCGCCGATTCTCGCCACGGCGATGTTCATGCGCGCGGTGGTGGCCGACGGCTCGTTTGCGACGTGGTTTGACCGATTCCTGCCCCACGGTCTGGAAGGTCTCACGGTGCCGCCGCGGGTGGTGGATCGACACGATCCGCAGATCGCCCATCTCGACGGATTGTGCCTGTCACGGGCATGGATGCTTCGTCGCATCGTGAGCGGCCTGCCGCCCGGCCATCCGCGGGTCGTGGAGTTGCTCTCGGCGGCCGACGTGCATCTGGAGCACGGCCTGCCGCGGACCGTTGGCGGCGACTATGTCGGCGAGCACTGGCTCGCCTCGTTCGCGACGCTGGCGCTTGGCAGCGTGCCGTAGTCGCGAGACGCCGTGCCGTAGACTCTCTGCGTCGAGTCACAGGTGGCCGCGGGAAAGGGCATGCGATGAGAGTGATGCCGGTCGGGGATCTTGCGTTCGCGATCGATGTCGCGGCAGGCTCGGCCGACGAGACCACGGCCCGCGTGCGGGCGATCGCCGCCGCGGTCGAGGCCGCGGCGATTCCCGGTGTGGTCGATGTCGTGCCCTCGCCCCAGCGGGTCACGGTGGCCTACGACCCGCTGCGAATCACCGGGGTCGATGCGCTGCGGGAGGCGATCGCGGCGACCGCGACCGTGGCGGAGGATGCGACGGCTCCTCCGCGACGCCATGAGATTCCGGTCTGGTATGGCGGCGAGCATGGACCCGACTTCGACGAGGTCTGCAGCCTCCACGGGATCGGCCGCGAGCGGCTGATCGCCATGCACACGGCGGCCGATTATCTCGTGCAGGCGATCGGCTTCATGCCCGGCTTCGCCTATCTCGGCGGACTCGATCCGCACCTGGCGACACCGCGCCGGGCCACGCCCCGGATCGCCGTGCCGGCCGGCTCCGTGGGCATCGGTGGCGGCCAGACGGGTGTGTATCCCTTCACGAGCCCGGGCGGGTGGAACATCATCGGCCGATCGCCGGTGCGACTGTTCGATCCGCAGCGAAGCGATGCCGCGCTGCTGGCCGTTGGCGATCGGGTGCGATTCGTGGAGGCCGAGGCTGCCGTCGCTGTGGCATCAGGCGACGACCGGGCGGCGGTGCCCCGGTCCCAGGGGATGGGTGAGCCTGCCATCAGCGTCATCAAGCCGGGCTTGTATGCGACGATCCAGGATCTCGGCCGGCCTGGCCATCGCGCCAGCGGCGTGCCGCTTTCGGGCGCCGCCGACGCCGACGCCCTGCGGATCGCGAATCTGCTGGTCGGCAATCCGGAGGATGCCGCCGGAATCGAGTTCACGCTCCTCGGACCGGAGTTGCGTTTCGACCGCGACGCGATCGTGGCACTGGGAGGCGGCGAGTTTCCGGGGCTGCCGTCGTGGCGGCCGCTGCGGATTGTGGCCGGCACCGTGCTGACGCTCGGCCATGCCGTGCGTGGCTGTCGCGGGGTGCTCGCGGTGGCCGGTGGCGTGAACGTGGAGCCGACGCTGGGAAGCCGGAGCACGTTTCCGCCGGCACGATGGGGCGGACTGGTTGGACTTCCGCTCGTCGCGGGCGACCGCCTTCCGGTCGGATCGGTGGATCATGCCGTCGCGGCTGCGTCGGCGATTGATCTCCGTGGAGTGGCAGAACACGCCACCGACGACATTTCAACCGGGCCGGTCATGCTGCGGATCATCCCCGGCGAGCACGCCGAGGGCTTTGGTGAGGCGATCTGGTCGGCCACGCACCGCGTCAGCAGCCGTAGCGATCGCATGGGCATGCGGCTGGAGGCAGCGCCGCTTTTGAGCGCGGCCACCGCCACGGCGGCCATGGCTTCGATCGCCGTCTTTCCGGGAACGGTGCAGGTGCCTCCGGACGGCAGCCCGATCGTGCTCCTCGCCGACGCGCAGACGATTGGCGGCTACCCCGTGGTCGGCCAGGTGATCGCGGCCGACCTGCCGCGGGCGGCCCAGCTTCGGCCCGGCGACACGGTGCGGTTCCAAAAAACGTCGCTCGACGAAGCCCACGCGGCGCTTCGGGAGCGGGAGGCCCGGATCGCGATGGTGCGGGGGTCGCTCGCAGGCCGTCGCGGCAAGGCAGCGAGTGAACCTCGCGACCGGGCATGAAAACCACTGTCATACCGTTAGGATAGCGGTCATGAACTCCAGTGTGTTCGCCAACGGCGAGCGATCGCGGTGCATCGATCTCAACTGCGATTTGGGCGAGGGCGCCGGTCACGACGCCGAACTCATGCCGTTCGTGACGAGCGCCAACATCGCCTGCGGGGCCCATGCGGGCGATGCCGAAGTCATGGCGGCCACCGTGGCGCTTGCCCGCCGGTATGGCGTGGCGATCGGCGCGCATCCCGGACATGCCGACCGCGAGCATTTTGGCCGCCGCGAGATCGAGATGGAGAACGCTGCGATCGCCGCCCTCGTGACTTCCCAGATCGCCCGCGTGGAAGACTACGCCGGCCCCAGGCTCCATCATGTGAAGCTTCATGGCGGGCTCTATCATCAGGTCTCGCGAAGCGGCCCCCTCGCCGACGCGGTGGCTGCGGCCATCGCCGCTCGCTGGCCGCGGCTCATCGTCTATGCCCTCGCGGGGAGCCCGCTGGCGGATCGGGCGCGAGCGGCGGGGCTCGCCGTGGCGGAGGAGGCGTTTATCGACCGGGCCTATGCGGCGGATGGGTCGCTCGTGCCTCGGTCGCTGCCCGGCAGCACGATCGACGATCCTCTCGAGGCGGCCGCGCGGGCGGTTGCTCTGACGACTCGCGGCCGGTTGCGGGCGATCGACGGCAGCGAGGTTGAGATCGTGGCCGACACGCTCTGCCTTCATGGTGATGGCCAGGATCCATTGGCGACGGCCCGGATGGCACGGGTGGCGCTCGCCGCCGCCGGTGTCACCGTCGCGGTGGCCTGCGGCTCGATTGTCGCGACCAGGCCCGGCAATCGCCCGCGGCCACACGGCCGGTCGGCGTTCACCGACGAGCCTTCATGAGGGACCCCCATCAGACACGGCCGCCCCATTGGCGGATCGCCTCGTAGGCCACGATCGCGGCGCAGTTGGCGAGATTGAGGCTGCGGACCTGCGGCCGAGACGGAATGGTGAGCAGCCGATCGGCATGGGCCGCGGTGAGCGCTGCGGGAAGCCCTTGCGACTCCTTGCCGAAGACGAGCACGTCGCCCTCCGCATACGAAGCCTCGGTGTAGGGCCGCGATGCTCGCGCGGAAAAGAACCACAGGCCGCCGGCGGCCGAGGCGGCGAGCCGCTCCTGGAGATGGCCCCACGAGTCGACGACCTCCCATTCGAGCTCGTCCCAATAGTCGAGGCCGGCGCGGCGGAGGTAATAGTCGTCGATCTGGAAACCGATCGGCCGGACGAGCCACATTTTTGCCGCGATGGCGACGCACGTGCGGCCGACGTTGCCCGCGTTGGGGGGGATTTCGGGCTCGTGGAGCACGATGTGGAGCCGTGGGACGTAGCGCATGGGCATATCGCCTCGGGGGAGGCGTCTGCTATGGTTTGAAGGGCGTGGAGTCCGGCGAAGTGCCGATGAATGGCCCAGTGTGTCGTGAGGAGAGATCGTGGTCGAGTTGAAGCGAAATCCGACGCGGTCGGTGCGAATCGGCAGCATCACGATCGGGGCCGGCCACCCCATCGCCCCGCAGAGCATGACGGCCACCCACACGCAGGACATCGCCGCCACGCTCGAGCAGGCCAACGCCCTGCACGCGGCCGGGGCAGGGGTGGTGCGGATCGCCGTCGACTCGAAGAAAGATGCCGCCGCGCTTGCCGCCATCCGGGCCGGCACCCAGGCCAATCTCGCCATCGACCTCCAGGAAAACTACCGGCTTGCCCTCGACGTGGCCCCGCACGTCGACAAGCTCCGCTACAACCCCGGCCACCTCTACCACCATGAGCCGACCAAGCCATGGCAGGAGAAGGTGCGGTTCATCGCCGGCGTGGCTGGTGACAACGACTGCGCCCTTCGCGTGGGCGTGAACTGCGGCAGCGTCGATCCGGCGAAGAAAGAACAGTTTGCGGAGGACGACTCGATCGGGCCGATGCTCGCGAGCGCCTTCGAGCACTGTGAGTTGCTCGATTCGATCGGCTTCACGCGGTATGCCGTGTCGCTCAAGGATTCCGATCCCCAGAAGGTGATCGAGGTGAACCGCCGGTTTGCCGAGCAGCGGCCCGATGTGCCGCTCCATTTGGGCGTGACCGAGGCGGGCATGCCTCCCGACGGCATCATCAAGACCCGGATCGCCTTCGAGCAGCTGATCTCCCGGGGCCTCGGCGACACCGTGCGGGTGTCGCTCACGGTGCCCAATGCCGACAAGCCGCAGGAGATCGCCGCGGCCCATGCGATCCTCGCCGACATCGCCGCCGGTCGCGTTCGGAGCGTGGTCGACTACGGCCTCGCGTCGCTCAACATCATCTCCTGCCCGAGCTGCTCACGGGTCGAGAACGAGGACTTCATCGAACTGGCCAAGCAGGTCAAGGAGATGACCGCCTATGCCAGCGACCACAAGATCACGATCGCGGTGATGGGCTGCCGCGTGAACGGGCCGGGCGAGACCGACGACGCCGATCTCGGCCTCTGGTGCGGGCCGACGCACGTGAACCTCAAGAAGCGGAGCGCCGAGCTCGGGGCCTTCCCCTACGAGGCGATCCTGCCCAGGCTCCGCGAAGAACTCGACAAGATCATTGCGGAGCGGGCATGAGCATGAAGGGGCTGCCGATCGTCGACGCCGAGGGCGGGGCCTGCGGCACGGGGGGATCCCCGCTGCCGGAGGTGCTCCCGGTCGATCCCGCGACCTGCCGCGGCACGTTTGCCATGGTCAGCCTGGGCTGCCCGAAGAATCTGGTGGATGGCGAGCGGATGCTCGGCCTGCTGCGGCAGGACGGCTGGCAGCTCGTGGGCGATCCCCGCGGCTCGGATCTCGTGATCGTCAACACCTGCGCCTTCATCGACACCTCGCGGGCGGAGTCGTATGCCGCGATCAACGAGATGCTCGACTTGAAGAAGGAGGGGAGCACTCGCGGCGTGATCGTGTCGGGATGTCTCGCCGAGCGTCAGAAGGAAGGGCTGCTCCAGGAGCTCCCCGGCGTCGACGCCGTGATTGGCGTGTTTTCACGAGACGAGATCGCGAAGGCCGCGGAGCGGCTGATCGGCGGGCTCGGCGACCAGCGGAGCATTTTCCGGCCGGCGCCCGCGCGGGCCCTCGACGACTCGGGCCGCATGCGGGTGACCCCCCGGCACATGGCCTACCTCAAGATCTCCGAGGGCTGCGACCGGACCTGCACGTTTTGCGCGATCCCGAAGATGCGGGGCAAGCATGCCACCAAGCCGATCGAGGAGGTCATTCGCGAGGCCCGTGAGCTGGCCGCCGACGGGGTGAAGGAGCTCGTGATCGTCGCCCAAGACACGACGTATTATGGCCTCGACCTCTACGGCGAGACACGGCTGGTCGAGTTGCTCGAGGCGCTCGAGGCCGTGGAGGGCATCGAGTGGATCCGGCTGATGTATCTCTATCCGATTCATTTCAGCGATCGGCTGATCGAGACGATCGCGACGAGCCGGAAGATCGTTCCCTACCTCGACATGCCTCTGCAGCACGCCAGCGACGCCGTGCTCAAGCGGATGCAGCGCCGGGTCAATCGGGCGGCCACCGAGGAACTGCTCGGCAAGCTCCGCGACCGCATCCCCGACCTCGTCCTCCGCACGACCTTCATCACCGGATTTCCGGGGGAGACCCGCGGGCAGTTTCAGGAGATGGTCGACTTCGTCCGCCGCTGGAAGTTCGAGCGGGTGGGCGTGTTTCCCTACTCGCTCGAGCCCGATACGCCCGCGGCCCGGCTCGACGGGCATCTGCCGGAAGAAGAAAAGGCCGCCCGCCGCGACGAGCTCATGCTCGTGCAGCAGGCCATCGCCCACGACCATGCCCGGCGGCAGGTGGGCCGCGTGCTCGACGTGATCGTGGATGGGCCCAGCGGCGAACGGGATGACGTCTGGATCGCGAGGTCGAAGGCCGACGCCCCCGACATCGACTGCACCGTCTACGTGACCGCCCCCGGCACGTCGCCGGCCAGGCCACTCACCGGGCGAATCCTGCCGATCGAGATCGTCGCGGCCAGCGGTTACGACCTCGCCGGCGTGCCCGCGGAGGCCTGAGCGATGGCATCCGACCGCATCTGGACCGTGCCCAATATCCTGTCGCTGACCCGGCTGCTGCTGGCGGTCGTGCTCTTCGTGGCGATCGAGCGGGGGCCGGCGGTGCCGGCGTTTTGGTTGTTTCTGGTGGCTGCATCAACCGACTGGATCGATGGCTGGTGGGCCCGCCGCTTTCAGCAGGTGAGCCGTCTTGGACGGATCCTCGACCCGCTGGTCGACAAGGTGATCGTCTGCGGTTGCGCCGTGCTGCTCGCGGCGGCAGGCTCCGCGATCGCGGCGTGGATGGCGGTGGTGATCGTGGTGCTGGAGCTCGTCGTGACCGCGATCCGCGCCGAGATGGAGCGGACGGGGCATGACTTTTCGGCGGCATGGTCGGGCAAGATCAAGATGGTGCTGCAGTGCGCGGCGATCGCGCTGGTGCTCGCAGGCCGGGCGTGGCCGGGCCTGCATCTGGCGGGCATCGCCGTCGATGCCGCCGCCACCTGGGCGGCGTGGGCCGCCGTCGTGGCGACGGCCTGGTCGGGCATCGAATACATCATCGCGGCCCGGTCGTTGGTGCGGTGATGCCCGAAGGCATGCTGCCCGATGAGGGGCTCTCCGACGTCTCGATGTCCGACGTGCAGGCCGCGGCACCGCAGGTGGCGGTGTTGGTGGTGGCGCTGGCCGCGTTCGTCTGGATGGCGAGGCGCGTCGCGCGTCGGCTTCAGGCCGGTCAGACGCTCCTGCCGGCACGGCCGCAGGTGGCCGTGCCATGGGAGGCGGAGGATGTCGCGCTCGTGGTGCTGGTCTATGTGCTCGGCGCCATGGCCTTCGGCGCGGGGCCGGTCGACAAGCCGCTGGTGGATCGGCTCGTCAATAACATCGTGCTGTCGCTGGGAACGATGTTCGCGGCCATGGCATGGCTGCAGTTTCGCGGCGCCACCCGAAACGATTTGGGCTTCGTGGGCGGCCACTGGCAGGGCGACGTTCGCATCGCCTGCGGTGGCCTCGCCCTGGTCGTGTTTCCCTTGCTGATGCTCGCCGCGGCGCTCAACGCCGTGGTCCACTACAAGCACGTGATCGTCGACTTTCTCGGCGGCCAGCGGAGCGGGGCGGCCGTGGCATTGGTCGTCGTGTCGGCCGTGGTGGTGGCCCCCGTGGCCGAGGAGTTTTTCTTTCGGCGGGTGCTGCAGGGCTGGCTGCGGAAGTATGTCGCGGGCGATTCCCTCCGCGCCATCGGGATTTCATCGCTGGCGTTCTCGGCCGCCCATGCCGGCCAGGGGCTGGCCTTCGTGCCGCTGTTTCCGCTGGCCATGGTGCTGGGCTTCATCGCCGAGCGGACCGGCTCGATCGTGCCGTGCATCCTCCTGCACGGCCTGTTCAACGCCGTCAGCGTGGCGCTCCTGCTCACGCAGCCTCCCACGGGCTGATCACCCGGCGGCCGTGGCCAGAAATCGGTCTGGTCCGCCGCAGCCATCTTCGCGACACTCTGTGAAGGCCACGAACCAGTGTATTCCCCGTTCGTACGGATCAACAGCCTTGCGCCACCGCACGCTCGCCACCCGCTGCCTCGATCGGATCGTCTACGCGGCCGTGCGGGTCACGATTTGCATCATCCAGTCATTGCCGCGGAGCATGTGCGAGTCGGGCGCGCGAGTGCTCTCGAACCTACTCGCCAACCGGATGCGCATCCGGCGGAACGTGGTTCGCGACAATCTGCGGATGGCGTTTCCGCAGATGGTCGTGGAGGAGAGGCGGCAGACGGCCCAAGGCATGTGGGAGCACCTCCTGCTGATGGTGGTGGAGATCGCCCACGCCAACCGGGTGATTCACAAGACCACCTGGCGGCGGCACCTGCGGATTCACGGCATGGAGGATTTTGTGCGGACGCTCTGGCTCGACCGTCCCAAGGTGATCCTCTCGGGGCACTACGGCAACTTCGAGCTGGCGGCGTATCTCTTCGGGCTGTTCGGCTTCCGGATCTTCTCGGTGGCCCGTGAACTCGACAATCCGCTGCTCGACCGCTTCGTGACGGAGTTTCGGGAGTCGCGAGGGCAGCGGATCCTGCCCAAGAAGGGGAGCGCGCCCGACGTGGCCCAGGTGCTCGACGAAAACGGGGCCATCGGCCTGCTCGGCGACCAGGCGGCCGGCCCGCGAGGCTGCTGGGTGGAGTTTTTCGGTCGGCCCGCCAGCGTGCACAAGGCGATCGGGGTGTTTGCGCTGTCGGCTTCGGCACCGGTGCTCGTCTGCTCGGCCACCCGGCGCCGGGGGCTCTTCGACTATGACCTGCGACTCGAGGGAATCGCCGATCCGGCGGCGGGCGGACCTGAGACGAGCGACCTCAAGGCGGTGTCGCAGTGGTACACGTCGCTGCTGGAAAACGCCGTCCGCAGGGAGCCCGCGCAGTATTGGTGGGTGCACAGGAGATGGCGGGGTCAGCCCGGAAAGACTAAAAAGGCGAAGCCGCGACCGGCCGCCTGACCGGACCGGCCTCCCCGCGCCCTTCCGCCCGCCGAGTGACGTGAGCCATGCCTGAGTGGATTCCGATCGCCGTGGCGTCGGACTGTCCACCGGGAACGAGCATCGAGCGTGTGGCCGGTGATCGCATGGTGGCGATCGCGAACGTCGAGGGCCGCTTTCACGCGCTCGACGGGCTCTGTCCGCATCAAGGCGGACCGCTCGGCACCGGAATGCTCTGCGGCACGGTGCTGACCTGTCCGTGGCACGGATGGCAGTTTGACGTGACCACCGGCCGCCATCGCATCTCGCCGACCGTCCGACAGGTGGTTCACGAGGTCTGCGAACGCGACGGCATGATCTGTGTGCGGCTCGCCGGCACGGGCGATCAGCCGCCGTTGCCCGCCGCGCCACCGGGGGCCCCCGCATGATCGACTATCGGTGCTTCCGCAACGACGATCCTCCGCGTCTGGCCGATATCTGGCGGAGCGCCGACATGGGCCCCAGCGGATTCCAGCCCATGACGGCGGCCTGGCTCGAGACGTGCGTGTTTTCGAAGCCCTACTTCGATCGCGAGGGGCTGATCGTGGCGCTGGACGGGGATCGTCCCGTCGGCTTCGCCCACGCGGCCTTCGGCCCGAGCGCCGACCAGTCCATGCTCGACACCGCCAAGGGCACCACGATGCTGGTGGTCGTGGTGCCGCATGAGAGTCAGGAGGCAATCGGAAGCGGCCTCCTCGAGAGATGCGAAGGGTATCTTCGTCTACGCGGTGCCCAGACGATCATGGGGGGCGGAACGCCGGAACTGGGCGGCTTCTATCTTGGTCTCTACGGCGGCGCCGACCTTCCGGGCATCCTCGATTCGTCCCCGGGCATGCAGCAGGTGTTTCGTCACGCGGGCTATGTCGATGCCGAACGAATCGCCGTGATGCGGCGGCCGTTGGCGGGCTTCCGTCCGCCTGTCAGCCGGCTGCAGATGGCGATTCGCCGATCGACCACGCTGCGGGTGATCGACGAGCCGGCGCGACGAACCTGGTGGGAGGCCGCGACGACCACGGGCATCGCCCTGCGGCGGTACGAGATTCGGGACGAGGCGGAGGCCCTGCTCGGCAGCGGCTCCTTCTGGGACATGCAGCCGCTCGCCACCGCCTGGGGGGTGCCGTCGGCGGGGCTGATGCGGGTGACGACCGACAGCGTGCGGCGGCGACAGGGGCTCGCCAACTACCTCATCGCCGAAGCGCTGCATGATCTGGCGCAGGAGGGAGTCGCGCTCGCCGAGGCGCATGTTTCCGAGGCCAACGAGGCGGCCATCAAGCTGTTCTTCAAGCTGGGTTTCGAGGCGACGGGCCACGGCACGGTCTACCGCCGCGTTTGACTCGTGTCGGCCAACGACGCCAGATGTTCCTTGACCGCGGCGGCTGTATCGACGGACGGAGTCAGTTGATGGCGGATTCGCTGCGACAGCGGCGGTGTTTCGGGATCGCGGCGAACGTCGGCGAGGTAGTCCTGCAGCAGCCGGCGGCGGTCGGGGGTGGTATGAAGAAGCCAGTGCACCCAGCACCAGGCCTCGGCGTAGTGATCCTGTGACATCTCGCCCGCCGCAGAGAGCGACTCGAGCCGCTCCATGTCGGGCCGCCAGGTGCCCTCGAGGAGTCGGCCGGAGAGGTGGGCGACATGGCCCCGGTGCAGGCCATGATCGTTTCGCGGTGTTTCAAAAAACTCCGCGATCCCCTCGTCAAGCCACAAAGGCACCGCAGGCACCACGGCGTGGACATAGCCGTGCGTGGTTTCGTGCCGCAGGTCTTCGGCAATGCGGTCCTGCCACGCTGCGAACACGGCGAGCGTGGTGTCGGTCTCGACGAAGAAGGCACGCCGGGCGGGAAACGTCGGAAACTGGCGGGCGACGAAGGCGTCGTAGCGGTCGGTGTTTTCGAAGAGGTAGAGGTGCACGGGCTCGTCCGACATCGGCAGGCCCAACTCCTGGCTCACGTCGGTTCGCAGGCCGTCGAGCTCGCGGACGAGTCGATGCTGGCCCGCCAGCGGAAAATCCGCGCGAATGACCAGTTGTCCGGCCGTCACCTCGCTGCGATCCGGAAGGCCGCTGTCGCCGCCGGCAGAGACAAGGGCGGTGGCGAGCGCGGCAGAGGCGCCGGAATGCCAGGTGGGATGGCCCGCCACATGGGCGCAGCCAGGGGCCACGGCGGCAGCGATGACCAGACCCAGCATGAACAGCGGGACGGCCGCAGCCGTCCGAAACCGGAAAAAATCCATGCCGTAGGGAATACGGATGACCGTCCAATGCGTCAATCGCAGGCTCAGGCTCCGGCCGCCGACTGTTCCAGGCCCAGCAAGACGCCTGTCAGCGCCTCGAGCGATACGGGGCGTGCCAGCACGGCTCGGGCCCCGGCTCGCAGGGCTGCCAGCACCGAATCGCCGCGGGGAAATGAGTCAAACAGAATGATTGCGAGGTCGGGGCGGTTGGCGGCGAGCATTCCCAGCCAGGTGAGGTCGGTGGCGGAAACCGCGGCCAGATCCCACACGAGCACGTCGGCCGGTTCGTCGAGCGCAGGGCGACCGCAGGTGCGGCGGACCACCGTGCGGCCGGCCGCGGCGAGCATGTCGGTGACTCCCTCCACGTCGATGGCCCGTGACGCGGCCACCGACACCCGGCAGCCCCTCCACGTGGCAAACTCGGCCACACGGCCCGCCGCCTCGAGCAGCCGCTCGTCGCGGCGGGCCGTCGTCGGGATGCCGAGGCCGCCGGGGCGGCCGCGGTGGCAATCGAGGAGCCACCAGGCGAGGCGGCCCGGAAGATCGCTCCACGGCACCTCTTCGACGCCGGGCAGCGGCGGGCCGCTGCGTCGCCGGCCTTCAGCCAGCGGCGCTGCGACCGACACCAGCGGAGCGAGAGGCCAGCGGCGCGACAGCATGACGCAGTCGGCGAGCGTCCACTGGGCCGGCGTGGCCGACGCGAGGAGCACGGCCGCGGGCGAGCGGTCCAGAAAGAACGGCGGGGTGGCGTGGATTGCCTCTGCGGGCGTCGCCATCTCGATGATGTCGGCGAGTTCGCCAGCCCAGCGCCGCGCCAATCCCAGTTCCACCGTGGCCGTCGGCCCAATCCAGAGCAGTTGCCGACGGGGTGCCGGATCGAGCGTCGCTGAATCTCGGTCATGCATGGTCGGCACGATCCTGACACGCCCACGCTGCGGCACGGACAACGACAAAAGCCCTGAAACGACGGTCCGACCATATCGATTCGAGCGTGACGGTGGCAAGACGGGCTGACTACGGCGAGCGGGCGCATCGCAGGAAATCCTCATCGGAAGGCGGCCTTGACCCGAATTGCCCGCTGGTGACAATCCGGCCCAGCGACGTCCAAGGACGGACTCGTGTACCAATCGTGGCCCGCCCTGGTTTCTTCCGATCCCCCGTTGTGGGAATCGCTGGAAAGAGGGGTTCCACGATCCAGCCGGCAGGAGGCCGCCATGCGCGATGCGACGAATGGTTCCCCGAATCGACCCCTTCATGACGGACGCGAGGGGAGCCGTGGGGTGCGGCTGTCGGCGGTGCTCCCGGCCGCGCGGTTTGTGGCCTGCGACGACATCGTGGTTCGGCGGTGCCAGGACCAGGCGGGCCGAGTGAGGCCCGGCGATGTCTTCGTAGCCCGGTTGACAGACAAGGGCGACGGCCACGAGGCGGTGCCGCGGGCCATCGCCCGGGGCGCCGTCGGCATCATCGCGGATCGAATGGTGGCGACCGACGGGATCCCGCTGTGCCTGGTGCCCGACAGCGACTGGGCCATGGCCCGACTATCGCATGCCCTTGCCGGTGATCCCTCGCGGGAGATGCGGGTGATCGCGGTGACCGGCACCAGCGGCAAGACGACGACCGCCTGGCTTACGGCCTCCGTGCTGGCCGAGGCGGGGCATCGCGTGGGCGTGCTCTCCGACCTGGGATGCCTCGGGCCCGATGACACGGAGCCGCACGTTGACGACATCACATCGGCCCCAGCGCTCGCCTGCTGGCTCGCCCGCCTCGCCGCGAGTGGCTGCTCACACGCGGTCGTCGAGGTGTCGAGCAGAATGCTCGCGGCGCATGCGACCGCCGGAATGACCTGCGATTCGATCGCCATCACGAATCTGGCGGCGGCGCACCTCGATTACCACGGCACGCCCCGGGCCTATCGGCAGATCATGTTGCGCATCATGGACACGCTCGTCGACGGGGGATGCCTGATCACCGGCGTGAGTCAGCGGCATCGTGACCGCCTCCTCGACGCAGCGGCCGGCGAGGCGACCTGTCTGACGGCCGGGTTGTCGGACGACTGCGACGTGCGGGCCCGTCCCGTCGAAGGCAGTCTCTTCAGCCGCACGTTTCTCCTGGAAGCCGGTGGGCAGATGGTGCCGGTCGCCGCCGACACGCCGACGGTGTCGTTCGTTCGCGATGCCGTGCTCGCCGCGGCGATCGGTTCGCGGTACGGAGTGTCGCTCGATCGCGCGGCCCGCGGGATCGAGGCGGCCGGCGGTGTGCCCGGGCGGGTGGAGCGTGTCGACCGGGGGCAGGATGCACCCGTGTTCATCGATCTGCCGACGAGCGTGCATGCGGTGTCGGCGACGCTCGCAAGCCTCAGGCGGCTCACCCGTGGCCGGCTTGCAGTGCTGGTCGATGAGCGGATGGCGACCCGGTTCGGCGGGCGTCGCTTCATCCGTTCCCTCGAACGGTGGTGTCATGAGGCCGTGGTCGTCCCGGAGTCGATCGCGTCTGACGATCCGGACGATGCCGACATCGCCGCCTACGCCCGCGTGGACCGGATCCTCTCGGCGCTGGGTCGGCGGGATTGTGCGGTCGTGCTCGGAGCCTTGCCGGCCGGCGAGCCTGCCAGCCCGCATGGCGGCAGGAGTTCGCTGGCGATCCTCGTGGATGGCTGGCTGCAACTGGCGCATCAGGAGGCGGCGACTTTTACCCGGCGGCGGGCGGCCTGAAATCCTCGGGCGGGCGGCCTCGGGCGGCGTGGCACCAGCGGCATGGACGATGCCCCGCGCGGTGAGCCACAATCTCCCAGGTGCCGCCTTCATGGCACGATGTGCGAGGTGTGAGGAATCCCGTGATGAATCAGCGTTCCCAATCGACTCCGCCGGCAGACGTGCCGCGGACCCTTGCCACGCCGTTTGACGATCTCGGTGTGGCCGTGTCCGGCCACGAGCCACTGGCACACCATACGTGGCTGGGCATCGGCGGTGCCGCCACGTACTTCTGCGAGCCCATCGACGCCGGTGCGCTGGCACGCGTCGTCGCCCGCTGCCACGAGCGAAACATTCCCTGGCGGGTGATCGGCGGCGGTTCCAATGTGCTGGTGCCGACCGCGGGATTCGCGGGAATGGTCGTGAGGCTGTCGGCCCCGTCGTTCTGCGGCATCGACGTGCAACGACCGGCGATCCTGGCAGGCGCCGGGGCAAAACTCGTGCATGTCGTGTCGGCAGCGGTTCAGGCTGGGCTAAGCGGCCTCGAGACGCTGGTGGATGTGCCCGGTACCGTCGGAGGAGCCTTGGCGGGAAATGCCGGTGGGCACGGAGCTGATATCGGCGAGCGGGTAGCCGCCGTCACGGTGATGCTCGCCGATGGCACCACCGAGGTTCGCGAGCGATCCCGGCTGGCCTTCGAGTCGCGGTGGAGCAACCTCGACGACTGCCTGATCACCGGCTGCCGGCTGGAGCTCGACGAGGAGGATGCCACGCTGCTCACGAAGCGGATGCAGAAGCAGTGGATCGTGGGCCGCTCCGTCCAGCCGAGCGGCACCCGCAGCGTGGCCATGATGTTCAAGGATCCATTGGGGATCACCGCGGAGTCGCTGGTGGTGCAGGCAGGGGCTCGCGACCTCCGGATCGGCGATGCTGCCGTCTACGCACCGCATGCCAACTTCGTCGTCGCGGGTCCGCACTGCTCCAGCGACGACGTGCGCACGCTCGTCGAGACGGTGCGATCGCGGGTCCGCGAGAAGCTCGGCATCGAACTCACGCCCCAGATCGAAGTCTGGTGAGCCGCTCCAGCCCCCCCGCCATGAACGCTTCCTCACGCCGCCGCGAGCAGCCGCCCGAGCCGCCACCGGCCGGCCGCATGGCGGGCTTCGTCGACGAGCACCGGGCCGGCCTCGGAGCCCTTGTGGTCGCGGCCGTCGCCGTCTTTCTGGGCTGGATGGCCTGGGAACGCCTCGGAGAGCGGGTGCGTGGCGTTGACGACCTGATCGTGCATCCTGACGCGATCGAACTGGTGGGTGTGGCCCCCTGGATCCGTGGCGATCTCAAGGTCGAGGCCCTCGACGACGCGAGCATCGCCGACGGGATTCCCCTCGACGACCCGGAACTGGTGCGGCGACTGGCCCGTGCTTTTGCGATGCATCCCTGGGTGCGTGAGGTGGTGGCGGTCACCGTGAGCCACCCGGCCGCCGCGCGGGTGGAAATCCGCTGCCGGGAACCGGTGGCGATGGTGGCCGTTCCGGGAGGCCTGCTCGCGGTGGATGCGGAGGGCGTGGTGCTGCCGAGCGACGATTTCACGTCGGAGTCGGCCGCGGCGTATCCGAGGGTCACGGGCGTGGCCTCGGGGCCACAGGGAGCTGTCGGTTTCCCGTGGGGCGATCGCACGGTGGAGCAGGGGGCGGCGCTGGCCTCCGCTCTCGGGCCCGACTGGGAGCCGCTTGGTCTGGTCGAATGCCGCCCACATTCTGCCGCGTCGGCCGAAGGGCTCTCGTGGGAACTCCGCGGCGAAGATGGCCGCACGATCATCTTCGGATCGGCGCCCGGTCATGAGCAGGCGGGTGAGCCGACCGCCGCCACGAAGATCGCCCGGCTGAGGTCGTTGCCTCACGATGCGGCTGGCACGGCCGTGGCGGTCGACCTCCGCATCGCGCCCGAGCCGGCGGACGTGGTGCCATCGATTCCGGCCGGCTGAGCCGGCACCCTTGAAAGGTCCCGCGATGCGACTCGACGCGACCAGCTCGGCCCTGTGCGTGATCGACGTCCAGGAGCGGCTGCTGCCGGCCATGACCGAGGGCGAACGAGTGGTGGCACGGTGTCGCCGGCTGGTCGAGGCGGCGGGGCTGTTGGCCGTGCCAACGCTCCTGATCGAGCAATACCCGCAGGGGCTCGGCCCCACGGTGGCGTCACTGGCGGGAATCCTGCCAAAGCCTGTGACGAAGATGTCGTTCAGTTGCTGCGGCACGCCCGCCTTTCGCCAGGCGATTCCCGACGGCGTCTCGTCCATCGTGCTCTGCGGACTCGAGACCCATGTCTGCGTGGCGCAGACCGCGATCGATCTGCTGGCCGGGGACGTGGCGGTGTTTATCGCCGTCGACGCCATAACCTCCCGACACCCGATCGATCATGAGACCGCCCTGCGACGGCTCGAGGCGGCCGGCGCGATGGTCACAACGAGCGAGGCCGTGCTCTTCGAGTGGTGCGGCTCGGCCGAGCATCCGCAGTTTCAGGCGGTCCGCAAACTCGTGCGCGCTTGATCCGTCTTCCTGACGACGCGATCGCTCGGCTGATTACGCCGCCGGGCTTCCTGAAGCGGCCGAAACGGCTCGCAGGGCGTCGATGACGCCATCGTGCCGAGGGCCGCGGCTCGTGAAGGTCAACGTCCGTGAGGTCGGCGACTCGATCTCGATCGCCACGTCGAGCCGGTCAGCGGGCAGCGCCGCGGCGATCCGCTCCGGCCACTCCACGAAGACCCACGTCGCCCGGGAGACGGCCTCATGCCAGCCGAGTTCCCAGAGTTCGTCAGTCCCCGCAAGACGATACATGTCTGCGTGCAGAATCGCGGCCGTCGGACCGAGATGCTCGTGGACAAGACCAAAGGTCGGGCTCACAACGTCGGCAGGATCAATCCCGGCAGCCGCCGCGACGGCCTTCACGAACGTCGTCTTGCCGGCGCCGAGATCGCCTTCGAGAGCTAGAAACGCCGGCCGCGGGAGCGCGGCGGCGAGCCTTGCCGCCAGCGGGGCCAGCCCCGCTTCGTCGGCGATCCGGACAAGCGTCGAGGCGAAGGCGTCGCCGGCGGCCGACGGCGGTTCAGCTGTCGAAGTCATGCACGAAGCCTCGGGGCTCGAGGGGAGTCGTGGTGCCGTCGGCAGCTCGGGCAGAGAGCCCGGCCCCGGCCACCACCTCGCCGATCACGGTGAACGGAAGGCCGATGAGTGCCGGCGCCTCGGCCACCAGCCGTCGGGCCTCGTCGGCCGGAAGCGCGAGCACGAGTTCGAAGTCTTCGCCGTCGGAAAGCGCATGGTCAAGAGGCGTGCGAGTATCGCCCGGAAGCCCCGCCATTCGCATCGCGTCGGCGTGAATGGGAATCGAGTCGAGATTGATCACGGCCGCCGCTCCACTCGCCTGCATCAGCCGCGCGGTATCGAGCGACAGACCATCGCTGACGTCGATCGCCGCGTGAACGGTGAACCGATCGGCAATCATCAAGGCCTCGCGGACCCGCGGTGCGACGGAGAGATGCCGGCCCAAGAGACTTCCACCGCAACTGCCGCTCACGACCAAGAGATCCCCTGCCATGGCACCGTCCCGACGCCAGGCACGTCCTGGCGCCACGCTGCCGATGGCGGTGATGCTGATCGCGAGCGGTCCATCCCAGGCATTGGTATCGCCACCAGCCAACGTCACACCATGCGCGGCTGCCGTGGCCAGGATGCCTTCCAAGAGCCCGCGGCCGAGGCCATCGCCATGATGCCTCGGCAACGCCACGGCTACGACAGCGGCCTCGGGTCGGGCCGCCATCGCAGCAAGATCGCTGAGATTGACGGCCAGGGCCTTATGCCCGACGAGTCGCGGCGGACAGTCGGGGCCGAGGATGAAATCGGTGCCCTCCATGAGCATGTCGACGGTCACCACCGTCCGCCGGCCAGCCGGCGGACGAAGCACCGCGGCATCGTCGCCCGGAGGCACCTCCAGCCGGGCGTCGGCGGGAATGCGGGAAAGAATCGCGGCGACGAAGTCGAGTTCCATCCTCTGATTGTCGCCAGCCGTCGGCTCCGGACAACCCGGCCCGCATGGCCCCCCGCCGCTCGAGGTCGTCAGCGGCGGACGGTGTCGGACACGATGTGGCCAAACAGTGTCTCGCGACCGCGGAGCACGTAGAACTTGATGGGATTGAGATGCTCCTCGACGGCCTTGTCGAGGATGTAGGAGACGTTTTCCGGGGCGATCGTTTCCCAGACATGGAGGCCGACGAGAATGTCTCCCTCCTGAATGCCCTGCTCGCTGGCCGGGCCGCCTTCCCGCACGCCGGTGACGAGCAGGCCGCCGCGGTAGCGGGCCTGGAGTTTCTGCACCTTCGCGGCGGTCACGCTGGAGAGCCGCAGGCCGACTTCCGCCCAGCAACGATCATCGAGCGACTCGGCATCGCGGCGCATCTCGGCCAACGGCAACTCCAGTCGCTCCGCGGCGCCGGCCCGCATCACGGTGACCGACACGCTGTCGCCGGCCTTGTGGCCGATCAGGGCCCGCTCGACGTCGAGTTGATGCGACACGCTCACGTCGCCGATTCGAGTGATCAGATCGCCGGCCCTCACGCCCACGCTCTCGGCGGGACTGCGGCGATGAACGGCCTCGACCACCGCGCCCCGCGGCGCATCGCCGCGAACCACGAGCCCATGCCACGTCTGGTCGATTCGCTCGACCGAGAGCAGGCGGGAGACCACATCGAGCACGCGGTCGATCGGAATCGCAAACCCGATGCCCTGCGCGCCCGCGCGAACGGCCACGTTGATCCCGATGACCTCACCGTTGATGTTGAGGAGCGGGCCGCCTGAGTTGCCGGGATTGATGCTGGCGTCGGTCTGGATCAGATCTTCGTACCGCTGCGTCCGGCTGACCTCGACGTTGCGGTGCAGCGCAGAGACGATGCCGCGGGTGACGGTGTGTTCGTAGCCATAGGCATTGCCAAGGGCGAGTACGGTCTCGCCGATCATCAGATCGCCGGAGGTGCCAATCGTGGCCACGGGCAGGCGGTCTTCGGTGTCGATCTTGATCACGGCCAGATCGGTCCGCGGGTCGTGCGAGACGAGCGTGGCCGCACTGGTCTTCCCGGAGGCGAGCGTGACCTCGATGCGACGGACTCCCTCGACTACGTGATAGTTCGTCACGGCGTAGCCACGCGCATCGACGATCACGCCTGTGCCCATGCCGTTGACGCGGCGCACGTCGCCTTCAACGCCGTCTTCACCGCCCCCCACGACCTTTTGGCCGTGGATGTTGACCACCGAATCTCGCTGCGACTCGATTGCCAGAACGATCGCCGTGCGGCGGGATTCGGCACGGGCGGCCGGCAGGATCGACAAGGCGATCACGAGCGACATGAGCGGCAGGACTGCCGGACGATACCGCATGCAGGCTTGCTCCCCACGGTCGACTGGGCCGGTCGCCGGATGCCGCCGACGACCTTCACCCAAAACCCGAACATCTCGCACGTATGGGGAGCATCGGCCGCCATGAGCCGGCGGTCCATTGACGCCCCGTCAGCCGGCACATTTTCCCATGATTTCAGGCCACCAGTGGCCCTGTCGCTGCGTCTTGGAAGGGGCTGCTGGCGGCTGGAAAATCATTCATGCCGGAGCGTCGGGCTGGTTCGGGGGACGGTCGTCCCGATTGGCCCCGATGAGGAGGGGGAGGAGTTGGAGCAGGAGGAACAGGCCCAGAACCGTGAGGACGATGGCCGGCCAGGCGTCGACGAGGTTCCCCGCTGCCTTCCAGCCAAACTCGCGGGCGATTCCTGCCACCAGCGTGGCGACGACGAGTACGAAGAGCGCGGCCATGATCAGCCCGCACCCTAGCGACGCCATCGTTCCGCGAAAGGTTCCCATCTCGGTGAACTCCTCGCGATGGAGATCGACGGCGCGGCCTTTGGTGAGGCTCCGGGGTACGGTTTCCGCAAGCTCGATGGCACGGGCGGCGTCGGCCCAGCAGGCAGCAATCATACCGTCGTCGTCGACGGTGCCCGTCCGACGCCGGTCGAGCACGGCCAGCATCGCCGCGCCGCGATCGAAGGTCCCGGTATCGACGTCTGACGCCCCCGCCGGCCCCAACCATGTCCACGGCCGCGATGAGTCGTCGGGGGCATCGATGCTGAGCGAGCCATGGGCCGTCTGGAGCCGAATGGTCAGTCCGGGCTGCGTGCCGAGTGCGACCTGCCAGCGGACTGGCACCTGGGTCGGCCCGGTGAATCCGACCGCGAGCGTATTCCACGCCGTTTCCGGGCTCGCTGCGGTGAGCGTGGAGAGCCGCGCCGGATCGCCGGCCAGGGCCCGGATCAGGTCGGCGTCGCGGGCCAACTGGGAGAGCACCGCATGCCTCGACCGATCCTGCATCCGCCGCTCGAAGAGAAGAGACTCCGCAGGCCCGTTGTCACCGACTCCAGCCAGTGACGCCGTGATCGCTTGCTGCATCCGTTCGACAAAGGGGTGGAGTCGGTCCGGCAGGCAGGGGACGAGCAGGCCGCCGGTGTCGCTGCGGATCATGTCGAGTTCGTAGGCCCAGAGCATCGAGAGTTCGAGCGGCTGGGCTAGCACCAACGGTCGGCCGGCCTGCACCAGCGAGCGGACGGCCTCGGCCCGCGACTCGTCCCAGCCGTCGGCGCCGACCAAGATGACATCGCAGACAGTCGCATCGAGCAGCGGGTCCCAGGAGCGGCTGTGGGGAATCTCGAGGCCTCCGAGAAGCCCGGGCGTGATGCCCGTCGCCACGACGACTCGGTCACCGCGGTGGACGGCCGCCTTGACCACTTCCGCCATTCTCGCGTCGCAGCCCAGCAGTCCGATTCGCATGTGGATCTCTCGTCACGTCCCGGATTCGGGCCGACGGCGACTGTTCGCCGAAGGGTCCGACAGTTATAGATGATGCAGGAATCACCGCGGCCAGACGCCGCGGAAACCGCCGTTGGAACCCCCATGCACGCCGAAGTCATCGCGATCGGAGACGAGCTCACCTCCGGCCAGCGGCTGGACACCAACAGCCGCTGGATGGCGGCCGAACTGGGGGTGATCGGCCTGCCGGTGACGTTCCACACGACCGTTCCCGACACGCTCGAAGCCGGCGTGGAGGCCTTTCGGATGGCAGCGGGCCGTGCCGATGTCGTGGTCGTGACCGGTGGCCTGGGACCGACGGCCGACGACCTCACCCGTGACGTCCTGGCGGCCGTGGCGGGTGTGCCGCTCGAACTCTCCGCGGCGGCCGTTGCCGTGGTGGAGTCGCGGTTCGCCAACCGCGGGATGCCGATGCCGGAATCGAATCGTCGCCAGGCGCTCTTTCCCCGTGGCAGCCGGATCATTCCCAACCCCGACGGCACCGCACCGGGGATCGATATCGACATCGCTCGCAGCGGTGGCCGCTGCAGGATCTTCGCGCTGCCGGGCGTGCCCTCGGAGATGCGGACGATGTGGGGGGACACCGTCGAGCCGGCGCTCCTGGCAATGATGCCCGATACGGCCACGATCGTGCAGCGGCGGATCAAATGCTTCGGTGCCGGCGAGAGCGCCATCGAGGCGATGCTCCCCGATCTCGTCCGCCGCGGCCGCGATCCGCTCGTGGGCATCACGGCCCACGAAGCCACGATCACGCTGCGGATCGCCGCCCGCGGCCGCACCGAGACCGAATGCCTCGAGAAGATCGCCCCCACGGAAGACATCATTCGCGAGTGTCTGGGAGCGCTTGCGTATGGCGTGGAGGATGACGAAATCGAAGACGCCATGATCGCCGTTACGCGAGAGAGGGCTGCCACGCTCGCCACGGCCGAGATCGGCACCGCGGGTCGCGTGGCAGCGCTGCTGGCACAGGCGCAGGGGCGAAGCCCGGCCGGGAGCGGCGGCTTTCGTGGCGGCCGCGTGCTGCCCGGGAATCCTGCGGATGACGCGACAACGCTCGCGAAAGCAGCTCGGGCCGAGTGGTCTGCATCGTGCGGTCTGGCCGTCAGCGCGGTGCGGCCGACGATGGAGGGCCGGCTGGCGGTCGACATCGCCATCGTCGACGACGCGGGCGTGACCGTCACCGAGCACGTGTTTGGGGGTGGCCCCGATCTGGCCGCTGCCCGGGCGGCGAAGACGGCCATCAATCTTGTTCGGCTGCGGCTGTTGGCCGCGAGGAAAAACGCATGAGCCCGCTCGAGACCGCACCGCACGGCGTCTCCAACCGCCGCACGCTCTTCCTCTTCGCAGGGCTCGTGGTTCTGGTGGGATTGATCGCCTGGCCATCGTTCGTGGGTCGAATGCAGTATGCGCGGACACGTGCCGACATCGCGGCGATCCGCGATGCAGCCGCCGGAGCCGAGCTCTCGGCGGTGGGCAAGTTGTTCACCACGCTGGCGAAACTGACCGGCCCGTCGGTGGTCAACGTGACCTCCCAGCGGCGGCTGGTCACGATCGCCGACGAGATCGCGGCGCTTCGCGGGCTCGTGCCGGCTGGGGTGACCGACGAGGAGGTGGGTTCGGGAGTGATCATCGGCCAGGATGGCGTGATCGTGACCAACTACCATGTCGTCGCCAACAGCGACGCGATCGAGGTGACTCTGGCGGATGGTCAACCCTTCACCGCGGCGCTCGTCGGAGCCGATCCGGCGACCGACCTGGCGGTGCTGCAGATCGACGCGAAGAATCTGCCGACTGCCACATGGGGCGACAGCGACACCATCGAGGTGGGGGAGATGGTGTGGGCGATCGGCAACCCCTTCGGGCTCGATCGCACGATCACCTATGGCATCGTGAGCGCGGTGGGCCGCCGCGGCATACTCGACAGCCCCTACCAGGAGTTTCTCCAGACCGACGCCTCGATCAATCCGGGCAACTCGGGGGGGCCGCTCATCGACGTGCATGGCCGGATCATCGGCATCACCACGGCGATCGTCGGCAAGGACTACACGGGCATCGGCTTCGCGATCCCGAGCAACACCGCCCGCGACGTGAGCCGGGCGATCCTCGACAGCGGCTACGTCGAGCGGGGGTATCTTGGCATGGCCCTGCGATCGTCCCCACCGGCGATATTCGGCGTGCTCGTGCAGGCGGTCGAGCCGAAATCCCCGGCGGAACTCTCCGGTATCCGCGCCGGCGATCTCGTGGTGGCGTTCGACGGCGAGCCCGTGGCCGAGCCGGCCGCCCTCGTGCTGATGCTGACGCGGGCGGCGATCGGCACCGAGGTGCCGCTCGAGATTGTCCGCGACGGCAAGCAGCAGTCGGTCACCGTTCAGGTCGGCCGCCGCCCGCGATGAGAAGTCGTGACGGCAGCCGGCGGCGCTCGGGGCACTGTCCGGCACGCGAGCCTTCGGCTTACGCGGGCCCCGCGCCGGAGTCGCCATCCGGGGATTCGGCATCGCCGCCGGGCAGGTCATCGAGCATCTTCGAAAAGTTGAACTCGCCACCGCCCCCGAAGGCCGTGAAGCCCCCCAGACCGCCGCTCTCGCCACTGCTTTCCCCGCTTGTGGCGGATTCGGCGGAACGCTGCGCTGCAGGCCGCTCCACGGGCGTGCCCTGCGGCCGCTGCGCCATCGCGGCGGAGACGGTCTCGAGCCACTCCTTTGCCGGGAAGGCGTAGGGACGGAATTTCTCCAGCGTGCCTGTCTCCTCGTGGACGAACATGGCCCGCTGCGGCCCGAGCTTGGCCGCGATCGGGCTATCGACCAGCTGGCTGGAGTCGTTGCCACTCATCTGGAAGAGCACTCGAAGCTCGAACTCCTTGATCGCGTTGCGGTCGAAGGTCCGCTGCAAGTTCATGAGCGAGTCGCACCACATGATCATGTGAACGCCGACCGCGGGCCCGTCCTTGAGGATCGTGAGGAAGTTGTCGGCAGGCGTCGCCTTTTTGTCGCCCATCGAAAAACCAAAGTCGCCCTCGTTGCGTCGGAGCTCGCGGAATCGCCCCAGATCGCGGACGATCACGAACACCGACTCGCCGTCCACCACCTGCTCGTCGATCCGCCGCTTCACCTCCGCGGCAAGCCGCTCCATCGCTTCACCGACCCCAAACCGCCCCACGACCTCGACCTCGTGCGGCAGGTGCGCTCCCGCCGTGGAGATCAGAATGTCGGGCTTCTCCTCGGCGATCGCGGGTTCGAGCAGGACGAACCGGCCCGCGCGGCCTAGTCCGCCCCCTGGATACGGGTCAAAACCGGCCGCCAGGCTGACCATCGACATCGCGAGGATCGCGGCGCCGAGATCCTCCCGCTGGCCGACGACCAGCATGTTGGCTCCCCCTTGACGACGGAAGATCGCCGCGGTCGGATCCTTGATCGCGATGGCATCGCCCATCCAGGCCAGCGGAGCGACGAGCTCGTGGCCGTGCACCGTGCCCGAGGCGAGCAGTTCGGTGAGCAGAGAATTGAGGGCCGGGTCGGCCGCCTGGTTGCCGTCGAAGACAATCCGCCCGAGCTGGGGAATGTCGGTCCGCTGGTCCGCGAGCGTGCGGAGTGCCCCCAGATACTGCTCGCGCTGCTCGTCGGTGAGAAACACGACCTGGAAGGGGTTGTTGCCCTCGATCATGCCGTTGGCGTCATTGTAGATCGCCTCGCCCGGGCGGGTGAGGAGCCGGGCGGCCGTGTTGTCTTCGCTGAGAATCAGGCTCGAGTCGGCCTCGTTGCACTGCAGCGCGATCCGGACGGCCATCTGCCCCATGGTTGCTCGCGGCAGGCTATAGGAGCCACCGAGCGTCTGGGAGCCGAGCAGCACGTGGATTCCGAAGGCACGCCCCTGTCGGACCAGCCGATCGAGGATCAGGGTGGCATCCTGCGCGATCTTGTCGTCCTCGACGAAGATCTCCTGGAACTCGTCGATAATGAGGAGGATTCGCGGCATCGGGTCGGGATGGCCCGTCTGGCGGAAGCCGGCGACGTTCTGCACCGAAAGCTCGCGAAACAGGTCGCCGCGCCGCTTGAGCTCGCGGTCGAGCTGCTCCATCACCGAGAGGCCGAACTCGCGTTCACTCTCGATGGCGATCACGCGGGCGTGCGGGAGCGCGTAGTGGTCGTAGAGCTTGAACTCCACGCCCTTCTTGAAGTCGATCAGATAGAACTGAATTTCATTGGGGCTGTATTGCAGCGCGAGGCTCGTGATCATCGCGTGCATGAGCGTCGATTTGCCGGAGCCCGTCTTGCCGGCGATCAGGAGGTGCTGGCTCGTGCCCTTGCCGAGTTTGAGAAACTGCAGCTTCTTGGCGCCGGCCGGCCCGAGCGGGGCCAGCACCTCGTTCGCCGTGCTGCCGTGCCACCACTCGCTCTCCGGCGGGGCGACCCGATCGAACGGCACGACGACACGTTTGGCCGCCTTGGCGGCCTTGCCCACCCGCTGGATGATCCGCGTGAAGACCTCGTCGGACGGCGCCTGTTCCACCGTCAGCGGCCATTTGGAAAACTCCGCGTCTTTCCACGTGGGCACGCCGTTCTTGAGCGTGACGGTGGTGCAATACTGCTCCACCTCGGCCAGGCTGAAGCCCGACGGCATCTGCTGGGTGGTGTCGACGGAGAGAATCACGTAGACGCCGCACCGGGCGCCCGACGCCGCGATGCTGGCCAGCCGGCGGGCGCTCGTCTCGTTGAAGTTGGCCGGAAAGTTGGCCACCGCGACGAAGCGGTAGGGCTCCGGCACCTCGGCATCGGCGTTGTAGGCACCGATCGACTCGTATTCGTTGCGGAGATACTTCTGGATCACCACCTCCATCTGCTCGGTGATGTCGGCGAGCCGCTGTTCGATCAGCTGCGGCTCCGTCCAGATGCGGCTCGTGACCAGGAGTTCGTCGTAGTCGGCGAGATGCATGAAGCCGGCGAACTGCTTGCCGAGGCCGAGGGGATCGATGATCGTGAACCGGCTCTGGCCGGCCGGGATGCCCGTGGCGATCCGGAGCATCAAGGCCTGCATCGTCGCCGAGGCGGCTTCCTTCTCGTCGCCGGCGGTCTTGATCAGCAGCGATGATTCGACGGGCCACGGCAGGATCGCCGGCTGCGTCCAGGAAATCGGTCCAAAAACGTTGAGCGCCGGATCCCCCGACACGCCGCCGGGAATCCGCTCGAGCGTGAGGCCGACCGATCCAAACCGCAGCCCTGGCGGAGCCTCCGCCGGCAGCGAGACGTCTTCCCGGGAGAGTTCGTCCCACGACCGGAAGGCCTCGGCGTCGATGCGATTCGCCTCGTCGACGACGGCGGCCGTCGATTCGCGGGCGGACTTCCACTGGGCGGTCATCTCCGCATGCCGCTCGTCGCGGCGAGCGTCGGCGGCCGCCGTTGCGGCGTCGCGATCCCGTTCGATCCGCCCTCGCTCTTCCCGTTGGGCCGTCTCGAGCTCCACGAGCCTTGGCGGATACTTCTTCTCGGCCTTGGCGCGGGCATCGGCCACCTTGGCTTCCAGTGCATCGCAGGCGGCACGAAACTTGCCTTCGAGATCCGCGAGCGTCTTGTCCTTCTTCGCGACGAGCGCGGCCCGCTTGGCCTCCGATTGGGCGGCTCGCTGCTCCGACTCCTGCTTGTAGCGTTCCTCGAGATTGGCTGCCTGCCGATCACGGCGGGCGGCGAGGAATTCCGCGCAGGGCTGTTGCAGACGGACGGCCTGACCGGCGGTCGCCGCGAGGTCGTTGGCCATGTCGGCGAGTTGCTCGCGGGCGCCGGATCGCATGCGCCCCAGCCCCCAGAATCCGCCGCCGATTCCCACGCCGGCAAGGGCTGCGAGTGCCACTCCTGCGACGCCAGCCCGCAGGCCGGTGTCTCCCGGGACGAGGAAAAACGCGGCGACCGCCGCGGCCAGCCCGGCGACAATCGGCACCGCGATCACGGCCGCCGTGGCGCCACCGCTGAAGGCCGTCTTCGCCCCCGCGTGTCCGAGAATGTCGGTCGCCTTGGCCTCGACGGTGGACCGCAGGCTTTCGAGCGTGGCGAGCACGTCGCCGGCGGCGGGCTCTGCCGCCACAGCAGACGTGTCGACCGTGACCGCTGGCACCCGACGCTGCTCGAGAAAGGCATTGACCCTGGTCGTGCAATCGCCGACCTGGGCGATCGCCTTCGCGATGTCCTTCTCGCCCTTGGCGAACAGCCGCAGCGGATCCTTTCGCTTCTCCTTGAAGACCTCGCGAAACGAGCCCTCCTCGAACTGGTCTTCCTCCTTCGCCTGCTGAACGTGATGGTCGCACTCGCGGGTGATTTTTGCGACCATCGTCGAACGCTGGTCATCGAGTTTCTTTCGTTCACCACTCCGATAGGCCGATGCCTTCTCGAGGAGTGCCTCGTACTCAAGGCGGGTGGCCTCGATCTCGGAGGCATATTTTTTCGTGTTCGATGCGACCTCCGCCTCAGCCTTCTCCCGGACTGCCGACACTGCCCGGTCGTGTTCGTCTCGGATCTCGATCTCGAGACGGGCACGGGTGGCCGCTTCGCGACGCAGCACCTCGATCTGGCGGCGGAGCACGTCGCGATCGTAGGCGGATGCGATCGTGGGGGCCGGGGCAATGGAATCCGGGGCGGAGGGTTCCGGGGCGGTCGTGCTCACGAGGTCGCTTTCTCGGGAAGGATGCGGAACGATGGGGGCGGAGAGGGTGGTCTGAAGTGGGGCGGGCAGTCGACCGTTACATGCCGTCGGAATCGCTGACGTCGCGGATGGCGCGGTCGAGCACCTCCGCGAGCCGCCCCAGGGCGTCGAGCGTCTCTTTGACGCTTGGAGTGAGCGGCTCGATGTGATCCTTGTGAAATGACTTGCTGCGGACGTCGTGCCAGCCCTCGCTCGCGACGTCCCACTTGATGTTCAGCTGCTTGATCGCGTTGGCGAGTTTGGACGCGCCGCTGGAGAGATCCCCGACTCTCATGATGCTGCTCCCTCCTGTCGATCGGGTGGTGGTGCGGCCGCCGCGGCGGGCGGTGCAGGTGCCGGAGTCGAGGATTCATCGAGCTGGCGGGTGACCGCCTGTCCGCCGGATGAGCCCTCGTCGGCGCCGCCCGTCGGTGACGCCACCTGTCGGTAGGCATCGAGCGACTTGAGCATTCGCTCCAGCTGCGCCATGGCCCGCGGACAGTCGACGTCGATCACTTCGCGGAACCGCACGAGCCGCACGCAGGCCTCGCGAAACTGCTGCTGCACGATCGGCGTCCAGCGCCGCACGGCCTCCACCTTCTGCTCGGCATGGGCCAGTTTCTGTTTCGCCTTCTCGAGCGCCTTCTTCTCCTCGATGCACGAGGGCTGATTGTTGCCGACCTTCTTGAATGCCCGGCAGTATTCGAGGTCTTTGATCGCCTTGTTGACGAGTTCGGTGGCCTTGCGGCATTCGGCCTTCCAGTAGCCGGCCCGGTCGACGGTGATCCAGTCCACCGCCCGCTGCCCCTGCATCTCGCACTCCGAGAGCGCCTGGCCGCTTTCATGGGCGAAGGATGCGAAGGCCGCCTTCACGAAGGCCAGCGTGTCGATCGATTTGACGTCTGCCTGCGTCGACATTCGCATCCTCGCTCTACGGGCCGGAGTCGCACCGCAGCCTCGGGGCGGTCACGATGCCGGCGGGAAAAAAGACCGACAGCATGGCGGTCAACGCTGCTGGAGATACTCCTCGACCCGCTCCGCCTTGCGGATCAGGTATGGAACGTATTCGCCCGTCGACTCCGCGAACCGCTTGAAAGTGCCGATCTGCGCCTCGAACTCCTCGGCAAACTTCTGCTGCTCCTGATCGCGCCAGGTGGCACTGAGAGCCGCCAATTGCCGCTGCACCATCTGCATCTGGGCGACGACCTCGTCGCTGAACTTCCGCAGGCTTCCCGCAAACCTGCGAAGCTCCGCCGGATCGACGATTGCCTGTCCCATGGTTTGGCTCCCCTGTTTCGCGTTGCAGCGGCGTCAGCTTTTGTGGTGGCTGCCACGCTGACGATCGAACACCCGCCCGCGATCGCCGGGGCGAGCCCGGCCTCCGCCGGCGACCCTTTTATCCTACCGTGGAACCACGTTGCGTGGACACCCTGCGACCACGGCCCTCGATGCTGGGAAAGCGGACCTGCGCAGCGTAGACTCCGGCCGGTCGATTCACTCCAGCCCTCCCGGAGCATTCCAGCCATGCATCCCGCCGCACCCACAGGCCAGGCCCCCGCCGCCGGAACTGGAGGTCATGGAGGTCATGGACCTCAGGGAGGGCACGCTGCAGCCCTGGCTGCGGTGGAAACGGCCATCGAGCCCTGCACGGGCTGGCACTGCACGCACTCCTTCTACGCCTTCGATCGGGAGCGACTCGCGGCACTGTCGCCGGCCGCTCGGGCCGAAGGGATCCGGCAGTTCGCCGCCGCCCTCGACCCTGCCGGCCCGCATGCGCCGACGCGGCTGCAGACCTGGCTCGTGCCCGGCCACAAGGCCGACTTCGCCGTCGTGGCCATGGATCCGGGGCCCTTCAAGGTCGACGATGTGCATCAGCGGCTTCTCACCGGGCCGCTCGCCGGAGCGATCGTGCCGACCTACTCGTTCGTGAGCCTCACGGAAGTGAGCGAATATGTTCCGACCGTCGAGCAGTTTGGCCAGCGGCTGATCGCTGAGGGCGAGGCTGCCGACAGCCCGGCGTATCGGGCCAAGGTGCAGGGCTACGCGGCCCGCGAGGACAGCATGCGGAAGGCACGGCTCGAGCCGGAACTACCGCCCTGGCCCAATGCCTGTTTTTATCCCATGAACAAGAAGCGCAAGGTCGGCGAGAACTGGTTCACGCTGCCCTTCTCGGAACGCAGCCGTCTGATGGCCGAGCATGGACGCACCGGCATGACCTTCGGCGGTCGGGTGACCCAGTTGATCACCGTGTCGGTCGGCCTCGACGACTGGGAATGGGGCGTGACGCTCTGGGCGCGACGGCCTGACTGGCTCAAGGAGATCGTCTACACGATGCGGTTCGACGAGGCGAGCGCCCGCTACGCGGAGTTCGGTCCCTTCTACACGGGCTACGTCTCCACGCCGGCGGAGATCCTCGTCCACTGCCACGTGACCGCCGCCAGCTGACGGGCAGCCCCTCGCTGACGTCATGCCCGTGCAAGTCGACCGGCCGTCAGGCCGCGGGCGCCTCGAGTTGAAGCGATCTCAGGGGTCGCTGTGCCAGGCACCGCTCACGGTCCCGCCGACAGCACGAGTTCGACCTCGGTGCCCCGGGGCGGCACGCGGCCGGCGAAGGCCTCGAAGAGGAGCGCGTCGTTGGCCTGCGAGCTCTCGATCGGCAGGTCGAGCATCGCGGTTGGAAAGTTCGAGACACAGATCAGGTCGCCGCCGTCGGCCTGGTAGATGTCGCGGCCATCCGCCGGATCCTTCCAGAACAGGCTGCCGGCGAAAACCCAGTCGGTGTCGAGGGCCGCTCGCGTGCGACTGTTGCGGACCAACTCCCGCGCTGGCCGGTCGTGGGAAGCACCCGCTTCGTCCGCCCAACGGATTCGCACCTTCACGACGGGGCCTTGCGCGGCGCTATACTCCGGATCGAACGAGACGGGCCTGCCCGGCTCGAGGCCGATCGCGAGCAGGGCCGTGTGGATGAGCCGGGCGGACGAGCGTGTGGCGACAACGGCCTCATGCTCCTTGGAATGCTCGGGGCAGGCAAAGACTTCGATGCCACCCTTGTCGAGCGCGATCACGCCGCCGACGACGACCTCCTTGCGAACCGGATCGATCCAGACGTCTTCGGCCGGTGACAACCGCTTGAGTTCGGGATGGCGGTCAGGCCGCGGATTCGGCTCGGGGGGAGCGGCTGGCATATCGGGTTCGATATCGGTGGAGGATGGGGGGACAGTCTCGACTGCCGCTGCGGTCGGCGGTCGCATGACCAGCAGCCCCGTCCCGATCACTGTCGCCGAGGCCAAAAGCACGGCCCTAGGCCACTGTATGCCACCGTCGAATGTCATCGCTCAGTCCTCGCAGTCGGCAGAAATCGTTGGATGATGGTCACCCGCTTGGATACCATACCGTCACCCACGGCCTGTCGCGACGCGACGGGTGACGGCGGCGTGTGATCGAGTCTGGCCGGAGGCATCCTGATACGACATGGTCGTCACGAACGAGCCCAAGCAAAATGGTCGGCCCGACCCGACATCGGCAAAGAAGTCGAAGAACAAAACCTCGGCGAAGCGGTCGGCGGACCAAGCCGCCACGGGGTCGGACCCAGCCGAAGGTCACATCGCGGCTACCGCCGCGACGTCGAGCAGGCCGGGAGTCCCGTCGCGTGGAGTTCGGTCGGCCGCGGTCTCGTCACGGCCCGAACCGGTGGTGGTGACGGCCCGCGCGGCCGCAGGGCGGATCGGTGGGCTTGCTAACGTGGGCGAGACGCTCGATGGCCGCAATCGGCTGCGGCAACTCGCCGCGTTGGTGCGGAAGGGGAGCGGCAACTCCCAGCGTGTCGCCTTCATCGAAACGGCGGTGGCCGAATGCCTCGACGAGGCTGGTCGGTGCGCCTCCCCGTGTGACCGTTGGCTCTTGTGCGAGGCGGCCACATGGACGCTCGCCTGGATGGCGCGGACCAAACGCGCCGGCGGATCGGCCGGCGGCCTCCTCGAGCGACTGGTGGGCCAAGCCCGGGAGGCGCTGCCGCTGCTCATCGCCGGCGACACCCAGCCAGCGCGGTTCGTGCTCGCGCTCTCGAGGCTCTTCCGTGACATCGAGGCCTGTCGCTGCCTGGAGGAGGCGGCGTCGGCGTCGGTGTCGGGCGAGATTGAACGGTTGGTCTCGACCGAGGGGATCGTTCATCTGACCGGCTCGGCGGCCGTCGTGGAACGGGTCGTTTGCTGGACCATGATCCGCGAGACGGCGCGGGCGACGGGTGACGACGCGTGGGGCGACGCCATCGAACGGCGCTGGAAGGCGGCCGCCACGGCAGCGATCCGACTCCTCGGCGGCCATGGTCGTCTGCTCGCGGGGAGCGGCCAAATGCCCGTCGCCTTCACGGCTCCCCTTCTCGAGGCCCTTGAAGCGATGGGCGGGAAGCGGGGCCGCACCGCTCAGACCGTCACCCGCCACCGGCGCGGAGAGGAGCATAGCCAGTTGCTGCCCCGCGATCTCCACGACCCGGTCGCCGGCGTGGCCATCATTCGCACCGGGTGGGATCGCCGTAGTGTGCGGATCATGCTCGACTATCGGCAGACGGTGCCGAGGCTCGAGATCGCCGTGGCCGACCGCCTCCTCGTCGAGGGACCGTGGCAGTGGGACGCCTGGGCCGATGGCCACCCTCTGGAAATGGAAGGAGCCTGGAAGGTTTCCTGCTGGGAGTCCGACAGGAAGGCGACGTTCCTCGAGATCACCGCACCGCTCACTGGCGGCCGGCAGATCGAACGCCAGGTCGTGGTGTTGCCACGTGATCGCATCGTCGTGGTCGCCGACGCGATCACGACGCCGGGCGGCCCGGTGCCGGCCGACATTCGCTATCGGGGATCTGTTCCGCTGTCGATCTCGTTGGACGTCGACCCAGCGGCCGAAACCCGAGAGATTCATGTGTTTGACACGGCGATGCGGTTCATGGCCGTGCCGTTGGCGCTCAACGAATGGCGAGGTGTCGGTCGGGGCGGATTCGAGGCCTCCGACGCGGCGATCGTGCTTTCTCAGGAGAACGCTGGAGGCAGGCTCTACGCGCCCCTGTGGCTCGATTGCGACGCCACGCGGGTGGGCGAGCCGCTGACATGGCGGCAGCTCACCGTCGCCGACACGCGGCTGATCCTGCCCCCGCATCAGGCCGCTGGATTCCGCGTACAGGCGGGACTCGAGCAGTGGCTTCTCTACCGCGCGCTCGACGTGGCCCGGAACCGCACGCTCTTGGGCTGCAATGTGTCGTGCGAGTTTCTGCTGGGCCGCATCAAGCGGAGCGGCGAGGTGGCCCGCACGCTCGAGATTCAGTGACTGCTCACCCCTGACGGTGGTTCGTGACGCCGGAGATGCCACCACCTGAAGACGACCTGCGGACGAAGTGCCGGGAGCATCTCGCGGCCATCCAGGACCGCGTGGCGGAGGCATGCCAGCGGGCAGGGCGGGCGGTCGACGGGGTGACGGTGATCGCCGTGACCAAGTACGTCGATGCCGACATCGCCCGGGCGCTGGTTGACGTCGGCTGCCGCGATCTTGCCGAGAGCCGCCCGCAGTTACTCTGGGAGAAGGCCGCCGCACTCGCCGCGGCGGCGCCGCGCTGGCATCTGGTGGGCCACCTGCAACGCAACAAAGTGCGACGCACGCTGCCGTTGGTATCGCTTGTGCACACGCTCGACAGCCCGAGGCTGCTGGAGGCCATCAAGACGGAGGCGGCTCTCGCCGGGCTCACCAGCGACGTGCTCGTGGAGGTGAATCTCACGCCCGACCCTGCCCGTTCGGGGGCCGTCGAGGCTGATGTGCCACGCTTGGTCGCCGCCGCCGCGGCCTCGCCGCATGTCCGGCTGCGGGGCCTGATGGGCATGGCCAGCCATCCTGACACCGCCGCAGCCGACCCCCGCCGGGATTTCGCGAGGCTCCGCGAACTCCGGGATCGGCTTGCCGGCGATCTGCCGCCGGGCACGCTCGGCGAACTGTCGATGGGGATGAGCGGGGACTTCGAGGAGGCGATCCTTGAAGGGGCGACGATGATTCGGATCGGCTCCGCGCTCGTCGAAGGGCTTGCCGAGCGGTGAAAGCTGACCGGCCGTGAGGCCGCGGGCTGCCCTGGTGCACGGCTCGGGGCTGCCCATGCCCCGTCGCCGGACGTTCGTTGCGCCCATCCTGGGCTTCACTCACTCGGATGCCACCGGCGCTTCGGCATCCTGCCTGTGCTTGGCGTCATGCGCCGGCGAGGGGCTGCCCATGCCCC
>JAUMAF010000007.1:0-14178 GCA_032117045.1 Pirellulales bacterium | reverse complement strand
CTCCGGCACGCGGGGATGGTTCGCCAGCGTCCACATCAGCCCCGTCTGGTAGCGGCGATGCTCGGCGACGATCCGTTCGCGGGTCGCATAGTCGCCGTCGGGATAGGCGGTGTTCGCCCCGATGAAGTCGGTGCTGATCGCAAAGTTGTTGTTGGTGTCGGTCTTGCGATTGGGCATCCAGACCGGATTCCATGGCACGCGGTGGTCGCCCGCCTCGAAGTTTCGGAACAGCAGTTCATAGGCCTTCTCGTCATACCCCTCCGGCCTCGGCCACTCACGGCGATTCTCCGGCACGTCGGTCGTGCACATCCGGAAGTTGTAAGCCTGCACTCGACTGTCGCCGGAGCCGTCGACGCCGGGCGGATCCGCCGAGACCAGCGGCACGAGGCCACTTGTGGGATCACCCGGCTTCACGTAGGGATCGACCTCGTGCGTGAACTGATGCGCAACCGCCCGCGCCGTCTGCACGCCGGCCAGCGATTCGTCGTAGCGATCCGCCGGTTCGCGGCCCACGTGGTAGGAGACGCCGGCTTTCGCCATCATGTCGCCCTCGTACGACGCGTCGATGAACATGTCGCCGGTAAACTCGCGGCCGCTCTCCATGCGGATCGCGCGAATCCTGGCCCCCGCTTTCAGCACGGCCGCCGGCTTCAGATCGAGCCGCTCCCCGAAGACCACCTCGACGCCAGCTTCGTTCAGCCAGTCGCAATACACCTGCTCCGCGACGTGCGGCTCGAACGTCCACATTTCCTCCTCGTTCCGCGACTTCCGCTTCGCCATGAAGGTGTCACGGGTCTCATGCTTCCAGGAAGCGGAGGCTCGGTAATGCCTGCCGACCCGCCGGTAAAACTCGCGGGCCAGCCCGCCGATGGCCGCCTTGTTGCCGATGTCGGTCGCGCCAAGTCCTCCGGCAGTGAGGCCCCCGAGGTGCTTTCCCGGCTCGATGACGACCACCGAGAGGCCGAGCTTTTTCGCCTGGATTGCGGCCACGATCCCGGCTGACGTCGCGGCGTAGACGACCAGTTGGTGACGTTCGGCGGCCGGAGCCGAACCCGAAGCGATGGCCAGCATGACGGCAACCCCATTCCACCCCAGCCATCGGCCGCGCGACCTGCTCGAGACCATGTATCCCTTCCTCATTCTTGCCGTGTGACGGCGTGATGTTTGCCGTGATCGGAGGCTACGCCGGCCGCAGGCGGGCGACGCCGGCCGCGATTCGGCTCGCGGCTTCGTCCACCTCGCTTTCGGTCGTGAACCGGGAGAGGCCGAACCGCAGGCTGGCGCGGGCCTGATCCTCAGAGAGCCCGAGAGCCAGGAGCACGTGGCTCGGTCGCGGACTCTCCGAGGAGCAGGCGCTGCCGGAACTCACCGCCAGGCCTTCGCCCGACACGGTCGCCAGGAGCGTCTGGCCATCGACGCCGGGAATGTGCACGTTGAGATTGTTGACGAGCCGAATGGGAGTGGAGCCGGCATCGCCCGCCTCGAGCGCAGGGCCGTTGAGTGCGACCCCCGGCACCGCGTCTGCGAGCTTGTGCCAGAGCCGATCTCGCAGCCGCCGCATCTGCGGCACCTCCGCCGCCAACCCTTCGTTGGCGAGTCGGGCCGCCTCCGCCATTCCCACGATCGCCGGCACGTCGAGCGTGCCGCTCCGCATGCCCCGCTCCTGGCCACCGCCAAACACGAGCGGATCGACGCGAACGGCCCGGCCCCGCCGCCGCACGTACAGCGCCCCCACCCCCTTTGGCCCGTGAAACTTGTGGCCCGAGAAACTCGCGAGGTCAGCGCCGATCGCATCGACATCGACCCGCATCCGCCCCAGGGCCTGCGCGGCGTCAACATGCAGAATCGCCCCCGCTGCGTGCACACGGTTGGCGATCGCCGTGACCTCCTGCACCACGCCGATCTCATTGTTGGCCAGGAGCACCGACACGAGAAAGGTGTCGGGCCGCAGCGCGGCGTCGAGGTCGACGAGTCGGATTCGGCCGGGCACGCCGCTCGGGTCGCCCTGCCCGACCACCGGCAGTCGCGTGACGGCGAAGCCGTCGCGCTCCAGATGCTCGATCGGATCGAGCACGGCATGGTGCTCGGTGGCGACCGTGATGATGTGGCCCCGCGACACGCCTCCCGTCCCCGAGCGCAGCCGCGAAGCCGTGCCCAGGATGGCGAGGTTGGCGCTCTCGGTGGCGCCCCCCGTAAACACGATCTCGCGGGCCGTGGCCCCGATCGCCGCCGCACACGTGTCTCGCGCGGCATCGACCGCGGCCCGGGCCTCGCGGCCCATCTCATGGGTCGTGCTGCCAGGATTGCCGTAGTGGTCGGTGAGCCACGGCAGCATCGCCTCGAGCACCCGTGGATCGAGCCGGGTCGTGGCGTGGTTATCGAGATAGATCACGGCCGCGTCGCCGAAGGTGCCGTCGACAAAGGTGCCGGCAACCCGCCTGAAACCCTTTGAAGATCAGCCTAGTTTACCCTCACGGAGGGCGTCGAGCGTGATCTGCGACCAGGTCTCGAAGCGGTCGCGATCGGCCAGCAGCGATTCGAGCGTCTCGAAGCCGCAGTCCACCAACTCACTCTCCCGCGACGCCACGCCGGGCCGTTCCAGTTCCAGGACGTGCACGATTCCGAGGTGCACGCTGCCGACGGCGTTGGAGTCGTCGTTGATCAGGCCGACGCATCGCGACGTCCAGTCGCCGTCGATCGCGATCTCCTCGGCGATCTCCCGCCGCATGCCGGCCTCGTAGGAGGTGTTGTCGCCGTACTCGCCGTCGATGCTCGAAATGTGGCCACCGATCCCGACCGACCGCTTCGCCCGCAGGCGGGCCTCGCTCTGGCCGCCGCCTCGCGTGTAGGCGAAGTAGTGGGGCGTGCCGGCGGCATCCCGCCAAGAGAGCACGCAGTAGGGAATCAACTGCTTGAGCGACGGATCGTCTTCGACGGTCGCCCGTGGCCGCCAGGAGGTGTGGGCGGGATCGAGCAACGCCGAGAGATAGGCTGCCGTGTCGCCGCAGAAACCCTGAAAGGCCCCCACGGTGTCGAACAGCGACCGCGGCACCACGAGCACGTCTTCCTGCGGCATTCCCGACATCATCGTCTCCTGTGGGTCGAACGAGCGGTGACCGCGAAACCGTCGCAGGCACCGCCTTCACATGATCAGCATCGCATCGCCGTAGCTGAGCATCCGGTAGCGTGCGCGAATCGCCTCGGCGTAGGCACGCATCACGAGGTCTCGCGAGGCAAGCGCCGACACGAGCACCATGAGCGTTGTCCGTGGCATGTGGAAGTTCGTCAACAGGCCATCGACCACCCGGAAGGAAAAGCCGGGTTTGATGAACAGATCGGTCGCTCCGGACCACGGCGAGATCACACCCCCGAGGGCCGCCGTTTCGAGCGTCCGCACGGCCGTCGTCCCCACGGCGAAGACTCGCCCGCCCCGGGCCTTCGTTTCGCGGACCGCAGCCACCGTCTCTGCCGGGCACTCGCACCACTCGGAGTGCATCAGGTGGTCGTCGAGTCGCTCGGCTGTGATCGGCCGAAACGTGCCGAGGCCCACGTGGAGCGTGACCGTGGCCCGCCCGATGCCGCGGGCCGCGAGTCCCGCGAAGATCTCGTCGGTGAAGTGCAGGCCCGCGGTCGGAGCGGCGGCCGATCCCGCGGCGCGGGCGAAGACGGTCTGATAACGATCGAGGTCGCACTCGTGCTCGACGCCGCCACGGATGTAGCCCGGCAGCGGCACGCGGCCCACTCTCAGGAGCACCGCCTCGGCGGGTTCGTTCGCAGCCTCGCCAAGCGGCCGCACGAGCCACGCCCCGCCTTCGGCCCGGCCGAGGAGTTCGAGCGATTCGCTATCCGCTCCATGGCGGGCGGTGAGCACGATCCGCTCGCCAACCTCCGGACGGCCCCGGGTCTGGGCGAGCACGACCCAGGCGTTGGCATGCGGCCCGCCGGCTTCATGTCGCAGGAAGAGCCCCTCCCACTTGCCACCGGTCGCGGCCCGCCGGCCCACGAGCCGGGCCGGCACCACCTTCGTGTCGTTGACCACGAGCAGGTCGCCCGCGGCGAGCAGCCCCGGCAGATCGCGGAGCGTGCGATGTTCGAGCGAGCCGTCGGCCCGCTGGATGACGAGCAGCCGTGCCGCGGCCCGGTCGGCGAGCGGCTCCTGCGCGATCCGATCCTCGGGCAGGTGGTAGTCGTAGGTCGCGGCCAGACCCGGATCGAAGTCGCTCATGCCGCGATGCTACCGCAGACCAGGCGTGGGGCGAATCGAGAACCTGATATGGCATCTTCTCGAGCGTCGCGATTCCGTCCTTCCAAGCCCAACGCCGTAAGGCGTGGGGTGACCTGTAAAAGCCCAACGCCGTGAGGCGTGGGGTGAGCCCTGGGATAGGCCTGACTCCGGCGCGGTTTGCCCGCGGCCTTAGGGCCGGTCGGCTTGCACGTAACACGCTGGAATGCGCGGGGGCGGCTGTTCGCGTAGGATTGGAGGCGATGTCCGCGAGCATTCATACGAGCGTTCTTCCCGCCGAGGTCATGGCGTACCTGGCGATCGAGCCGGGCATGACCGTGGTCGATGGCACACTTGGCGGCGGTGGCCACACGCGATTGCTCGTGGAAGCCGTCGGCCCGACCGGCCGCGTGATCGCCCTCGATCGCGATCCCGCCGCGATCGAACGGGGAGCCAGCGAACTGGCCGGCAAACCGATCCGCTTCGCCCAGGCCAACTTCTGCGATCTTCCGGAGGTGCTCGACGCCGTGGGGCTCGAGCGGGTCGATCGGGTGCTGCTCGACATCGGGCTCTCCAGCGACCAGCTCGCCGATCACGCGCGAGGCTTTTCCTTCGACTCCGACGGGCCGCTCGACCTCCGCTTCGATCCCACCGAGGGGGAGCCGGCGTGGCGGATGATCAACCGCCTCCGCCCCGAGACGCTCGCCGACATCATCTACGAGTTTGGCGAGGAGCGATTCAGCCGCCGGATCGCGCGGCGGATCGCCGACGTCCGCGGCCAGACGCCGATTCAGTCGTCGCGGGATCTTGCCCGGATCGTCATGTCGGCCGTTCCGCGGCAGAAGCCGCCGGCCCGAATCCATCCCGCCACGCGCACGTTTCAGGCGTTGCGGATCGCCGTCAATCAGGAACTCAAGTCGCTGCGGATCGCCCTCGAACGGATCCCGACCTGCCTCTCTCCCGGTGGCCGGCTGGCCGTGATCTCATTTCATTCCCTCGAGGACCGGCTGGTGAAGGAGGCGTTTCGCAACCGGCAGGTGTGGGAAAACCTCACCAAGTCGCCCATCGAGGCCGGCGACGACGAGACCCTCCGCAATCCCCGCAGCCGGTCGGCCAAACTGAGGGCCGCGCAGGTGCTCGCCACAGCACCCGCCAGCGAAAGATAGGCAAAGCCGGCAATCTCGCTGCGGCTTCGGCGGTCTGGCGATCACGCCCTGATTTCAGCACAATCCCGCCCCCGTTGATCCGCGGGTGGCTGAGGCCCGGAAACCGCCGGACGTTCATGGGACGCGAAACAAAAATACTGCTCGGTCTGCTGGCCACGCTGGCGGGCGTGTTCATGGGCGTGTTGTCCATGAAGTTGCTCGTGCCGCGGCCGCCGGAAGGCGCTGGTCCCGACGTGCATGCCGACGTCGCCGTGACGGAACCACACGACCTCGTCGATCCGCCGGCACTCGATGCGGTCGATGCGGTTGACCCATCTGTCACGTCAACGGTCGTGATCGCGCCGCCGCCAGAGGAGTTCGCCCCGCCACCACAGCGTCGGTTTGCGCCGACAGCGATCCACGCCGTCGAGGCCGCGCCGACTCCGACTCAGGATCCCTTCGTGACAACGGCATCGCTCGAGCAGCCCGCCGAACCCCCAGCGGCAGCGCTGGCCGCTGAGCCGCAGGCTTCGCCCGCATCGTACGTTGCCCGTCCGGGAGACTCATGGTGGTCGCTCGCAGAACGGGCGTACGGCGATGGCCGGCTCTACCGCGCCCTCTTCGCCTGGAACCGTGCGATCGATCCCCGCGTCTCGCTCGTGCCGGGCACGTCGATCGAGGTTCCTCCGCCAGAACGTCTCCAGGCGGCCTGGCCGGCACTCCTGCCGTCCACCAACTGAGTCGCCACATCGTTCAGCTCCATCCTCGCAAGGCTCACCCATGAAGAACAAGTCGGACATCGTTCGAGACTGGCTGCCCCGATACACCGGCCGTGAGATCGGCGACTTCGGGTCCTTCGTGCTGCTCGTCAACTTCTCGCAGTATGTCGAAGCGTTTGCCGAGCGGTTTGGGGTGCCGGTGCACGGCGACGGGTTCCCCATCCAATCGGCGACGGTGAACAACCTCACGATTCTCAACTTCGGCATGGGCAGCGCGATGGCGGCCACGGTGATGGACTTGCTCTCGGCCATCAGCCCCCAGGCCGTGCTCTTCCTTGGCAAATGTGGGGGTCTCAAGAAGACGAAGATCGGCGACTTCATCCTGCCGATCGCGGCGATTCGCGGCGAGGGCACGAGCAACGAGTATTTCCCCCCTGAAATCCCGGCGTTGCCCTCGTTCCGGCTCCAGGCGGCAGTGTCTGCGGCGATCGCCCGGCACGGCTTCGATTACTGGACGGGCACCATCTACACGACCAATCGCCGGGTCTGGGAACATGACGACTCGTTCAGAGACTATCTGGTGAAGACGCGGGCCATCGGCATCGACATGGAGACGGCGACGCTCTTTGTGGTCGGCTTTGCAAACCACATCCCCAAGGGCGCGCTCCTGCTCGTCTCGGACAATCCGATGAGTCCGGAGGGGGTGAAGACGTCGGCCAGCGATCGCGACGTCAGCCGCCGTTTCGTGGAGAAGCATCTCGCGATCGGCATCGACGCGCTGCTCGAACTTCGCGACTCGGGCGAGTCGGTCAAGCACATGCGGTTCGAAGACTCGCCTCGGAATCCGTGAACCGGCGGGGGACGGCCAGATGAACGGCAGCGAAAAGCTCCCCGAGGCCATCCGCACACCCCCGATCGTCTGAGCGGGTGCAAGCCGACGGGCCGTGACGCCGCGGGCGGGCGTGTTCTCGACATGCCGCCCGATGAGTCCCGCCCGATCAGCCTCGACTCCCGATTGGCCTAGACTATGGCAGTCGGGCAGCGGACAAAAATCGGAGCGACGGCGTGGCGACGCGCGGAACGACACAGCGGAAGTCTCGTGCGTCTGAAACGTCGCTGCCGCCGAGGCATGCCGACATCATTGAGGCGTGTCGTCACTGGTTCGCGGACCGCGGCTGGAAACCCTTTCCGTTTCAGGAGGAAGTCTGGCGGGCGGTCGCCGCGGGCGTCAGCGGCGTGCTGCATGCCCCGACCGGCACGGGCAAGACACTTGCGGCTTGGCTCGGGGCGATCGCACGGTCGCAGGCGGTCGATGCCACGGAAGGCACGCCGCCAACTGGCCTCCGCGCCGTCTGGGTCACGCCCCTGCGGGCCCTCGCCGCCGACACCGTGCGGGCGCTCGAGGAGCCGCTCGCCGAGCCGCAGCCCGTCGCTCGCGGCTGGTCGGTCGGCGTCCGCACCGGCGACACCTCGGCCGCCGACCGCCGCCGACTCCGCGAGAACTGGCCCACGGCGCTCGTGACCACGCCCGAGTCGCTCTCGATCCTGCTCTCGCTCGACGACGCCCACGAGGTCTTTGCCGGCCTCGACACCGTGATCGTCGACGAATGGCACGAACTCCTCTCCACGAAACGGGGCGTGCAGACCGAACTCGCCCTCGAACGTCTGCGATCGCTCCGGCCAGGTCTCGTCACCTGGGGCCTCTCGGCCACGCTCGCGAATCTCGACGACGCCCTCGACGCCCTCGTGGGGCCATCCCGCGGAGCCGACGCGAAGCTCGTGTCGGCCGTCATCCCGCGGCGGCTCGAAATCGAAACGCTGATCCCGGAGCCGATGGAGCGGTTTCCCTGGGCGGGTCACATGGGCATGCGGCTCCTGCCGCAGGTGGTGGCGGCGATCGACCGGGCCTCGACGACGCTCGTCTTCACCAACACCCGCTCGCAGGCCGAGCGGTGGCACGACGCGATCGCCGCAGCGCGGCCCGACTGGAAAAAGGCGCTCGCCCTCCACCACGGCTCCGTTGACCGCGAACTACGGGCCAAGGCCGAAGCGGGGCTCCGCCGCGGGAAGATGAAGTGCGTGGTGGCCACGTCGAGCCTCGATCTGGGCGTCGACTTCGGACCCGTCGAGCAGGTCCTGCAGATCGGCAGTCCGAAGGGAATCGCGCGGCTTCTTCAGCGGGCCGGCCGCAGCGGTCACGCGCCGGGGGCACTGGGCCGACTCGTCTGCGTGCCGACGCACGCGCTGGAGCTGATCGAGTGCGCCGCCGCCCGGGCCGCCGTGGCGGACGGCGTGGTCGAGGCCCGCCGCCCGCTCGTCAACGCCCTCGACTGCCTCGCCCAGCACATCGTCACCGTCGCCTGCAGCGGCGGCTTCCGCGCGGAGGAGCTGCTCGCCGAGGTGCGCCGCACGCGGGCCTTCGCCGGGCTCGACGACGCCTCGTGGCACTGGGCACTCGACTTCGCAGCCCGCGGCGGCCCGGCCCTCGCCGCGTATCCCAACTACGCGAAGATCATCGAGCGGTTCGGCCGCTGGTATGTCGCCAGCAAGGCGATCGCCCGTCGGCACCGCATGGGCATCGGCACGATCGCCGGCGACGCGACGGTGGAGGTGAAGTGGCTCCGGGGCGGCCGGCTGGGCACGGTCGAGGAGTCGTTCATCTCGCGGCTCAACGAGGGCGACCGGTTTCTGTTCGCGGGCCGGCCGCTCGTGCTCTTCCGGTTCGACGGCCTCATCGCGTGGGTCAAGCGGAGCCGCGTGACGAAGGCGCTGCAGGTGCCGCGATGGAACGGCGGCCGCATGCCCCTCTCCACCCTGCTCTCCTCGGCCGTGCTCGAACTCGTGGGCGATGCCAACCGGCTCGGCCGGGCGAAGACGATGCCCCGCGAGGTGCATGCGGTCTTACCGCTGCTCGAGACCCAGTCGAGGTGGAGCCGGCTTCCCGACCGCGACACGCTCCTCATCGAACGCTGGGAAGGCCGTGATGGCCACCACCTCTTCGTGTTTCCGTTCGAGGGCCGGCTCGTCCACGAGGGGCTCGCGTCGCTTATCGCCTGGCGGATCGCCCGCGCGAAGCCCGCCACGCTTACGCTCGCCTGCAATGACTGGGGCTTCGAGCTCGCGGGCCGCGACGCGATGATCACCGACGACCGCACCTGGCGGCGGCTCCTGTCGCCGGCCAACCTTCTCGAAGACCTGCTCGCCTGCCTCAACTCCACGGAGATGGCCCGCCGCCACTTCCGCGAGATCGCCCGGGTGGCGGGGCTCGTGTCGGGATCGCAGCAGAGCGATCGGCAGACGCAGGCCTCGGCCGGCCTGATCTTCGACGTGCTCGCCGAACACGACGCCGACAACATGCTCCTCGCGCAGGCTCGCCGCGAGGTGCTCGAGCAGCAGTTCGAGTTTCGCCGACTGCACGACGCGCTCGATGCGGTCGCTGCCAAGGAGATCCGGATCGTGGACACGCCCCGCATCTCACCGCTGGCGTTCCCAATCTGGGCGGAGTTCGTCCAGTCGCGGCTGACGACGAAAGACTGGCTCACGCGGATCACCGACATGGCGCGGGAGCTCGAGCAGGCCGCGACCACCGCCACGCGTGTGCAAGCCGACCGGCCGTAAGGCCGCGGGCGAGAACAGCCGCATCGCCACCACGGCCCGGACTCAGCGAGGGGCTGCCGGTGCCTCGAGAGCCGGCTCGCCAGATTCCTATCGATGGTGTAAGAAACGGGCGAGGCCGCTCTTGCTCATCGACATCGCTCCATCGCCGCCGTTCGCCGGACATGCGGCCGACATCCTCCTGCTGCCCGGGCGGGCCGCATTCCTGCCGGCAACCGCGACGCTGCTGGTGTCGGACCTGCATCTCGGCAAGGCGGCCACCTTCCGCAGCGCCGGCATCCCCGTGCCCGAGGGCTCAGCGCAGAGCGACCTTGCCCGGCTCGAGCGGCTGGTCCACGGGACGGCGGCCCGGCGGTTGATCGTGCTTGGCGACCTATTTCACGCCCGAAGCGGCTGCACCGCGGAGGTATTCGCTGAGTTCGCGGCCACGCGGGCGCGAATCCCTCGCACCGACGTGATCCTCATCGCCGGGAATCACGACCGTGCGATCGGCACGATTCCGGCGTCCCTCGGCATCGACTCCTGCATGCGAACGCACGACGAACCGCCGTTTCACTTCGTGCACGAGCCTTCGACCGGCCTTCCCGAGCCGGATCGCAGCTGCTTCACCGTGGCCGGCCACCTCCATCCCACGCTCTCGATCACGGCGCCAGGCGGCGACCGAATCGCCGGCCGCTGCTTCGTGGCCGAGAACGATCTGCTGGTGCTGCCGGCCTTCGGCTCCTTCACCGGCGGCCATCGCGTGGCGGTCACCGCCACGTCGCGGCTCTGGATCGCACGGGACGATGGTGTGGCCGATGTCACGCGGATCGCGCAGCTCGCCGCGAAATCACGCCACTGACGCCGCGGCGAACCCGACGTGCAGGCGATCGAGGAGATCGCGGGCCGTCATCGACACCTGCCCGAGGTCTGCGGCCGCCGCATCGCCGGCACAGCCATGCACCCAGACCGCCAGCCGCGCGGCGTCCGGGGGCGACATGCCCTGCGCCACGAGCGACACCGTCACCCCCGTCAGCACATCGCCGGTGCCCGCCGTCGCCATGCCGGGATTGCCCGTCTGGTTGTGGATCTCGAGGGCCGCCCCCGTCACGAGCGTGGCAGCCCCTTTGAGCACGATGATGGCATCGATCGCGGCGGCCATCTCGACGGCCGACCGCTCGAGAAACGTGCGGTCGTCGGCGTCGCCTCCCGCGGGATCGTGCCCGAGGAGCCGAAGCATCTCTCCGGCATGCGGCGTCAGCACCCGTGGCCCCGCATGCGCTGCCAGCCGATCGGGAGACGTGGCCAGCGACCAGAGCGCATCGGCGTCGAAGACCGCCGGCACCACGGCCTCCCGCCAGAGGGCGCGCACGAGTTCGCCAACGGCGGCCGACCGGCCGATCCCGGGGCCCACGGCGATGGCATCCGCCGTGCAGAGACGCGGCACGAGTGCGTCGAAGACTCCCGGCGCGAAGGTGCCGTCCGTTCCGGCCGGCAGGGCATGGGTCATGACGCAGGGGTCGAACCCGGCGGCGATCGCCGCGACCGGCGCCGGCACGACGAGTTCGACGAGGCCCGCACCGCTGCGGAGTGCGGCCATCGCTGCCAGCGCCGGCGCGCCCGCCATCCCGGAGCATCCCCCCACGACGACGACTCGGCCGTAGTCCCGCTTGCTCGATTCACGGCACCGCGGAGGCAGCCGCGGGAGATCGGCAGGGGGCGTTGGCAGCATGGAAATGGCCCAGAGAAGCGACAAGCGGCAGCATCGACAGCCTGCCTGAAGACGCGTCTTCCGCGAGTGTGACGAAATCGGAAGCCTCGTGGTAGCGGCCTCGTTTCAGCGGCCCGCGAGGCCGGGGTGTCGCACCCTTGGCGATTACCTTGACTCCGGGATCGCGCAAGGGCTACCCTCGCCGCAAAATCCCTCGGTTTCAGGCGGCCTGCGGGCTTCCCTGCCGCCGAACCGGACGCCGCGTGCAGCCGCCCCCCGGGACGGCCCAACAGGAGACAACCTTTCCCATGTCAGCCGCCCCCAACCCGAGCGACATCTTCGACGTCAAAAAGGTGCGCCGGCTGATCGAGCTCATGAAGGAGCACGATCTCTCCGAACTCGACCTGAAGCAGGCTGACAACCGGGTGCGGATCCGCCGCGGCGGCGAAGTCGTCGCCTATTCGGCCCCGGCCCCCATGGCCCGACCGGCAGCTGCCGCAGCCGAGCCGGCCGCGAAAGAATCGGCCGCCGACGCCCGCATGCTGGTGATCAAGAGCCCGATGGTGGGCACGTTCTACCGGGCCAGCGGCCCCGACGCCGCGGCGTTCGTGAAGGTGGGCGATCGGATCGGGCCCGACAAGACATGCTGCATCGTCGAGGCGATGAAGGTCTTCAACGAGATTCCGGCCGGCGTCTCCGGCCAGGTGGTCGCGATCCTCGTCGAGAACGGGGCCGCGGTCGAGTTTGGCCAGCCCCTCATCAAGGTCGATCCGGAGGGCTGATGCCTGAGCACGGTTCGAGGGCCTGACGAGCGCGGCAACGCGGGAGACTTCATGTTCAAACGGATTCTGATTGCGAATCGTGGTGAGATCGCCCTGCGGGTCATCCGCGCCTGCCGCGAAATGGGCATCGAGACGGTGGCGATTTACAGCGAGGGCGACCGCGGCGCCCCCTATCTCGAACTCGCCGACGAGGCGATCTGCGTGGGGCCGGCCAAGGCCTCGGAGAGCTATCTGCGGATCGACCGGGTGATCAGCGCGGCCGAGATCGGCAACGTGCAGGCGATCCATCCCGGCTACGGTTTTCTGTCGGAGAACTCCCACTTCGCGGAGGTCTGCCGTTCGTGCGACATCGGCTTCATCGGCCCCACGCCCGAAGCGATGGAGCGGGTCGGCGACAAAAACTCCGCCCGCGCCCTGGCCCGCGAGGCGGGCGTGCCCACGGTTCCAGGCAGTGACGGCATCATCGCCAACGAACAGGAGGCGGTGAGGGTCGCGAGGGAGATCGGTTTCCCGGTGCTGCTCAAGGCCACGGCCGGCGGCGGCGGCAAGGGCATGCGGGTGGCGGCAAATGATCTCTCACTGGCGAGCGCTTGGCAGCAGGCATCGGCCGAGGCCCAGGCAGCCTTCGGCAATCCCGGCATCTACATCGAGAAATACATCGAGCGGCCGCGGCACGTCGAAATCCAGATTCTCGGCGATCAGCACGGCAACATCTTCCACCTCTGGGAACGCGACTGCTCCACGCAGCGGCGGCACCAGAAACTGATCGAGGAGAGTCCCTCGCCCCGGCTTCCGCAGGCCATCCGGCAGAAGATGGCCGACGCCGCCGTGCGGCTCGCCAAGACGGCGGGCTATTACTCCGCCGGCACGGTCGAGTTCATCGTCGATCAGCAGGACAACTTCTACTTCATCGAGGTCAACGCCCGGATCCAGGTGGAGCATCCTGTCAGCGAGATGGTGACCGGCATCGATCTCTTGAAGGCGCAGATCCGCGTGGCCGCCGGTGAGAAGCTCGATCTTCATCAGGCCGACATCAAGCCCCGCGGCCATGCCATCGAATGTCGCATCAACGCCGAAGATCCCGACGCCAACTTCCGCCCCTGCCCGGGCCGGATCGAGCGGATCATCGCTCCGGGCGGATTCGGTGTGCGCTGGGATTCGCACGCGACGACCGGCTACGTGGTGCCGCCACACTACGATTCGCTCGTTGGCAAGCTGATCGTCCACCAGCCCACCCGCAAGGACGCGATCGATACGATGATTCGAGCCCTCAAGGAACTCCGCGTCGAGGGCATCAAGACCACCGTGCCGCTGCATCTGAAGGTTCTTTCCAACACCGCCTTCCACGAAGCCCAGGTCGACACCACCTTCGTCGAACGCATGCTCGCCGGCTGACCACAACCCAGGAGCCCTCATGCCCGAGTCTCTCGCCCGCCCCGACCGCGCCACCCACCACTTCCGTCGCGTCGCGATCCTCTTCGCCGGAGGCCCCGCCCCGGGGGCCAACGCCGTGATCTCGACGGCGGCCACGTCGTTCATGCGGGAAGGCACCGAGGTGATCGGCATGAAGCACGGCTACTCGTCGCTCGCCGACTTCTCGCCGGCCAAGCCGCTCGTCGAGGGCCGCGATTACATCAAGATCACGCCCGAGTTCCTCAAGCGCACGCGGAGTGGCCAGGGGATCATGATCGGCACGGCCCGCACCAACCCCGGCAAGCATGTCTCGCATCCCAGCCACTTCGACGATGCGGAACGGGTGCAGCCGCTCAAGAACGCCTACGAGGGGCTGCGGTCGCTCGGCGTCGAGGCCCTGATCTCGATCGGTGGCGACGACACCCTCAAGACCGCCAACAAGTTCAAGCTCTACCAGGACCGCCTCCCGGCCGACGCCAAGCGGATCCCGGTCGTGCACCTGCCGAAGACGATCGACAACGACTACATGGGCATCGATTTCACGTTCGGCTACTTCACGGCCGTCGACACGCTCGGTGGCGAGATCCGCAAC
>JAUMAF010000006.1:0-8271 GCA_032117045.1 Pirellulales bacterium | reverse complement strand
GAAGCTGCTGCTCGGCAGGTAGTCGCTGGTGAAGTTGTCGCCGCCGGTGGACGAGTTGTAGTCGATCTCCCACTGCTGGCTGCCGACGTTGAAGCGACTTCCGTCGGAGAGCACGTTTCCGCCATAAGTGAAGAGACCGCCGTTCCAGGCACCTGAGTAGTTGATCATCGCGAAGATCGTCGTGTCTTCCACGAATGGCTGCACGCTCGAGGCGAGATCGGCCAGCGTGAGGAGCGAGGCGTTGCCGGGATCGAGGTTCAGGTCGCCGCTGACGACGAGCAGGTCGGCCGCGGTGGGTGGGGCCGGTTTTCCGGGGGGGCACACGCATTCCGTCACGACAGCACATATGCCATCGTGAGCTCATGGAGAGGAATCGAATCGTCGTCGATACGAACGTGATTGCCTCAGCGTTGACGAGCGCGGTTGGCACGAATCGGGGAATCCTGCGGCGCTGTCTCGTTGGGCTTGCCGGAAAACTTGACGCGGCTCTCCAGAAAGGCGTGAGCGGACGAAATCGCGGCGGCGAAGGCCGGCAGTCGCGGCAACGCCGGCGTCGATCGCCATGAGCACGAGCGTTTCAGGGCCGAATCGCCACGCCGAGGGCTTCGCCCAGTCCGATCCAATCGCGATACCCGGAGTCGATGATCCAGCGCAACACGTTCATGTCGAGGTCCTCATATTGATGCACAGCGACATTTCGAAAACCGACCATGCCGCACAGGGAAGCGGCCAGCGGGCCACCGATGAGTCCTGCTCGCTCGAGCAAGACAAAGGCGTCGGCCGTGCTCTGCGGCACGCCGAGGTGGCGATCGGCCACCACGTGCATTGCCATGTCAATCGCTGCCTGGCACGCACGCTCGATGTTGAGTGTCAGCGCATCGACGTGGGTGAAGTCATCGAGGTGCGGACACGCTCGCGTCTCTTCGAGCATCCGCCGCACGCATCGCTCGATGATCGCTGCCTTGTTGAGCAGGATGTCGTCAGGCGGCATAGGCACGAAGAACCTCCCGCCGGGCCTCCTGCAGCGACGCGTACATCGACAACGCGAGCATCGCAAATCGGGCGGTTACGCGATGATCCCGCTCAAAGAGGATTTGGCCATGCGCGACCGCTTCCTTGGCGTAGACGACGTTTGTCGTGGAGAGCACGCCGAGATCGACGGTGCGACCGAAGGCCCTCACCAGCTCGCCCGTGAGCGAGAGCCGTTCATTCACGGACAGTCCGTCGCGGCGACTCGGCAGGATCGCGATGTCGACGTCGCTGTCTGTCCGCATCCGGTCGGCGGCGGCAGATCCGAGTAGGTAAGCAGCCTCGATACCTTCGCACCGTTGCAAGGCTTCGACGGCCGCGAGTACCGCGTGTTGACTGATCGACGTGCTGCTCATCGTTCTCGCTCATCACGCCAGGAAGGCGCTCGAGGATGACCGATGAAAGTGTACCACCGCTGGAACTCAGCGGGTTCTTTTGGACCCGCGGCCTTACGGCCGGTCGGCTTTTACGGACAGGTCTTCGTACAAGCCCACCGCCGTGAGGCGTGGGGTCGCACGAGCGAAGAGGCCGGCTTCATAAGGCTCGCCCGCGGAGAGGCCGGGCATGGCAGGTCAAGCATGCCCGGTGCGTGTTGCCCCGAGGCCTTCGCCCATCCTATCCTGAGGATCGAGACAAAGTCTTCTGAGCCGGCCCGTGTGGTGCCCGCGTCGATGAGGCAGGCATCCCCTTTTTGAGCCCGCATCCCATGATGTCTGCAATGGCCGCTGCCCCTCAGCCTGCCGCGACGGGGCCCTTGCGCTGCCTGATCGTCGAGGATCAGTCGATGTTTCTCGAACTCCTCGCCGCCATGATGAGGATCCACGGCGGGACGCGAATCGTGGCCCAGGCTCGCGACGTCGCATCCGGATGCGCTGCCTGCGAAGAGCAGCGGCCCGACGTGCTCATTCTCGACCTCGCGCTGCCGGATGGTGACGGTTTGGAGGTCGCGCGGAGGCTGATCGAATGCCATCCGGCCGGCCGGGTGATCGTGGTGTCTGGGCAGGCCAGTGAGTTTGTCTGCCCCGACTGGCTCAATGACTCCCTTCACGCGGTGATCAGCAAGAACGACGCCTTCGAGTCGTTGCGACGTGAAATCGACGAGCTGACGGGCATCGCGCCGCGAGGAGCCGAGAAAGAGACGAAGGGCTTTCCGGCGAAGCCACTCACGGAACGAGAGGCGGAGGTCTTCCGTCTGATTGGGGACGGCCTGAGTTCGCGGGCAATCGCTGAGGTCCTGGGGCTCTCCGAACACACGATCCAGACGCACCGCAAGCGGATGGCCGCCAAAATGGGCACCTCGGGCGATGAACTGACGCGGCGGGCCATCGCCCATCAGGCGATGTTTTCTGCCGCTGGCCGTCGCTGACGGTGGGGAGAGTCATGCCCCCATGCCGTCGCCGATGACACAGCCGACGCGATCGCTCGCGATCACCCTGGCCCTGCTGGTGGTCGCAGCCCACCAGCAGGCCGGTGTTCACGCCGAAGAACCGCTGACGCGGATCGCCGACGTGCGATCGCTGCCCAGCACCGCTCTCGCCTCCCATCCGGAGATCAGGATTCGTGGGGTGGTGACGAGGGCGCGGCAGAGCTCGCTGTTCGTGCAGGACGAGTCGGCGGGCATCTACGTGAATATCGCGAGGTCGCTGATCCGGGGCGTGATGCCCCGCGAGTATCCACGGCCGGCGGTGTCGCTCGGCAGCGAGGTCGAGATCACCGGTGTGGCAGATCCCGGAGGCTACTCGCCGATCATCCTACCGCGGACACTGACCGTGCTGGGGCCGCAGCCGCTGCCCGACCCGCCGCCCATGGATCCCGATGCCTTCTTCGAGGGCGTTGCCGACAGTCAGTTCGTCGAGGCGACCGGCCTCGTGGAGGAAGTGGTCGAGTTCGAAGACCACTGGCGGCTCTCGCTCGATCACCACTCCCGGCCGTTCCTCGCGAGCATCGTGAAGACGGCGGTGACCGGAGACCCGAGGGAACTCGTCAATGCCACGGTCCGGGTGCGGGGGCCTACATCGTCGATGTCGAACACCCGCGGTGAGTTCCTCTTGCCGTGGGTGTTTGTGGAGCAGTCCAACTGTCTGGAGGTCGTCACGCCGCGGCCGCATGCCCCGTTCGAGAGCCCGATGATTCCGCTCGAGGGCCTCGGCCGGTTTCATACCACGGCCACACGCGGCGGCATGGTGCGGACGGAGGGCACGGTGATTCATGTCGTGCCGGGCGAGCAGGTCTATCTGCAGGATGCCGCCTGCGGGCTGCGGGTGACGTCCCGCTCGACCGGCGGCATCGCGGTGGGCGACCGGGTGGAAGTGGCGGGCTTTGTCCGACGCGACGGCCACATCGCCGGCCTCGCCCACGGCATCGTTCGCCCGCTCCGTCGGGGCAGCCCTCCGGAGCCCTTCGCCGTCACGCCGGAGACAATCGAGGAGGTGAACATCAACGCCGTGAAGGCGTCGGTAAATGCCGTGCCCAGTGACTACGACGGCTGTCTGATCCGGTTTCCGGCGCGGTTCGTCGATTACCAGGCCGAGAAATACTGGGGCACGCTCGTGCTCTCCACCGGCAGCACGACCGTCACGGCCGAGGTATCGCCGGAGATGATGTCGCGGCTGGCCTCGCTCCCCCTCGGCAGCGAGATCGCGGTCACCGGCATCGCCCAGATGGATTGGGATATCGATCCACTCGCCTGGCCAAACCGTAAGCCCCGCCAGCTCTCGCTCATCATCCGCTCAGACTCCGACATTGCCATCCTGCGGAAGCCTTCTCCCTGGACCACCCGGCGGCTCGGCACGCTGTTGGGCACCGCGCTGGCCGCGCTGACAGTGGCCGTGGCGTGGGGATGGTCGCTGCGGCGCAAGCGGGGGGAACTCGAGGGCATGGTCAGAGACCGCACCCGTGAACTCACCGCCGCGCGGGAGCGGGAGGTAAAGCAGGAGGAGCAGACGAGGTTTGTGCTGCAGAAGAAGCTCAAGGCGAGCTTGGCCGCCGCGGCGGTGGCCCACGAAATCAATCAGCCGCTCTCGCGAATCCTGCTCACGAGCCGGATGGAGCTCGAGGCAGGTGGCGACGGCTCGGAGCCGCTGCGATCGATCGTGTCCGATGCCGATCGCGTGGTGACGACGATCGAGAAGATGAAGGTGCTGCTGCGAAATGTGGAAACCCAGCACGAGGAGGTGGATCTCGCACAGGTGGCCCGGAGCAGCCTCTTTCAGGTGAAGAGCCTCTTGGGCACCAGCGGTGTGACGGTGCGGCAGTCGAGCCCGCCGGCGGGCTGCCGGATCCAGGGGGATGCCGTGCAACTGCAACTGGCGATCGTCAATCTGCTCCGCAACGCCGTGGAGGCGATCGCCTCCGGCGGACTGCCACGGCGCGAGATCGAAGTCGTCATTGGCGAGACGCCCGGCGGCGCCACGCTGACCGTGGGCGACAGCGGGCCGGGCTGGACCGGAGGCGCCCTCGACGACGCGCTCGTGGCAACCACCAAGCCCGCGGGAGCCGGGGTGGGGCTGTTCGTGGTGCAAACCGCCGTGGAGAACCATCGCGGCTCGATCACGGTGGGCCGCTCGCCGCTCGGCGGGGCCGAGTTTCGGATCGTGTTGCCCCGGGCGTGAGATGCGGCCGCGGGCAAGCAACGGCGACGGATCAGCCGTGGCCTGACGTGCCCTTCTTCGGCGGGCCCTGATCCGGCGTGCCGTGCCCATCGTCGGCAAGTTCGCCGCGGTGCTTCCGCTCGGGGAAGGCGAGCGACGCGGCCACGCTGGCGCCGATCAGCGCCACGATGATCACGAGCGACACGGCGGGATGGATGAGGTGACCCTTCGAATGCGCATCCCAGCCTCCCTGCGTCGCGAGCCACTCGTTGTGTCGGGCCGCCTCGGCGATCATCTTGCAGCCCACGAACACGAGCACGGCCGAGAGGCCGTAGTTGAGAAACCGAAACAGATCCATCACGCCGGCGAGCAGAAAATAGAGGGCCCGCAGGCCGAGGATCGCGAACACGTTCGACGTGAAGGCGATGAACCGCATGTAGTGGGTGCCGGGCGTGACCACGCCGAGGATCGCCGGCACGCTGTCCACCGCGAAGAGCACGTCGGTGCTCTCCACCACGAGCAGCACGAGGAACAGCGGCGTGGCCAGGAACTTGCCGTTCTCGCGAACGAAAAATCGGTCGCCCGCGGGCTCCTTGGAGACGGGGATGAATCTCCGGAAGAAGCGGATCAGGCCGTTTTCGCCGGGCTCGTGATCGCCCCCGCCGAGGGCCAGCTTGATGCCCGTGTAAATCAGGAAGCCGCCAAACACCCAGAGGATCCACTTGTAGCGTTCGACGAGCTCCGCTCCGAGGAGCACGAAGGTGAGCCGCATGATCACGGCGCCGAGGATGCCCCAGAAGAGCACGCGGTATTGATACTTGAGCGGCACGCCGAAGTAGGCAAAGACCACCGCGAACACGAAGACGTTGTCCATCGACAACGACCACTCGACGAGATAGCCGGTGAGAAACTCGAGCGCCGGCTTGCCCCCGAGCCACCACCAGACCAGGCCGTTGAAGGCCAGCGCGAGGGCCGACCAGAACAGCGTCCAGAAGGCGCTCTCGCGAAGCGACGGCTCGTGCGACTTCTTGTGGAAGACGGTGAGGTCGAGCACCAGCATCACCGTCACGAAGACGGCGAAGGCGAGCCAATGGATCATCTGGATGCCGCCGCCGGAGGCTGGGGCGGCGACGTCTGCGAGCAGGTGCACGAAGGGGGATCCGGGGGTGGGCGGGTCGCGGGAATCGTAGCAACTCGCAGGCCGGTCGCACCGAAGTCGCGGTCGGACAAGGCTCGGAGAGGACCGCCAGGCCGCTCCTCTGAACGGGTAAAAATGCCAAAATCGCCCTGTCAAACCGGCGGCCACGGATTGAAAAAATGGGCGGACGGGGCTGGTGAGGCGGCCCTCGACCCCCTGTAACCGGCACGATCGAACCGCCGATCGGCATTTTTCGCACCGGTGGCGTCTGGCACACAATGTGCAACCTACCGTCGATGTGCCGCGGATGGTGGATCCGCGGCAGGCCCGGCAGGGTCGCGGACCTTAGGCATACGTCGCTCGGGTGTGGCGACACGAAGCCCTCAGCACATCGCGGGGCAAAGCCGTCTTTCCGCGACCCGCCGGCTATGGCCGGACGGTCACTCGTCGTCGAGGTCTGCATCGGCCTCGTCGTCGAGATCCACCTGCTTCACGAAACTCGTCGTCATCGCGGCGAACACCTGCGACACGCTCTCCCACTCGCGGTCTTCCGCCTGGCAGATGAGGAGATAGACCGCGAACGGCGTGGAGAGCGTGCGAATCTGGGCGGTGTTGGTGAGGTCGAGGCAGTAGAAGTTCAAGTCGAATCCTGGCAGGGCACGTCCTTCGATCGTGTCGGTCACCGGCTCGCTGTCGAGTTCCTGATACTCCCGTTTCATCTGCCCGACGACTGCCGCCGCGAGTTCGCGGGGATCGCCACCCGGAGCATGGCCGCTCACCGACCAGAACGCGCCCTCGGGTGCATAGACGGTGACGGTGGCGTAGCGGTCGGCAGCGTCGTCGGTGTCGACCGACCAGTTGTCGGGGTAGTCGAAGGAAAGGCCGAAGCGGTCGAAGTGCATGGGAATCCCGTGGGCGGTGCGTGTGGAGGGGGCAATTGTAGCCGGTTTGCTCAAGGCTCTTTCGAGGCACAGGAGCCGCCCATTCCCTCGCCCACCCCTCTCACTTTCCCAATTCGATGCGGTCCTCATCCGGAAATCGCTCTAGCCCGCCCGGGCCGCCGGCCGCTACCGTCCCGCTCCCGGTCGGGCAGAAAGTCCCGGCCATTTCACCGGTTGCAGTTTCCGTATGGCACAGTCGTTCGGGACGGCCGCGGCCCTTCGCCGCCCCGTCTCCGCCCACGTCATGGATTTCGCGATCCCGGCGGCCATCCTGTTGGCCGTGCTGGTCGTGCTCGCGCCCGTGCCGTCGGCGGTGGTGGACGTGCTGTTGGCCGTGAATCTCACGGTGTCGGTGGTGGCGCTGCTCGGGGTGTTGGCGGCCCGGACCCCGCTCGAACTGAGCGTCTTTCCGACGTTTCTCCTCGGCATCACGCTCATCCGGCTCGTGCTGAATATCGCCACCACCCGGCTGATTCTCTCCCGGGCCGCGATCGACGGCACGGCCGCGGCCGGCGAGGTGGTGGAGTCGTTCGGCCAGTTCGTCGCTGCCAACAATCTCGTGGTGGGCGGGGTGATCTTCGTGATCATCGCGATCGTCCAGTTCGTGGTGATTACCGCCGGCTCCACCCGCACCAGCGAGGTCGCCGCCCGGTTCACGCTCGACGGACTCCCCGGCCGGCAGATGGCGATCGACTCCGAGGTCAACGCGGGCACCGTCACCCGCGAGCAGGCCCGGCGGATGCGACTCGACCTCCAGCGGCAGGCCGACTTCTTCGCCAGCATGGACGGTGCGAGTCGGTTCGTGCGGGGCGAGGCGGTGGCGAGCGTGATCATCACCGCCGTGAATATCGTCGGCGGCCTGGCGATCGGAATGATCGAACACGGGATGGCCGTCGAGAAGGCCCTGGGCGTGTATGCACGGCTCACGATCGGCGACGGCCTCTCGAGCGCCGTACCGGCCCTCTTCATCTCGGTGGCCACGGGGCTGCTGGTGTCGCGATCGAGCCAGGCAGTGGACCTCTCGCGGGAGTTCGGCCGGCAGTTCACGGCCAAGCCCCACGTGCTCGCGATCACGGGCGTGTTTCTCGCCCTGCTCTCGCTCAGTGGCCTGCCGTTTCTGCCGCTGGCGGGCATGGCCGCCATCACGCTCGGCGGCGCCGTCTTCCTGGCCCGTCGTCCCCGTGCTGCCGGTGTCGACGCCGGCGCTGACGCGGATGGTGATGCCGACGACGAGCCAGCCACGCGATCCACCGGGAGGTCGGCGCAGCGGGCGACATCGCCGGCCGACGAACTCCTGGCCGACGACCGCGTGGCGGTGGAACTGGGCCGCGGACTCCTCGGCCTGGTGGCGAAAGAGGGACCGCTGCTCGAACGCGTGTCGGCCCTCCGCACGGCGATCGCGGCAGACCTCGGTGTGGTGCTCCCGCAGGTGGCCTTCCGCGACGACCTGTCGCTGCCCGAACGCGGCTACCGGATCAGCATCGCCGGCGATGTCGTGACCGAGAGCGAGATTCCCGCCGGGCAGATGCTCGCGATCATGCCCCCCGGCGAGTCCACGCCCGTCGAGGGGCCG
>JAUMAF010000005.1:0-5435 GCA_032117045.1 Pirellulales bacterium | reverse complement strand
CGGCAGCAGGGCCGACGTCCAGCCGATGGCTGGAGAGGGGTTTCTCGCGGAGAGCGCTGCGTAGAGTCCGACGGCGCCCCCCACGATCGCGGCGAGGAACGGGGCGAGTTGGAGTTCGAAGCTGCCGCCGAACGCGACCATGATCCGCATGGCGGTCGCGACGCCGACGAAGAGAAATGCCACGATCCCGACCGCCACGGCAATCGCCTGCCGCGACGTCTGATGCGACAGGCCGGCGTAGACGCCGAGCACGGTGACGAAAAACGTGAGCATCGCGAGGCCCAGCGCCAGATAGACCCCGTGCTCCGGCGTGGCGATGCCGAGCGGGATGAGCATCAGGCAGAGGAGGAGCGGGAGGAGGACGATCTCGGCCGCCGATCCGAGCACGCCCAGCAGTTTTCCCCACACGAACTCCCTGGGCTCGAGGTCGCTGACGAGCAGGAGGTCGAAGGTGCCGCGGTCGCGCTCGGTGGTCACGCTCGTCACGGCGAGGGCCGCCATGGTCAGCAGGCTGGCCAGCACCATCGGCACGACGGCCACCGCCACGGCGACCCGGTCGGGCCGCGGGGAGCGGGCCTGGGCGACGACGCCGGCCACGGCCACGGCGAAGAGCAGCAGCCATGCCAGACGCACCACGATCATGGCGCGGCCGTGGGCCCGGGTGCGGATCTCCCGCCAGAGCACAGGATTCCGCCACACGTCCCGCGATGCGCGGCGGCTCGCGGTCGAGCCGGCCCCACCCTCATCGGCGAACCGTGGGCGGAGCGCCACCACGGTGTTCCAGCTCCGCATCCGTGCCACGGCACAGGCAGTGGCGACGACGATCACGCCGCTGCAGACGGCGAGGAAGGGAAAAAGCGTGGATCCGCCATCCGGGGCGAGCGAGGCAAACAAGCCACGGGCCGGCGAGAGGGCGGCGGCCGCGTCGGGGCCCACGGTCGCTGCGACCGCTTCGCCCAGGGCCAGCCAGGCCACCAGTGCGAAGCTCGTGATGGCGAGCGACTGGAAGGTGGTGTCGCGCCAGAAAGCCACCGCGTTGGCGACACTGGCCGCGACCGCGGCTGCCGCCGCCGTCACCACGAACATCCTCGCGATCTGCGCGGCCGTCACGCCGCCAAAGGCAGCTGCGAGGGCAAACACCGGCACGGCGGCCACCAGCAGCAGCCCCGTTCGCAGCAGGCTGCCGGAGAGTTTGCCGAGCACGAGCTGGGCGTCGTCGAGCCGGCTGACGAGGAGCAACTCGAGCGTGCGACGGTCCTTCTCGACGCCCACCGCGATCACGCTCGTGAGCGCCGCCGAGAGCATCGCGAGCACCAGCTGCAGAGGCCCGAGGATCCGCATCAGGGTGCCGCCGAACCGGGCGGTGTCGCCGATGGTGGTGATCGCCTGCGTGCCGGTGACCACCAGCCAGCAGGTGGCCACGATCCCCAGGAGGGCGCCGGCGTAGACGGCCCGGGCCATGAAGAGCCCACGGGAGCGCGGGGCGACCAGCACTTCCCGTTCGCAGACGGCACCCAGAAACATCGCGACGTGGCCTTTCCGACCGGCCCATGGAAAAGGGGGGATTCCAACGATAGAGTAACGAATCGCGAGGGTCGCGGGATGGATCGGTATGCCGATCGGTCCTGCCTTCACGGTCTTTTTCCCTTCCTCCGTCCAGTCATTACTTCCTCGAGGAGTGTTCGAGCATGGATTACGGCTTCACGTCCCACTTCCGCCGTCTGGTCGCCCTTGCCGCCTTCGCCGCGGTGGCCTGCGGTGGCGTCTCGGCACAGGCCCAGGTCGCCGCCCAGGCGCTGATTGGCAACGCTGTTTCCGACGACAGCATGAACAAGGAAATCAACAATGCGATCGCACGATTCCGTGATCGCGACATCGACGGCTGCCGAGCCATCCTCGAGCGGGCCAAGAGCAACAATCCCAAGCTGCCGCCTCCGGGCGTGATGATGGCGACCCTCTGGCTCGCCGTGAACCAACTGCCGCAGGCCCGCGAGGAACTCGAGAATGCGGCGGTCAAGTTTCCGGCCGATCCCGAGTCGTATCTGAAACTCGGCGACCTCGCCTTCGGCGAAGGACGGATCACCGATTCCGACGTGCTCTTCGAGAAGGCCGCGGCGATCACGACGAAGTTCAACGAGAATCCCAAGCGGAAGCGCGACTTCGACATTCGCTGCGAGGCCGGCACGGCGGCGGTGGCCGAGCGGCGCAAGCAGTGGGAGAATGCCCAGAAGCATCTCGCCAAGTGGATCGAGCTCGATCCCGACAACGCCGGTTCACGGCTCCGGATGGGCAATGTGCTCTTCCAGCTCGGCAAGGAGAACGAGGCGCTGGCCGAGTTTCGTGAAGCCAAGAAGCTCGACAAGAACGCCCCGCTCCCCGAACTGGCGATGGCCCAGCGGAACGATGAGGCCAAGAAGCGTGACGCCGCCAAGAAGTGGATCCAAGACGCGATCAAGGCGGCCCCGACCGACCCGGCGGTGCAGCTCTTCGCGGCCCGGTGGTATCTGCAGCAGAACGATCTCGAGGCGGCCAAGGCTGCGGCCGACACGGCGCTCAAGCTCGATGCCAAGAATCTCGAGGCGAAGTTCGTCCGCGGCCTCGTGGCCCGGGTGGGCCGCGACTATGCGACGTCCCAGAAGTTTCTCAACGAAGCCCACTTCCAGTCGCCCGGCAACTTCGACGTCAGCAACTCGCTGGCGCTGGTGCTGATCGAGAGCGACGACGAGGAGGCCCGTCGTCGGGCGCTCGAACTCGCCGACACCAACGTGGCGAAGTATCGCGAGAACACGCCGCAGCAGATTCCGGCGGTCACGACGCTGGCCTGGGTCTTCTACAAGCTCGGCCGCCGCGAGGATGCCGAGAAGATCCTGGAGCAGGTCCGTCGCAGCAATGCCCTGACGAGCGACGGCGCCTTCTACGTGGCCAGGATTCTCGCCGATCGCGGCGAGAAGGATCTTGCCCGGAAGATCCTCGACGAAGTGCTGGCCAACGAGCCGATGTTCGCCACGAAGGCCGAGGCGGCTGATCTCCTGGCAAAGCTCAAGAAGGAAGCCGGCGAGCAGCCCGCGGCTCCCGCGAAGGAGTAATACGGCTTTTCATTGAGCCTCGCGCGTCGGTCTGTCCAAGCCCAACGCCGTGAGGCGTGGGGTGAAGCTGGGATCGGCCGGAATCAAGCGTGCTTCGCCCGCGACGACGCGGGTCGGCCGGAGGGCGATTCAGTTCGCCGCCGGCCGGCCCGTCGTGGGCTCGTTGACGGCGGCCGCTGGTGAGAGAGGCTCAGGCAGCGGCGGCGCGATTGATTCCGCGGCCGGTGCCGCTGCCGGTGCCGCGACTGGTGCCTGAAGAGCCGGCATCGAGCGGATGGTGACGCCGCCCCCGATGGGCGTGCCCGGCCCGACCCGGACGGCCGAGCCTGGGCCCCCGCGGACCGCCCGGCGTCTGGCCCGCAGCCGGTCGCTCCGCAGCGGGATGCCTGGATAGGCCTCGATCGGCACCTCCAGGCTGGGCAGGCCGATCCGGCTGCCGTCCCCGAAATAGGTGAACATCTCAATGGCAGCCGCATCCGCCGCCGCGGCGACCAACGCGACGAGCACCGTGCAGCGGATCAGCAAGATGCGAGCCATGGTGTCTTTGTGTGGGGATGGCGGATCTGGACAGCGAGACATTCTCAGGCATCGGCGTTTCGCACGGCTGCGTTGGATGCCTTCGGTCGCAGCCTTCCCAATCGGCACGATCCCACCAAGGGGCGCGGCACGGTAGTCTGGCAGGATGTCGCCGTCGTCTTGTCAGCCACTCGTCGTGTTTGTTGCCGCGGTGGTCGTGATGGTTGCCGCCGCGGCCGGTGGACTGCTGGCCCGAGGCACCACGGCCGTCCCGGCGGCGGTCTGGGCATGGGCCGCGGCGGTCGCCTTCGCCGTCGAGACCGGCTGCCGTGCTGCCGGACTGGTCCACGATCCGGCCGCGTTTGCCGCCCTGCGATTGGTCGTCGTCGCGCTGTCGCTTTGTCCGACAATGGCCCTGCTGGGCGCCAAGCGGCCCCAGCATGGTGTGTGGCAGTTCATCGTCGGCTCGCTGGCATTCGTGCTGGCGATGCCCGCAGTGTCGGCCACGCTCGTGCGGCCGGGCACGATGCCCGACGTGCATGCCCTGCAGCGCTGGTTCATGCCGCTGTTGGTCGTCGTCGGCTGGATGAACTTCGCCGCCACGCGGCACGGCCCCTCGGCGGCGCTGGTCGCGATCGGGCAGTTGCTCCTGCTGCGGCCCTTCCTGCCGTTCGCGGCCGAGGCCGCCGTCGGCGGTCCGCTGAGTGCCGGCCCGATGAGTGAAGGATCCATCAGCGACGGTGTGGGGGCAGTGCTCGTCGCGCTGGGGGCGATGCTCGCAGCCGTGCAGTCGGTCGCATGGCCCGCCGTTCCTCGAGCGGGCTTGCAGGGCCGAGCGTTCGGAAACGATCCGGCGGCGGTCGCCGATCCGCTCGCGGCCATCGGCGGCCCGTTTCTCGCGCTTCGTGAGACCCTCGGGGCGGCATGGACGCTGCGGATCGCAGAACGATTCAACGCGGTGGCGGAGACCCGCGGCTGGCCGTGCCGGCTCCGATTCACCGGCCTCGAGATGGGGGGCGACCCGCATGACACGTCATGGCATCGCGATGCGATCCGCGGTGGTCGGGCCCTGCTGCGGAGGTTCGTGTCTGACGACTGGCTCCGGCGTCATGAGCGACCCCCGAGATTGTCCGCAGAAAAGTGCCCTCAAGTGGCCCCCGCTGGAGAAGGGCGGTAGACTTCGCGTTTCCCGTTTCCTTGTCCGATGGCGCTCCGCGGTGGATGCCGTCTGGCACAGTCCCTTCTTTCAGGAGTCGTATTCGAATGACCGAACAGTCGCAGTCTGCCCGTGCCGCCGAGCCGATGCCCGTGCCGGTGGACGAGTCGCACATCCTCGCCACCTACGCGAACTTCTGCCGCGTGACGGGCACGCCCGAAGAGTTGATCGTCGACTTCGGCCTCAACAAGCAGGTGGGGGGCACCTCGCCGGAGACGATCCAGCTCACGCAGCGGATCATCGTCAACTTCTTCACCGCCAAGCGGCTTGCCTACGCCCTGCAGATGGCGGTGGTGCGTCACGAGCAGGCGTTTGGCCCGCTCGAGACCGACGTCCAGAAGCGGGTCGTGCACCAGCAGGCGGCCAAGGCCTGACCGACACCATCGCGATCGCCGGGTCGCCGGTGAGGGCGGAAGCTTCTGCCTTCACCGTGCGGCCCGCCGTGGCCGGAGCATGGCAGGGACCATCCGCACATGAGCAGTTTCGACGAAACCGAGGAGTTCGAGCGGGCCAAACGCGAGATCCACGAGTTTCTTTCCCGAGTCGAGCAGATGGCCCACACCGACGTGTCGGCCGGAGAGTTCTTCGGGTTTGTCCGTGACGGCATCCATCGGCTC
>JAUMAF010000004.1:0-8344 GCA_032117045.1 Pirellulales bacterium | reverse complement strand
ATACGCGACGCGACCACCTCGAACTGGCGGTGGCGGCGCTCGACCGCCTCGCCGAGAAGACCATGCGCTGGGTGGCTGCGGGGGCGTAAGGGGGTCATCGTGCCGTGGAAAAACCGCCGGGTGATGACCGAGACACTTCGGTGGCGGTTTGCCGGCGCGGCGGGCGTGACCCTGCTCGCGCGGAGATGCCCCTGAGCCCCGTTGCTCCCCCTTCCGCGACGCCGGAACGAAGGTGAAGCGATGCGACAATCGTCGTGGGAGGATACAACCTCGAACACGGTCGCACTCCTCGCGACCCTCGCACTGGAGCCGCCGACATGGAACACAGGACCACGCATGCCCGCAAGGAATACGAGCGGGGCGAACTCGACGAGGCGACGGTCGATCGTGATCCGATCCGCCAGTTCGCGGCCTGGTACGATGCCGCCGTCGCGGCCGGCGTGCCGGAGCCCGAGGCGATGACGCTCTCCACCGCCACGCCCGACGGCCGCCCCTCCGCACGGATCGTGCTGCTCCGCGGCTTCGACTCCCGCGGCTTCTGCTTTTTCACGAACTACGACAGCCACAAGGGCCGCGAACTCGCCGCCAATCCCCAGGCCGCGGTCACCTTCCACTGGGCCGACCTCGAACGACAGGTGCGGATCGAGGGCCGCGTGGAGCGGACGACCGCGGCCGAGTCGGACGAGTATTTCCGGACGCGGCCGAGCACGTCGCGCATCGGCGCCTGGAGTTCGCCGCAGAGCGAGGTGATTCCCGACCGGGAATCGCTCGAATCGCTCTTCGCGCGGTTTCGCGCGGAGCACCCGGACGACGCGGTCATCCCGCGGCCGGCCAACTGGGGCGGCTTTCGCCTGATCCCGAAGCGGATCGAGTTTTGGCAGGGTCGGCCGAGCCGGCTGCACGATCGGCTCGTCTTCCGCCTCGATGCCGCCGGACGCTGGATCCTCGAAAGGCTGGCGCCGTAGGCCGCCCTAGGCGAGAGCCACGGCGAGGTCGGCGGCGACGCGGGCGTTGTTGAGGAGGAGCGCCTCGTTCGTCTTCACGCTCGCCCCGCCGGTGAGGGCCCGCATGCGATCGAGCAGATACGGCGTGACGTCGCGGCCGCTCACCTCGATTGCCTCCACGAGCGCCGTGCCGAGCGCGGAGTCGTGGAGTTCCTTCGCCAGGGCGTCGGCCTCGGGCACGGGATTGGCGATCACGAGCCCCGATGGGAAGCCGAGGTCGAAGTGCGTGCGGACTGCGGCAGCCACGTCGGCGATCGTATGGCAGCGACGATCCACCCGCAGGCCGCTTTCGCGGCGATAGAAGGCCGGAAACTCGGCCGTGCCCACCCCGAGGATCGGCACGCCGAGCGTTTCGAGCATCTCGACGGTTCGCGGCAGGTCGAGGATCGCCTTCGCCCCGGCGCAGACCACGGCCACCGGATACCGCGACAGAGCCGTGAGATCCGCCGAGACGTCGCCCGTCTCGGTCATGCCGCGATGCACGCCGCCGATACCCCCCGTGGCGAACACGCGGATTCCCGCCTTCCAGGCCGCAAACATCGTCGCCGCGACGGTCGTGGAGCCACAGCCGCCGGCCGCCACCTCCGCCGCGAAGTTGCCGAGGTTGACCTTCACCGGATTCGGGGCCGCCGCGAGCCTCGCGAGGTCGTCACGCGTGATCCCCACGCGCACGCAGCCGTCTAGGATGCCGATCGTAGCCGGGGTCGCGCCGTGCGTGCGGACCGCCTCCTCGAGCGCCACCGCCACCCGCTCGCCGTCGGGCTGCGGCAGGCCGTGCGTGACGAGCGTGGTCTCGAGCGCCACCACGGGCCGGCCGCTCGCGAGCGCCGCGGCGATGTCGGGCGAGACATGAAAGAGGTCCCTCATGCAGATGCCTCCACGGGAGATGCCTGAAACCAGCCGGCGTGTCGCTGGGCGGCGGCGGCGGGACTGGCGGCCAGCAATCCTCGGCTCCCCCAATCTTCGATCGCGAAACTCGCCGACACGATGCCCTGCTCGATGGAGCGGCCGACGTCGCCGTGAGTGACGAGGCCGGCGAGAAAGCCGCCGGCGAAGGCATCACCTGCGCCGGTGGCATCGACGACCGCCCGGCTTCTCGACTGCCAGGTACGGGAACGGCCCTCGTGCAGGTCGAGGAGCCGACCACCGTTGGCCGCCCGCTTGAAGGCGACATGCTTCAGCCGAGGCCCGGCGAGCGAGGGCACGATGCCCTCGGCATCACCCGCGAGCCGCCACTCGTCCTCGCTCACGAAGAACAGGTCGATGTGTGTCAGCACGTCCCGCCAGGCGGCGAGGGTGCCATCGCGAACGAGTTCGAAGGGATCGAGCGAGACGAGACGTGGCGTGCCTGGTGCGGGGGTCAGGCCGTGGGCCAGCTCGAGCTGACGAAAAAGCGGCATGGGCGCCAGGTGAAACGCCCGGGCGGCCTGGTAGGACTCGGGCAGATCGGCAAGGGTCGGCGACACGTCGGCATGCGACGGGCAGTCGAGGTGATGAACGGTCCGCCGCACGTCCGGCTCGTAGAGCAGCCACGCCCGTCCGCCGCTGCGATCGAGCCGACGGACGCCGGCGAGATCGATGCCGCGGGTGGCGAGTGCCGCCAGGGCATCAGCCGGGTAGTCTGTTCCGGCCACGGAGCAGATGCCGACCCGTGCAGCCCACAGAGACGCAGCCAGTGCGGCGTGGAGCACGGCTCCGCCGGGCTCGCCCATCAGCGTGCGGCCGTCGCGGAGGACGATGTCGTCGACGAGCAGATTGCCGAGCAAAACGATATGGGGTGCGGCCGCGGTCATCGGCTTCCCCCGGTGACCGCGGCAAAGGCGTCGGCCATCCGCTTCACGGCGTCGGGATCGAGCGACAGCCGCCAGTCGCCCCGCTGCTTCACGGACGAGCCCACGATGAGGCCATCGGCGGCGGCAAACGCCGCGATGGTGTCGGGCGTGATGCCCGAGCCGACGAACACGGGGATCTCCACCGCCGCTGCCACCTCCTGCACCTCCGCCGGATCGGCGGCCTGGCCGGTGGCAACGCCCGTCACGATCACACCGTCGGCGAGTGAAAACTCGGCCGCCTTCGCCGTCTCGGCGATGCCCACGTCGGCCGTGAGTGCGTGCGATGAATGCTTTTTCTTGATGTCGGCGAACACGCGGACATGGCCGGCGTTGACGGTCGCGCGATACCGCAGGAGCGGACCGGCATCGGCCTCGATGAGCCCTTCGTCGGCGACGTGGGCGAACACAAACCCTTCCGCCCTCACAAACGCCGCCCCGCAGGCGAGGGCCACGGCGATCGCCTCCTCGTTGGCGGCCGCGAGCACCTGCACGCCGAGCGGTAGCGGCACACTGCGAGTGACCTCGCGGCCAATCACGGCCATCGCCGCCACCACCTCCGGCCCCACGTGCGACCGCAGGTAGGGCCGGTCGAACATGTTTTCGATGATCAGGCCGTGGAAACCCGCGGCCTGGTAGAGCTCGGCCTCTGCGACGGCGCGGGCGATCTCCGCGTCGAGCCCTCGTCCGGTGCCGCGGTGCTGCGGACTCCCGGGCAGCGGCCCCACGTGCAGCATCCCGATGAGGGCCCGCGGCACTCCAAAAAGTTCCGCAATGGCTGGCTTGGGTTTCATGTCCACCGGTGTACCAGACGGCTGACGCGATGGGGAGCGGCTGCGGTTGCATCCCGGGCCTGTACCGCCGACAGTTGGGGATCGCTTACCCGCATCCCGAGGCTCTGATGCCCGCTTCCTCACCTCCTGTCGGCTCCTGGCACAGGCTCGACCGAACGGGCCTTCAGGCCCTGATCGACGTGCTCTGGCAGACGGGGCATCGCGTGGTGGGGCCACAAGTGGCCGATGGGGCGATCGTGATCCGCGATCTCCACGGCGTGGCGGAGCTGCCGACCGGCTGGCTCGACGACCAGGACGGCGGATCCTATCGGCTGCGGCACGATTCTGCCGCCGGCACGTTCGATCACGTCGTCGGCCCCCACTCGCTCAAGAACTTTCTTTTTCCCGCGCGGGAGACGATCGCGTCGTTCGTCCAGATCGCCGGTTCGTGGAGTCAGTCGCCTCCCCCTGCGGCGGAGCCTCCCCTGGCGGTGCTGGGCGTGCGCGGCTGCGACCTGGCGGCGCTCGCGGTCCAAGACCGGGTGTTTCTCGGCAGCGGTCGTGTGGACGAGGCCTACCAGTCACGGCGTGAGCGGCTGTTCCTCGTCGCGGTCAACTGTCGGCGGGCGGCGGCCACTTGTTTCTGCCACTCGATGGGCAGCGGCCCGGCCGCAGGCCCGGGCTTCGATCTGGCGCTCACAGAGGTCGAAGAAGGCTTCACCTGCGAGGTGGGCAGCGACCGTGGGGCGGCCGTGCTCGCGGCGGCGATGGCGACGGGGGCGATCATGCCCGACTGCTCGCTGGAGGAGATCGAGGCGGCGCGGGGTGTCTCGCGGGCGCTCGCCGCGGGGATGCACGCGCGGCAGCCGGTCAGTGGCGAGTCCAAGCCCCGCAGCCTCGACACCCACGGCATCCGCGACCTGCTGATGACAAACCTCGAGCATCCCCGCTGGGACGAGGTGGCCGCGCGGTGCCTCTCCTGCACCAACTGCACGCTCGTCTGTCCGACCTGCTTCTGCTCGTCGGTGGAGGAAGTGGCCGACCTCTCCGGGGATCATGTGGATCGCGAACGGCAGTGGGCGAGCTGCTTCTCGCTCGATCATGCGCGGATGCACGGCCACAGCGTTCGGAGCTCGACGGCCGCCCGGTATCGCCAGTGGCTGACGCACAAGTTTGCCGGCTGGATCGACCAGTTTGACACCTCGGGCTGCACCGGCTGCGGACGCTGCATCACCTGGTGTCCCGTCGGCATCGACGTCACCGAGGAGATCGCCGCGATCCGGGCGACCGACGGCGGCGGATCGCAGGCCGGTGCGCCGCCGCTTGGTGCGTCGCAGACAGGGGAGGCTGCGTCATGAGCGGCCCTTCGTCCGCTGCCGCCTCGCGGGAAGGCCCCTGGCGGGCGCATGCCGCGCGGATCCGCGGGATCACGCCCGAGACGCCGGGCGTGCAGACCTACGAACTGGAGGTCGAGGATGTGCTCGTGCGGGATCGCTATCGATTCGCCGCCGGGCAGTTCAACATGCTCTACCTGCCCGGGATCGGCGAGGCGGCGATCTCGGTGAGTTCCGATCCCGCAGGCCGGGGCACGATTGCCCACACCGTCCGTGCCGTGGGCAACGTCACCGACGCGCTCGCCCGGCTCGGCCGCGGCGATCAGGTGTTTCTGCGCGGTCCCTTCGGAACACCGTGGCCCGTGGGCGAGGTGACCGGTCGCGACGTCGTCATCGTGGCCGGCGGCCTGGGCCTGGCCTCGCAGCGGGCCGCGATTCTCTGCCTGGCGGCAGGGCGGGCTTGCCGCTCCGTCACGGTGCTCCACGGGGCCAAGACGCCAGACGGGCTGCTCTATGCGCGTGAGTACGACACCTGGCGGGCGGCCGGGGTCGTCGTCCACACGATCGTCAATGAGGCCGATCGGTTCTGGGGCGGCCCGGTCGGTCTCGTCACCGATCTGCTCGCACCCGCGATCGGCGATCCATCCGCCGCGACGATCCTCTGCTGCGGCCCCGATCCGATGATGGTGGGCGTGGCCGAGGCTGCGATCGGTCGGGGCGTGGCCGCAAGCGATGTCTTCCTCTCGCTCGAGCGCAACATGGCCTGCGCGGTAGCCCACTGCGGGCTCTGTCAGTTTGGCCCGCTCTTCATCTGCCGCGACGGCCCCGTGCTCCCCTACGCCCGGATCGCAGCACTGATGCGGATTCCGCAGGTCTAAACCGGCCGTGGGGGCGGCTCGGCGGCCCCGGCCGACGTGTCGCATGAATTGGAGCGTGCCGCGGCCGGAGGTCTTTGCTAGCGTTGCAATGAGGTTGAAGTCGAGCGGCGGTTGAATCAGCGGGGTTGGAGTTTGTTATGCAGCAAGCACACTGCAGCGCAGCAGCCGCGAGGCTTATGTGCATCGCCGTCGTGGCAACGGCCACTGCCGTGCGTCCGCCCGCGGCCGATGCACAGATCCAGTACCTCGATAACGGCTCGATCCGCCTCGGCGTGGATACGTCCAAGGGGGGCGGGATCGTGCTCCTCCAGCCCTCAGGGCCCCTTGGCTCCGGCTCGAATGTCGTCAACTCGTTCGATCTTGGCCGGCTGGTGCAGCAGTCGTATTACTCGGGACCGGCGTCGTTCGTCCCGGCGGGGACGACGCAGCACCCTTCGTGGAGCCCATGGCCCTGGAACCCGGTGCAGGGGGGCGATGCCTACGGCAACCGGTCGACGCTCATCTCGGCGTCGAACAGTGGAACCCAGATCTACGTCAAGAGCCGGCCCAAGCAGTGGGCCCTGCAAAATGTCGATGCCGAGTGCACGCTCGAGGAATGGATCACGCTCTCGGGCAGCGTGGTCACGGTCCGCAACCGGCTCACCAATGCCCGGGCCGACGCCACCCAATATGCCGCCCGCACGCAGGAACTGCCGGCGGTTTACACCTGGGCGAAGCTCACGCAGCTCAAGGCGTATACCGGCACCCAGCCCTTTACCAGCGGCAGCGTTTCCATCATTCCCAACGCGGCTCCGCCATGGACGACGTTCCGCGCGACGGAGGGCTGGGCCGCCTATGTCGATGCCAACGACTGGGGGCTGGGCGTGTTTGCCCCCAACAACGTCAAGTTCATCGGTGGCTTCGCCGGCACGCCGGGCACCGGCGGCCCCACGAGTTCGAACACGGGCTACATCGCGCCAATCAGGCAGGAGATCATCGATCACGACATCGTCTACGAACACACCTACCACCTGATTCTCGGCAGCCTCTCGTCGATCAGATCCTACGCAGTGGCCAACAAGCCGGATCTTCGGCCCGACTACCAGTTTCGTGGCACCCGCGCCGGCTGGACCTATGCCAATGCCACCGATACCGGCTTTCCGATCGCGGACCGGCTGCACGTGAACGTGGACTCCACCGATCCACAGATGCTCGGGCCGGAGTGCTCGTTCCGGGCGGTGGACGTGCCGAAGCTCCACGTTCGGGTGGCCGCCTCGGTGGCCGGGGCGGCGCAGACCTCAGGCAGGCTCTACTGGGAGCGGGAGAACGGCACGGCGCCGATGAGCGCCGCGCAGAGCAAGGGATTTACGATCACGGCCGACGGGCAGTTTCGCACGTACGAGATCGACCTCTCGGGAACCTCGACCTGGACCGGTCAGATCTCGCGGATGCGGTTCGACCCGGTGGGCAGCGGCACGGTGGGCGATTTCGTGGAGGTGCAGTTCATCTCGGCCTCTGCTCCCAGCACGATCTGGGTGGACGTGGCCAGCGGCACGCAGACGCAGACCCAGGCGCGGGCCTTGGTGCTCACGGGCACAGCCGGGCTGACCAAGACCGGCGCGGGCACGCTGATTCTCTCCCACAGCAATGCCTACTCGGGAACCACGCGGGTGATGGAGGGCCAACTCCTGGCGGCCCATCCGCGGGCCCTGGCCTCGAGCCCGGCAAGCGTGTCGGCTGGGGCGACATTCGTGCTGGGGGCCAACGTGGATGCCTCGGTGAAGTCGCTCGATCTCGCGAGTGGCGGTCGAGTGGATATCGGCACGGGCTCGCTCACAGTGACGGGGAGCATGGCGGCGGCAACCGTCTTTGCCAAACTCGTCGAGGGCAGGGCGAATGGGCAGTGGTCGGGCACGAGCGGGATCATGTCGTCGGCCGTAGCCGCCGACATCGCCGCCAAGCGGCCGCGGGCCGTCGGCTGGAAGGCCAACGGCGGCGGCTCGGTGACTTTCTCTTACGCCGCTCCGGGCGACACGAATCTGGACGGCATCGTGGACATGACCGACGTGGCGGGCTTTCTCGCTGCAGGCAAGTTCAACCGCGGCGTGGCGGCTCGGTGGGAGGAGGGCGACTTCAACTACGACGGCGTGGTGGACCTGCTCGACGCAGCGGAGTTTCTGACGAGGGGCCTGTACGACGCCGGGGCCTACGGCCCGTCGGCGGCGGCCTCGACGATCGCCGGGGTGGCTGTCGTGCCGGAGCCGGTGGTGCCGGCCGCGGGCATCGCATGCCTCATGGCCATCTGGGCATCGCGGCGGCGTCGTCCGGCGAATCAGAAGTGAGCCCTGAGTCCAGCATGGTTCGCCCACGGCCTTACGGCCGGTCGGCTTGCACTGCCCCGGAGGTCATTGGCATTGCCGTGCCTGACCCTCGATAATGAGTCGGATGATTGCCAAGCCCCGACTCGCCGTGTTCAAGTTCGCCTCGTGCGACGGCTGCCAACTGCAGCTCCTGGAGGCTGAGGATCGGCTCCTCGAGATCGCCGAG
>JAUMAF010000003.1:0-2322 GCA_032117045.1 Pirellulales bacterium | reverse complement strand
GTTGCGCGCACGATCGTGGGCTGGATCACACCCCTGGTGATTCTCGGGGCGGGGATCGCCATCTTCCTGTCGATGGGGAGCCAGCCGCCGCCCGCACGGAAGGCAGCGCCGGTGGCCGCCGTGCTGCCCGTTCGCACGGCGCCGGTTGAGACGGTCACCGAAGGGCTGACGATCGAGGCCGACGGCGCCGTCGTGCCGCTGCGGGAGGTCACGCTCGCCGCGGAGGTGCCGGGACGGGTGAAGGCCAAGGGGGAAGGCTGCAACGAAGGACAGTTCGTCAAGGCGGGCACGGTGCTCTTCGAGATCGACCCGCGCGACTATGAACTCGACGTCGAGCGGCTCGAACGGGAACTCAAGCAGGCCGATCTGGCGATCGAGGAGATCGACGAGGAGGCCGCCCAAAACCTCGAACTGGTCGACCTGGCACGCCGGCAGATCGAGTTGGCCCGTCGGGAAGTGGCGCGGCTCGAGGCCCTCAAGGCCGGCAGGATCGTGACGGAGTCGGAGCACGACCGCGCCCTCCGCGACGAACTCACCGCCGCCAATGCCGTGTCCACGCTCGACGGCCAGCGGCGGGTGCTCGCCAAGCGGCGAAACAAGCTCCTCGAGGCCCGGTCGCTCGCGGCCACGATGCTCGAGAAGGCCAATCTCGACCTGTCGCGGACGACCATCAAGGCGCCGATCGACGGGCTGATCGTGGAAGACAAGGTCGAGCAGGGCTCGTTCGTCTCGAAGGGCACGCCGCTCGTCACGATCGAAGACACGAGCGCCGCGGAGGTGCGGACGAGCCTCGAAATGGACGACCTCGCCAGGATCTGGGGCGGTCGCCGGGGCGACGGCTCCGCCTCCACCGGCCACGGCCGTGATTCGTACGACACGCCCGCCTCGGTCATCTTCCGGGTCGGCGACTCCGCCTACGAATGGGATGGAGTCTTGTCGCGGCAGGAGGGCCGCGGTCTCGACGAGAAGACGCGAACGCTTCCCTGCCGCGTGATCATCTCACATCCCGACCGTGTCCGGGCGCTCGACCGGTATGGGGCGACCATGCCGCAGGCCCCGGCCGGCGCGCCGCGATCGCTGTTGCGGGGAATGTTCGTGCAGGTGCACGTCCATGTCGATTCACCCGAGTCGCTCGTGTCGATCCCCGACGAGGCCCAGCGTCCGAATGGCGAGGTGTGGGTGATGCGAGATGGTCGGCTCACCGTGCTGCGGCCGCGGGCCGTCCAGGCATCTGCGGGTCGACTGGTCTTCGACTCGCTTGCGTCCGGGCTGCAGGCCGGCGATCGGGTGGTCGTCAGCCAGATCTCGAATCCGCGGGACGGCATGGCGATCACCGAGACGAGCCCGGCGCCCGTGCAGCCCACGACCCAGACCGCCCGTCGTGACGGAGAGGACGCCACATGAGGTCAATCATCTCGTGGACCGTCCGCAACATGCCGGCGATGAACACGCTCGTCATCGCCATCCTGCTGGTGGGCGGCCTGTCGTTTGCATCGATGCGGCGGGAGGTGTTTCCCGAGTTCGACCTGGAGATCGTGCTCGTCTCCGTACCCTATCCGGGGGCGACGCCCGAAGAGGTCGAGGAGGGCATCTGCCAAAAGGTGGAGGAGGCCTGCCGGAGCGTCTCCGGCATCAAGAAGATCACCAGCGTGGCCCAGGAGGGGATGGGATATTGCGTCTTCGAACTCCAGGACACGATCAAGGACGTGCAGAAGACCCTCGGGGAAATCCGTTCCGAGGTGGAGCGAATTCCGAGCATGCCGGAACTCGCCGAGGATCCGAAAATCGAGCAGGTCACGCTGCGAACGCCCGCGATCAAGGTCGGGGTGCTGGCCCCGGAGAATGCTGCCGGTGACACGGCCGCGGAACTCGAGCTCCGGGATGTGGCCGAGCTGGTGCGGGACGATCTGCTCGCCCTCCCCGCCGTGTCGGCGGCCAACCTGATGGGGGCCAAGGATTACCAGATCGACATCGAGATCTCGGAGGAAACGCTGCGGAAATACGGACTCTCGCTCCAGAAAGTGGCCGAGATCGTGCGGCGGGAGAATCTCGAGCTGCCGGGCGGCACGATCCGCAGCGAGCGGGGCGAGATCATGCTTCGCGGCAAGAACAAGCGGTATGTCGGTGCGGAGATCGCCACGCTTCCACTGGTGACGCTTCCCGACGGGCTCGTGCTCACGGTTGGCGATCTCGGCACGGTTCGCGACGAGTTCGCTGACATCGCTTCCACGAATCAGATCAACGGCCGGCCGGGCATGGTGGTGTCGATCGACCGCAGTTCCGGTGAGGACCTGCTGGCAATGGTGGCCGCGGTGAAGGACT
>JAUMAF010000002.1:0-11894 GCA_032117045.1 Pirellulales bacterium | reverse complement strand
ACCCGCTCCAACTCGCGAAGCGAGCAGGCCGCCGGATCGATCGCGATGCCACCCTTGGCGCCGCCGAAGGGGATATCGACGACGGCCGTCTTCCAGGTCATGAGCGCCGCGAGCGACCGCACCTCGTCGAGATCGACCCGCGGATGGTATCGCAGCCCACCCTTGAGCGGACCGCGGGCATCGTTGTGCTGCACTCGGTAGCCGATGAAGGTGGCCACCTCGCCCGAATCCCGCTCGATGGGAATCTGGACCCGCACCTCCCGCTTGGCCGTGAGCAGCAACTGCCGCATGCTGTCCGACAGGTCGAGTTGCTCGGCAGCCTTGTCGAAATAGATCCGGGTGGCGTCGCTGCCGTGCATGGCGTTCCGTGCTCCGAAGTGAATGACGATCGGGAGCGGCGATCATATCAGTCGCGTTGGAACCGCGGTTCGCGGCTCCCGTTCCGCTCGACCACACGCTCACCCGATAAACCCGCTACGATCGAGCGTTCAAGACCCACGTTCCCACGCGTGTCTCACTCCCGATGCCCGTTCCCACCCCCGACGAGTTCTGGCAACTTCTCGTTCGCAGCCGGCTGCTCGAGCCGGATGCCGCGGCGGCCCTCCGCGCCGAGCATGCCGCCGTTCCCCCGTCCGCCGGTGGCGACGGTTCGGTCAAGTCGATCGCCGTCTGGCTCGGTGGACGCGGCGTGCTCACGCGCTGGCAGGCGAAGCGGCTCGTCAGCGGCGACAGCGGGCCCTTCCGGCTCGGCGAGTATCAGCTTCTCGAACGTCATGACCGGGATGGAGACGGCCTCCTCTTCACCGCCCGGCACGATCCATCCGGCCGGGTCGTGTCCCTGATGCTCCTCAATGCCAAGCGGTGCCGGGAAATCGACGTCTGGACGGAGATCGTCCGCCGCACCACCATCGCCCATCGTGCCGCAGACCCGACGCTCAGCCGCACGTGGTCGCTCGAACAGCAGGCTGGCACCCGGTTCATCATCTGTGAGCATGTGGCGGGTGCCTCGCTCGCCGACGAAGTGGAGCGGCTCGGCCCCCTGCCGCCGCAGCAGGCGGGCGTCGTGGCCTGGCATCTCGCGCGGGCCGTCGCCGAGCTCCATGGGCTGGGGGACGTTCACGGCGGGGTGTCACTCGACGTGCTCCGCCGAGAACCGACGCCCGGCGGCACCGAGCGGGACGGTCGCGTGCGACTGCTGCAGTTTCCGCTGGCAGGCGACCCGCATCAGGTGCCGCTGCGGCCACTCGTGGCGAATGACGCCGAACTCGTCCGACTCGGTCGCAGGGCCGCCTTCGTGGCGCCGGAACTGCTCGTGCCTGGCGCCACGTGCACCGAGCGTTCTGATGTCTATGCGATCGGCGCGGTGTTCTTCGCGCTGCTCGCCGGCGTGCCTCCCTGGTGGGATGGCGATCCGCGATTGACGCTGCAGCGGGCGTCGTTTCAGGGGCCGGCGGCTTTGCCCGAGGCGGTGCCGGCGGCGGTCGCCGAGCTCGTCGGATACACGATGGCCCGCGATCCCAGGGAGCGGTATGCCACGGCCCGGGAGGCCGCCGATGCGATCGTCGTCTGCCTGGGCCTGTCAGCGGGGCCGGCTGGCCCGGCGGCACGCGCGGCGCCGCCCCCGCTGACTGCGTCGTCACCCGCGAGCACGGCCGTGCGGACGGTTGCGGTGCCCACGGTGTCGCCGGGCCCGACGGTCGACGGCATGCCGATCGTCGTGGTGGATCCAGGTCGTGGACGGTCGACGCCGCGACGGGGCGGGCTGCCCTCATCCGCATCGCCGATCGTTACGCGGCGGCTCCGGATGATCGGCGGCCTTGCGGCGGTGGCGATTCTGACCGGTGCGGCCGCCTTCGTCATCGGTCGTGCGGAGAGGGGCGAGAGGCAGCGCGTCGCGGCGCGGCTACCACGGGAGCCGGTCGCCGAGACACGCCGTCAAGCAGATGAGATGGCAACTCCGCTGGCTGCAGAACCGGACGCCGTGGCGACCGAGAGTGACGCCGCCACGGATTCCATTGGAGCGGCTGCGGCGTCGGTACGGCAGATCGTGGTGGATGACCCGGCGCTGCCCTGGGCCTCGCCGACGTCAGGTCCGCCGCCAACGCTGGCGTATCTGCCCCCCGGATCGCAACTGGTTCTGCTGGCTCGACTGGCGGAGATCTCGGCCGACGGTGAGGGCCAGCTGTTTCTCAAGTCGCTGGGGCCTGCCGCCGAGGAGGCCGTGGCGGCGCTGGTGAAACTCTCCGGGGGTGACATCGCCGCCATCGAATGCGTGCAAGTGGGCTGGCAGGCGGGCGGACCAGACGAGGTGGTGGGCGGCGCTGCGGTCCGGTTTATGGAGGGCCGCGCGGCCCCGGCAGACGAGGCATCGCGGCAGGATGCATGGGGAGCCACGACGGAAGTCACGATCGACGGCGAGACGGTGTATCAGTCGTCGAAGTTCTCGTTCTGGCCGCCATCGGCGGAGCAGGGCCGGGTGCTCGTGATCGCGCCCCGGATGATGGTGGCGAAGGATGTCACCCTTGGCCCAAGCGCCGCCGCCACGACGGAACAGGAGCCGCTCATTGCGGCCATCATCCGCGAGAGCCTTGCGATGGGGGCCGCCGCAGACACGGGGCTCGCCACGCCGTTGCCACGAGATCTCGAGGTGCTCGTCGGCATGCTCGACGCGAAGCGACACCTGACGGTGTTCGGCTCACCCCATTATCTGCTCAACGCGGGCCGACCCTTGCTCGCCGGACCGCTTGTCAGGCTGATCGAGCCGATGGACGCGCTGTTCGGCGAATCGCTTCAGGCTGCCGCACTCTCGCTGCACTTCGGCGACAACTCCTACCTGGAGATGGACGCGGTGCCGTCGCTCGAGGTGCCAGCGCGAAAGCGGGCACCGGAGATTGCCGCCCGGGTGGACGGGCTGGCGGCCCAGGTCGAGCGCGCCTGCGTGTCACTCGATCCCGATCCCTACGGCCGCGTGCTCGTGCTCCGCCTGCCGGCGATGCTTCGCACCCTGTCGGCACAGGTCCGTGCGGCTGCCGAAGGGAAGGGTGTGGTGCTCAACGCCTATCTCCCGCGGCATGCCCCGCACAATCTCGCGCTCGCCGCCGAGATCGCCCTCGCCCAGACGCCGGCGGAGCTTGGATCAAAGACCGCCGGCCCTGCGGCAGCCGCCGCACCGGAGCCGAAAGACGCCCTCGGGAAACTCGGCAAGAAGATGACGCTCGTCTTCGCCAGCGACAATCTCGAGCGGTCGATCCAGATGGTCTCCGAAGAGACGGGCGTGCCGATGGAGATCCTCGGCGGTGATCTCTTGCTCGAGGGGATCACGAAGAACCAGTCGTTCGGCCTCGAGGAGCGCGACCGCACGGCCGACGAGATTCTCCGCGTGATTCTGGCGAGGTCGAACCCTGAAGGGAAACTCGTCTACATCGTCGAGGAGAAAGACGGGGCGGAGTGGGTGCTGATCACCACCCGCGCCGCCGTCGAGAAGCGCGGCGACACGCTGCCTCCGGCCTTCGCGCCCGTACAAGCCGACCGGCCGTGAGGCCGCGGGCTGCCCTGGTGTACGGCTCGGAGCTGCCCGTGCCCCATCGCCGGACGTTCGCGTCGGGCATCCTGCCCGCCGCGCACTGCATGTCCGCTGCGCTTCGCCATCCTGGCTGCGCTTGCTCCCATAGCCCAGCTCCGGGGCACGGGCAGCCCCTCGCCCTCGTGGCGATGCCTCGTCACCCGCCGAGTAGCAGCAGGGCCATGCCCATGTAGATCACGATCCCGACGACGTCCACGATCGCTGACACGAACGGATTGCTCATCAGGGCGGGATCGAGACCGAGCGATCGGAAGATGAGCGGCAGCACGCAACCCACGAGCGAGCCCACCATCACCACGCTCAAGACCGTCGCTGGAATCACGAGCGCATGCACGGGATCCGGGGCATAGGCGAGTCCGAGCAGAAAGCCGGGAATCGCCAGCAGCACCCCCAGCATCAGGCTGACGACGAACTCCCGCTTCAGGATCCGCTTCCAATCGCCGAGCCGGCAGTCGCCCGTGGAGAGGGCGGTGATCACGAGCGTGGCGGACTGGTTGCCCGAGTTACCGCCGCTGGCGATCACCAGAGGGATGAACGCCACCAGCCAGGCATGTGGCGACTTCCAGCGGGCCAGCACCATCGCCGTGACCGCCGCGGTGGCGAAGAGGATCGCCAGCCAGATGCCCCGCTTCCAGGTCAGCGAGACGAGGGCCGCATCGAGATAGCCCTCGCCGAGGGGGGCGATGGCGGCGCTCATCTGAGCCTCGTCGGTCGCCTCCTGACGAACGGCGTCGAGGACGTCGTCGTGAGTCACGATGCCCACCAGACGGCCGCGGTCATCGACCACGGGGATCGCGATAAAGTCGAAGCGGGCGAGCTTCTCGACGACGTACTCGCGGGGCTCCTCAACGCGGACGGTGATCACGTCCTTCTGCATGAGTTCCGACACGAGCGCCGTCGGCCTGGCGAGGATCAGGTCGCGGAGCGACACGAAGCCGAGGAGTTTCCGTTCCGGGTCGAGCACGTAGATGTAATAGATGGACTCGCTGTTGGGGGCCTGCGAGCGGAGTCGCGTGATCGCCTCGCCGGCGGTAATCTCGGCAGGCAGCGACGCATACTCCGTGGTCATCATCGACCCGGCGGAGCCCTCGGGGCACGAGAGCAGCATCCGGATATCGTGCCGTTCCGCCTTGGCGACGAGCGGCAGGATCTCCTCGACGAACTCCGGCTCGAGTTCGCGGAGCAGGTCGTCGCGGCTGTCGGGGGCCATCCATTCCAAGAGCGCGCCGAGATGCGGCCGGTCGGCTCTTTTGGAGAGATCGACCTGCCGCGGCATCGGGTAGTAGGGAAAGATTTCCGCCTGGCGTTCCACGGCCACCGTGTCGAGAAGCCGCCAAATGTCAGCGTCGTCCAGCCCCTCGGAAAACTCCGCCACCGTTGCGGGATGGAGTTCCTCGGCCACCTCGCGGAGGCCGGTGGTGTCGCCCTCGGCGAGCATCACGCGCAACTCGGGAATCAGGATGGGATTGGCGGTGGGCATGGCCGAGAGAGTCGGGGTGGGAGGTGGCCACGGACGAGCGGCGTGACCAGCCTATACTGCGGCGAGTCGTGAACTCTGGACAAGTATGCCATGAACGCCACCGGAAGCGAGCGCGGATCGACCATGCTGGGTCAGCTCGGCATCGTGGCGATGGTCGGTGTGTCGGTCATGGTCGCCAGCGCATGCAGGGCCGAGTCGGCGGCGGCCCACGCCGGCGAGGGGCCGATGCACCGTGGCCTCGCTCATCTGCTGAACAAGGCGTACCTCCCCGCCGACTTCGATCAGGAGGTGTTCGACGACCTCTGGACCACGTGGGAGGAGCCGCTCAGATCGCGGGCCAAGCAGGCTCCCGTCGAGGAGCGGCGGCGGATGACCATGGAACGCTACGGGCTCGTGCCGCATCCGACCGACCCGTCGCGATCGATGCAATACGTCGTCGATGGTGAGGGCCGCTGGACGATGAACTGCCTGGCCTGTCATCAAGGGCAGGTGAACGGCGTCGCGATTCCGGGACTGCCCAACTCGAACTATGCCCTCGAGACGCTCACCGAAGAGGTTCGGCTCGTCAAAGTGCAGCAGCGGAAGGCCTTCAGCCACATGGACGTGGGCTCGCTCTTCCTGCCGCTTGGCACCACCAACGGCACCACCAATGCGGTGATCTTCGGCGTGGCCCTGATGCGGCACCGCGACCCCGATCTGGCGATCGTGCAGCGGTCGCCGCGTTTCGATCTCGTGCACCACGACATGGATGCGCCGCCGTGGTGGCACTATGCCCGGCGAAAGAGCCTGTATGCCGACGGCTTCGCGCCGCAGGGCCATCGGATGCTGATGCAGTTCCTGCTCGTGAAGGAGAACGGCCCGGAGAAGTTTCGCGAGTGGGAGGACGAGTTTCGCGAGATCGAGTCATGGATCAAGTCGCTCAAGCCACCACTGTGGCCGGGAAGCATCGATCGCGACCTCGCCGCCACGGGAGCCCATGTCTTCGCCGACCACTGCGGCTCGTGCCACGGAACGCCCGGACCGCGGGGCGACTTTCCCGATCGCATCGTCGCGATCGAAGAGGTGGGCACCGACCCGGTCCGACTCGAGTCGCTCACCGCGAAGGAGCGGGGCCAGCTTAACGCGAGCTGGTTTGGCCACTTCGGTGACGATGCAGCCGGCATGGCCGACCGCGAGTCGCCGGCGGGCTACGTCGCGGCCCCGCTTGATGGCATCTGGGCTTCGGCGCCCTACTTTCACAACGGTTCTGTGCCCACGCTCTGGCACCTCCTCCATCCCGACCAGCGGCCGGTCGTCTGGCGGCGGACGCCGACGGGCTACGACGACGACCGCGTAGGCCTCGAGGTCGAGGAACTTTCCGAGATGCCACCGGGCCGACTGCCGCCGTCAGTCCGCCGCGTGCACTTCGACACCCGAAAGCCCGGCAAGAGCGCCGCCGGCCACGACTTCCCCGACCAACTCACGGAAGACGAGAAGACGGCCGTCCTCGAATACCTCAAGACGCTCTGACGGCTGGTCCACGCCGACCGGCCGTAAGGCCGCGGGTGTCCTGCGGTGCACGGCACAGACAACCCCTTGCATCTCCACGAGCTTCGACTTTTGCTACTCTTGAGCGGTCGTACGGCAGGTCCGCAGCCGCCCTTTCGGAGATGAACGCATGACCCAGCTCGAAGCCGCCCGCGCCCATGAGATCACGCCCGAGATGAAGTTCGTCGCCCAGCGCGAGGATCTTCCCGAGGAGTTGATTCGGGCCGAGGTCGCCCGGGGCCGGATGGTGATCCCCGCCAATACGGTCCATCTCACGAAGAAGCTCGAGCCGATGGCCATCGGGATCGCGGCGCTCACGAAGATCAACGCCAACATCGGCAACTCCGCGGTCACGAGCGACGAACGGACCGAGCTGGAAAAGCTCCACATGGCGGTCCATCACGGGGCCGACACGGTGATGGATCTCTCGACCGGAAAGGACATCGACACGATTCGCCAGGCGATCATCGACGCCTCCCCCGTGCCGATCGGCACGGTGCCGATCTATCAGATGCTCGAGGAACTCGGCGGCGATATCGACGACATGAAGCCGCAGCACTTTCTCGACATGTGCGAGAAGCAGGCGAGGCAGGGGGTCGATTACATGACCGTCCATGCCGGCCTGCTCCAGGAGCACCTCCACCTCACGATGCACCGGATCACCGGGATCGTGAGCCGGGGCGGCTCGCTGATCGCGCGGTGGATGATGACCCACAAGCAGCAGAATCCTCTCTACACCCACTTCGAGGATCTCTGCGACATCTTCCGCGAGTATGACGTGACCTGGAGCCTCGGCGACGGCCTGCGGCCCGGCAGCATCGCCGATGCCAGCGACGAGGCCCAGTTTGCGGAGCTTCACGTGCTCGGCGAGCTGACTCGACGGGCCTGGAAGAAGGGCTGCCAGGTGATGGTCGAGGGGCCGGGCCACGTGCCGATGGACCAGATCGACATGAACGTGAAGCGACAGATGGAGGAGTGCGACGAGGCTCCCTTCTACGTGCTCGGGCCGCTCGTCACCGACATCGCGCCGGGCTATGACCACATCACCAGCGCCATCGGCGCGGCGCTCGCTGGCTGGAGCGGTGCGGCGATGCTCTGCTATGTGACGCCCAAGGAGCATCTCGGCCTGCCCGACGCGGAGGACGTGAAACAGGGAGTGATCGCCTACAAGATCGCCGCCCATGCGGCCGATCTGGCCCGGCATCGCAAGAACGCGCGGGTCCGCGATGATGCGCTCTCGCGAGCCCGGTTCAGTTTCGACTGGAACGAACAGTTTCGCCTGTCGCTTGATCCCGAGACCGCGCGGAAGTATCACGACCAGACACTGCCGCAGGAGACGTTCAAGAGCGCCCACTTCTGCAGCATGTGCGGCCCGAAGTATTGCTCGATGAAGATCTCGCAGGAGATTCGCGACATGGCCGCCGCCGACGATGCGGTCAAGGCGGGATCGCTCCCCGTCATCCAGGCTGGGACTTGAAGAGAGGCGAGGCGGCCACATGAGCAGATGGCTGGGCGCGACGGTTGCTCTGTTGGTTCTCGTGGCTTTGCCTCCGGCGGTCGCCCAGGTGGCGATCGTCGATGCGGGGCAGGGGAGCGTGTCGCTTTCGTCTGGCACGACCGCGGCTGCGGAGCTCAGCGGCCTCACCTGGGTCGGCGGCTCGACCTACCATGCTGTCGGTGACGATGGGGCGACGTCCATCTGGACGGTCGCCGCGACCGTCAATGCCTCCACCGGCTGGATCTCGGGGGCAGCGGTGGTCGGCGCGATCCCTGCCGCCGCTCTGGGAGTCGATTCCGAAGGGATCGCTTTCCGTCCCGCGGCCAACAGCGTGTTCGTCACCGACGAGGTGGCCTCCACGATTTCGGAGTTCTCGTTGGCCAACGGCGGGTTGATCCAGAACGTTTCGGTTCCCGCGATCTATGCAGCGGCCAACGTGCAGAGCAACATGGGGTTGGAGGCGGTCGCCTACCGCGGCGCGACGCTCTGGACCGCGAACGAAGAGGCGGTCGTGCCCGACGGCACGCTCTCCACGACGTCCGCCGGCAGCTGGGTTCGCATCCAGCGGTTTGACGGCTCGTTTGCGGCCGCAGGACAGTGGGCCTATCGCACCGACCCGATCTCCGCCGAAAGCAGCTTTTACAGCGGCGAGCGGAGCGGCGTGGTCGACGTGCAGCCGTGGAGCGACACGGGATTGCTGGTGCTCGAACGTGAGTTTGGGGGAGTGCTGCCCGGCTTCCGCTCGCGGATTTATCAGGTCGACGTGACCACGGCGAGCGACGTGTCGGCGTTGCCGACGATCGCATCCGGTGGCTTCACGCCGCTCGCAAAGACCCTGCTCTGGGAGCAGGACTTCGCGACGAGCAACTTCGAGGGCATGACGTTCGGGCCCGTACTCTCGAACGGAGCCACGAGCCTGCTGCTCGTGTCGGACAACGGTGGTGGCATCAGCCAAGACCTCTACTCGCTCCAGTTCGTGCCCGAGCCCGGGTCGATCACCATCGCCGTTGCGGCGGCGGTGGCAGGGATCGCCGCGATCCGTGTTCGCCGTGATCGGTCGCGCCGATCGTGACCATGCTGCTCCGGTCACGGAGCAGCACGTGGCGTCGCATCCGGCGCGTCACTTTCGTGACCAGCCCGTGCCGTCGGGCCGGTCCTCAAGGACGATGCCCGCGTCGGTGAGCTTGTTGCGGACGAGGTCGGCCGTTGCAAAGTCCTTCGACTTTCGGGCGTTGGCCCGGATCTCGATGATCAGTTCCATCAGCTTCGCCGTCAGTCCTTCGTCGGCGGCGTCGGCCTTCGCCTGCGGGGCCGTGAGGAACAGGCCGAGCACGCCCGTGAGCTCACGAAGCGTGAGCAGCATGGCGTCGAGCGTGGCCATCTCCGTGGCCGGCTTCTTCGCTTCGAGGCCGTGCTGATCGATGAACTTGTTGACCACGCGGACAGAGTCGAAGAGCGAGGCGATCGCGATGGCGGTGTTGAAGTCGTCGTCCATCGCAGCGAGGAACTTCTCACGGAGGACCTTCACTTCCGCGCCAGCCGCGGCCACGGCCGCGTCACCCGCCCGACGATCCCGGCAGGGGAGGTCGTAAAACACCTTGCCTGACACTCGTTGAAAACGGGCGAAGAGCCGCTCGAAAGCCTCCATCGCCCGGGCGCTCTCGCCGAGTGGTTCCTCGCCGAAGTGGATCGGGCTCCGGTAGTGCGTGGAGAGCAGCAGCACCCGGATCGCCTCGGGGCGGTGCCGCGCGAGCAGGTTCTTGAAGGGCTCGGCCCCGGTCGATTTCGAGATCTTGGTGGCGGTTTGGGTCGCGGCGTCGTCGGCCGCCGAGGCGGCATCGCGGGGCCGTCCCCCCACCTTGCCCGCGGCGCCCGCGGCCTGCATCAGGCCGTTGTGCATCCAGAAGGTCGCCATCGGGCAGTCGTGGAGCGACTCGCTCTGGGCGATCTCGTTTTCGTGGTGCGGAAAGATGAGGTCGAGGCCGCCGCCGTGGATGTCAAAATGCGGCCCGAGGATCGCCTTGCTCATGGCTGAGCACTCGATATGCCAGCCGGGGCGGCCGGGGCCCCAGGGGCTCTCCCAGGCGGGCTCGCCGGCCTTGGCTTTCTTCCAGAGGGCGAAGTCGGCCGCCGATCGCTTTCGCTCCGCGGTCGAGCCTCCTTCGCCCTGCATCGCCTCGACGGAGCGATTGGTGAGCTTGCCGTAATCGGCGTCTTTGGTGACGTCGAAGTAGACATCGCCGTCGCTGGCATAGGCAGATCCCTTCACGATCAGTCCCTCGATGAAGGCGATGATCGTGCCAATGTGCTCCGTGGCTTTTGGCATCTCGTCGATGCCGGTCACTCCCAGCACCGCGAGGTTCTCGAGATAATCGGCCGTCATCTCCTCGGCGAGCTTCGCCATCGTCGTGCCGCGGGCAGCGCTTTCGGCGATGATTTTGTCGTCGACGTCGGTGATGTTGACGACCCAGGTGACTTTCCAGCCCGAGTAGACGAGGTGCCGTTTGACCGTGTCGAAAATCACCGGCCCGACCATGTGACCGATGTGGCTCGGCTTGTAGACCGTGGGTCCGCAGAGATACATCCCCACCGCTCCCGGCTTCACGGTGACCAGCGGCGACTTCGCCCGTGTCAGCGTGCTGTAGACCTCGATCGCAGGCAGCGCGTGCGCCGCATGTGTTTCCGCCGTTGCCATCTGGCCTCCGCTTGTGCCTGGTAGTGGTCTCACGCCCGTTCCACGAGCGCGACACATTCGGCCGCGATCGCGAGCTCCTCGCCGATCGGGCCGATGCCCTCGCCCGTTTTCGCCTTTAGCCAGACCGCGGTCTCGTCGATGCCGAGGATCTCCGCGATCCGCCGCCGGATGGCGGGACGGTGCGGAAGGATTTTGGGCCGCTGGGCGAAAATCACGCAATCCAGATTCACGATCCGCCAGCCCGCCTCGGCCACGCGGCTCGCCGCTCGACGCAGCATGTCGGCCGAATCCCGCCCCTTGTTGGCCGGATCGGTGTCGGGAAACATTTCGCCAATGTCACCGATCCCGGCGGCGCCGAGCAGCGCGTCGGTGATGGCGTGCAGAAGGACATCAGCGTCGCTGTGGCCGATGGCCGCGCGATCGTGGGGGATGCGAGCGCCACCGATCATGAGTCCGTCGCCGGGACCGAGGCGGTGCGTGTCGTGACCGAGGCCGATGCGGAACATGTTCGCCGAACTCCAGCGGGGAAGGCATGGTTTTCCCCTATACTCGCCGCATGCACAACTCCGATCCCAGCGCGACGTCGGCAATTTCCGATCCGGTGATCTGCGTGGAGGGGCTCGCCAAGGAGTATCGCGTCTATGACAAGCCCGAGGGCCTGGCGGCGAGCGTCCGGTCGCTCTTTCACCGCACGAGCCGGATCGTGCAGGCCGTGAAGGGGGTCGACCTGACCGTCGGCCGCGGTGAGTTTGTGGCGCTCCTTGGTCCCAACGGGGCGGGCAAGACCACGCTCCTGAAACTCCTTTCGGGCATCATCACGCCCTCCCGGGGCACGGCCCGCGTGCTCGGCCACGTGCCCTGGGAACGGGCCGACGACTTCCGTCGCCGGTTCGCGCTCGTCATGGGCCAGCGGAACCAGCTCTGGTGGGATCTGCCGGCGGCCGAAAGCTTTCGACTCCATCAGGAGATCTATCGTATCGACCCCGTTCGCTTCGAGCGGACGCGGGACGAGCTCGTGGACATGTTGGACGTGCGGCGGCTGATCCTCCAGCCGGTTCGCGAGCTTTCGCTCGGCGAGCGGATGAAGCTGGAGCTCGTGGCAGCGCTGCTC
>JAUMAF010000001.1:0-4967 GCA_032117045.1 Pirellulales bacterium | reverse complement strand
TCAGCACCGCCAAGGAATGGGCCATGCTGGTTCTGTCGCGGAAAAAAGACGAAAGCATCGTCATCAACAACGACATCACGATCGTCGTGGTGGAGATCCGTGGCGACAAGGTGCGACTCGGCGTCGAGGCTCCGAAGGACGTGCCCGTGCACCGGCGCGAGGTGTTCGAGGCGATCGCCCGGGGCGAAACCGCCGATCTCCCGGCTGCGACCGCCGCAGCCGACGACGCCTCCGAGCCGATCGATCCGGCCGCGTCCTGACGCTCGGCGGCCCTTTGGCGGGCGCGGCATGGGTGTTGCGGCTGCCGTCGACATGCGGTTCCCCTTTTGCTGCTGGTCATGCGCAGGTAGTTTGATGTTCGCGTTGCGGCCGGCCGTCCGGCAGCTTCGGCCCCATCGTCTAGAGGCCTAGGACATCGCCCTTTCACGGCGGTAACCGGGGTTCGAATCCCCGTGGGGTCAATCTTTCTCTCCCATGAATCCAGCCTCCGCCTACGACGCCGTGCTCCTCGTCTCGTTCGGCGGTCCGGACGGGCCCGACGACGTCATCCCGTTCCTGGAGAACGTGCTCCGCGGCCGCAACGTGCCGAGGGAGCGGATGCTCGAGGTGGCCGAGCACTACCAGCACTTCGGCGGCAAGAGCCCGATCAACGAGCAGAACCTCGCCCTGCTGGCGGCCCTGCGGACGGAACTCGACCGCCGCGGGCCCAAACTGCCGGTCTACTGGGGCAATCGCAACTGGCATCCGCTGCTCACCGACACGCTTCGCGAGATGGCCGATGCCGGCGTGAAGCGGGCGATCGCCTTCGTGACGAGCGCGTTCAGCAGCTACTCGGGCTGCCGGCAATACCGCGAGAACATCGCCGCCGCCCTGGCTCCGCTCGGCGACCGGGCCCCGCAGGTCGACAAGATCCGCGTGTTCTTCAACCACCCGGGCTTCGTGGGGCCGATGGCGGCCAACGTCCGCCGGGCGCTCGAGGCCTTTCCCGCTTCTGACCGACCGCAGGTGCCCGTGCTGTTCACGGCCCACAGCATCCCCACGTCGATGGCCGACGGCTGCCGCTACGTGGCCCAGCTCGAGGAGTCGTGCCGGCTCGTGGCGGAGGCGGCGGGCGCGGCGAACTGGCGGCTCGTCTGGCAGAGCCGCAGCGGCCCGCCGACGCAGCCGTGGCTCGAGCCCGACATCTGCGACGCGATCCGCGAACTGCACGCCCGCGGCGGCCGGCAGGTGGTCGTGGCCCCGATCGGCTTCATCTCCGATCACATGGAGGTGCTCTACGACCTCGACACGGAGGCGGCCGACCTGTGCCAGGAACTCGGCGTCACGATGGCCCGCGCCGCCACGGTAGGCACGGCGCCCGAGTTCGTGGCGATGGTCCGCGACCTGATCGCGGAGCGGGCCTGGAGTTTGCCGGAGCGGGTGGCGATCGGCCGCCTGCCCGCCAATCACGACGTGTGCCCGCTCGACTGCTGCCCCGCCCCGCAGCGGCCCGCCATGCCCGCCCGGCCCGGGCCGCCGGCGTGAGGCCCATGGACACGTCTCCCGCGGCCTGCGTGTCGCTCGTCCACGGCTACCTGGCCAACAAGTTTCTCCTCGCCGCGCTGGCCCGGCGGCTCCGCCACCGCGGTTTCCGGCCGCGACCGTGGGGCTATTGGAACATGCAGTGCTCGCTCCTCGTGCACGCGGAGCGGTTCGCCCGTGAACTTGAGTCGATCGACGCCGACCCCACGGTCGGGACCGTGCACGTGGTGACGCACAGCATGGGCGGCATCGTGGCCCGGGCGGCGCTCGACCGCTACCGACCGCGAAAACTCGGCCGGCTGGTGATGCTCGCGCCCCCGAACCGCGGCTCGTTCGTGGCCACGGCGACGGCGGGCATGTTCGGCCGGTTCCTGAAGCCGGTGGCCGAACTCTCCACGGCGCCCGACAGCCTCGTCAACTCGCTGCCCATGCCCGAAGGCGTGGAGATCGGCGTCATCGCGGCGGCCCACGATGCGCTCGTCTCCGAGGAGAGCACGCGGCCGGTGGTGCCGCACGCCCACGTCACGCTGCCCACCTGGCACACGGGCCTGCTCTTCCGCCAGGACACGGCCGACCTCGTCGCCGAGTTCCTAGCCCGCGGGGAGTTCCCCGAGCTACATCACGACTGAGAAGCCGGGCCATGTCCGCGGCTGCGGATGCCCCGGATGTCAGGCCGCGCCGACCGGCTCCGGTCGCGCGGCGGCCACGCTCACGTAGGCTTGCCGCGTCTCGAGGCATACGCGACGGAACGACTCGGGCCGACTCACGCCCGGCAGGCGGAGCGTCTCGATCGGGCCGCGGCGGAAGACGAGATCCCCTGCCGCGTACCATTCCTGCCCCGGCTTGACGACGAGGTCGATGGCGTCGAACCGGTCGAGATCCACGAACTGCTCCACCCGCGGATTCACGCCCCGCTCGATCGCCACCCGGCGATTCGTGAGCCGGTAGCGGCGGAAGGCCCACGGCAGCCGCATCGAGAGGTAGAGCGCCAGGCCAACCGGGATCGTCGCCAGCAGGGCGAGCCTGCCGACGGAGATCGGCCCGAAGCCGCCCTTGATGCGGTACAGCCTTCCGAGCGCCTGCCCGAGGCCCGTGGAGGCCACGGACGGCCAGACCGTCATCACGGTCGCCTCGGCGACCGACGGCGGCACGACTCCGGAAATGATTTGCGGACGACTCATACCGCAGAATCGTAGCGTTTCGACTGCCTGGCGGAAGGGCCGCCACGGCCACCGCTATTCCGCCCTCGGTTTGACCCGCTTTTCGACAGACACCACCCGGACCGTGGAGGCTGGAAGTTGGTCCGCGATCACCTCTCGCGGCGACGTCGAGGCCGGCGCCTGCGCCGCTTGGAGATCTGCAAGTTGCTCCTTCAGGAGCGGCCAGATTCGATCCACCGGAATCCCGAGACCCCGCATGTTGCCGATTGCATCGGCCCGCGGCGCATGGGCGACGAGGCCCACCAGCCGCCCGGTAGCATCGACAATCGGCCCTCCGCCTGGCCCCCGCGAGACGGCCGCGGAATGGACGAACCGGCCGCCGATATCCGGCCGTGCTGGCGAGACGATCTTCCCCTGCATCACCTCGGCCTTCGCGCCGGACAAAGGACCACCGACGCGGATGGCGGCGAGCACCTCCACTCCGGCCGCCGGCATCGCGGCGGCCACGGGCAGGGGTGCCGTTGCGAGTTCGTCGCACTTCAGGAGCGTCACCGGCGGATCCTCGAGCGACGCCATCTCGATCGCCGGCAGCCGGCGGCCGGGGATCGCCGGATCCTCGATCCACACATCACCCAAGTCCTCCAGCACCCTGCGGGTCGTCAGCACCCGCCCGGCGGCGATGACGACTCCGCTCGCCGCACGACCGCCGACCACCCACTCACGGGGCGGCTCCAGAAGGGCCGGGAGCGAGTTCGCTGGCCCCGCGGTGCAGGCCTTGCCGTAGGGGGTCACGAACGCGAGTTTGCGCCCCCCGACGTTTTCGACCGCCTTGAGCTTGAGCATCTGCACGACCTGACGATACAGGTCGTTGAGGTCGCCGACGATGCGATCCGGCATCTTCGGCTTCGCCGCCCCGCCGTTGACGATCGCGACGCCCAGGTTGTCGGCGACCAACTGGGCATCGGGCATGATGTCGAGAATCTCGCGAAATCGGCCTGCCAGGCCGCCATAGCGGCCGGACATGAACTCGCAGACCGCCAGATTGCTGACGATCCACGGATCCTCGGGGTCGCGGCGCAACGCATCCGTGAAATGCTCGACGGCATTCGGCGTGCTGCCGGTCAACGCATAGGCCAAACCGAGAATGAACTCGCCCCGCCCATCCTCGGGATCGAGGCGGCTCGCCTTCTCGAGTTCGGCCTCGGCGAGCTTCGTGTTGCCCAGTTTCAGCAACTGCAGCGCATGTTGCAGCATCTCGTCGGTCGTGCGCCGGGCCTCGGCACGGGCTTCGGGCGTCACCCATTCCACGCCCTGCCGCACGCGTTTTTCGGCCGCCAGCTTTCTCCAATCCTTCAGCCTCGCCTCGGCGGCGGATCGCTCGGCCGCAGACAGGGCATCGCCGGCCAGGTACAGCTCGTACACCAGCACCGCGTCGGCCGCATCGCGACACCAGATCGCGTCGGTCTCCACGGCCTTGATGGCTGCGGGCACCACCAACGTGACGCTCTTTCCCAGAGGGCCACGAGCCGTCACGGCCTCGGTGGCGACTGCAGGCCCGCCTGATTCCATTGCCTCCCGAATCGCGGTGCGATCCGCCTCCGAGAGCGCCGCGAGCGGCACTTCGATCCGCGTCTTGTCGGGCAACTGGAAGATCGCGACGGCGGAATTACCCGGCTTGAGCGACACGAAGTCACCCTGGAACTCCCACGCCCGATCCGCGGCAGTGGCCACGATCGGAATCGCCACGATCCAGGAGACGAGAAAGCCCCGTATCGCACGCATCGCCTGCCATCCCAAACCTAGGGGGTCCGCGAGAAATCCACTCCTTGAGTTTACGAACCGCCCGCGCAACAAAAAACCCGCCTGGGGCTCGACAGCCCCAGGCGGGTCACGTGATCTTCTTCGATCCGGCAGCCTTGCCGATCACCGGGTCTCCCCGGCCATCGGCCGATCTCTTTTGGCTGGCAACACGATCGCCTCCACATTCAGCACCGGCAGACCGACGGATCTTGCGAACCCTCGATCGCCTCGCTGATGGCCTCCTCGAAACGCCGGATGAACCGGCGCCGATTTGGCGGTTTCCTTTAGAAAGGAGGTGATCCAGCCGCAGGTTCCCCTACGGCTACCTTGTTACGACTTAGTCCCAATCGCAGAGTTCATCTTAGGCGCCTGGCTCCTTGCGGTTACCTCGGCGACTTCGGATGCCCCCCACTTTCGTGGCTTGACGGGCGGTGTGTACAAGGCTCAGGAACACATTCACCGCGGTATGCTGACCCGCGATTACTA